>CAMUYE010000006.1 GCA_947164825.1 uncultured Clostridia bacterium
GAGACGGGCAACACCCGGACCTGGTCCGTGGAGGCCTACGTGGGCGAGATCCGCGACGGCACCAATCAGCTGAAGACTGACCTGGCCAACGCCCTGCTGACTTACGGCAACTCCGCCGCCGCCTATTTGGCTGCGAAATAATGCAAAAACAGAAATCGCGGGGCGCAGGCCCCGCGATTTCTTTAAAAAAATAATAAAAAAACACTTGCATTTTGAAATATATGTGCTATAATAGTGCGGCCTGAGAATGGAGCGGTCCTCTGCACAGCCGGCGCGAGAGCGCAGCGGCATTTCCAGTGACATGAACGCCCAAATAAAAAGGAGGACAAGATCATGGATCTCATGAAGGCTCTTACCAGCCAGTACATGAAGGAAGAGCTGCCCGTCGTTCGGGTAGGCGACACCGTTCGTGTGCACGTCAAAATCAAAGAAGGCTCCCGCGAGAGAGTCCAGGTTTTTGAAGGTACCGTCGTTGCCAAGAAGCATGGCGGCATCGAGGAGAGCTTCACCGTCCGTCGCCTGAGCTACGGCGTGGGCTGCGAGAAGGTGTTCCCCATCCACGCTCCCAACATCGTCAAGGTTGAGACCGTCCGTCGCGGCAAGGTCCGCCGGGCCAAGCTCTACTACCTGCGCGATCGTCTGGGCAAGGCTGCCAAGGTCAAGGAGCGCGTGTAAAAACCGACAAAAGAGCGGATCCATGTATGACTTACATGGGTCCGCTTCTTTGCGTTTGTGAATTTTCGGTAAATACTTATCCCGGATACGGGCATTCTATTTGACAAACCATAGGCAAATGTTGTATATTATATGTTGATAATTTGGGCCCAAGCACCCACTGAAGGAAAAACGCCTAATTCACCGCGGCTTTGCTGCGTGGAGGAAAACGCATGGAACAGGAAAAAACGATCAAACGGAAAAAAGTCCCGGATCCCCGGCAGCGGACGCTGACCGGGATGGTCATTCATATTCTTTGGCGCGTGATCGCGACACTGCTGGTGGTCAGCCTGTTTCTCGGCATCGTCGGCGGCGTCGCCGCAGTCCGCGTCTACGAACAGGGATTGGCCTACATCGACGAGGATATCAAGCCCATCGCCCATTACGATCTGGACGGCGTCAAGCTCAACCAGTCCTCCTTCATCCTGGCCAAAAATCCGGAGACAGGGGAGTACGAGGAGATCCGACAGCTCTTTGCCAGCGAAAACCGCATCTGGGTCAACTACGAGGAGATCCCGACGGATATGATCAACGCGGCCGTCGCCATCGAGGATAAGCGCTTCTGGGAACACGACGGTGTGGACTGGATGCGCACTTTGGCGGCGTCTGCCAATATGTTCATCGGCGGCTCCCGGTACGGCGGCTCCACCCTGACGCAGCAGCTCATTAAAAATCTGACCGGCGAGAAGGATGTCACAGTCCGCCGGAAACTGATGGAGATCTTCAAGGCGCTCGATTTTGAAAAGAACTACACCAAAGAGGAGATCATCACCTGGTATCTCAACACCATCTACCTGGGTGAACGCGCCTACGGCATCAAAAGCGCAGCCTATGTTTACTTCGGCAAGGAGCTGAATGAGCTCACCACAAAGGAATGCGCCTGCATCATCGGCATCACCAACAACCCCTCCCGCTACGATCCCTATTACCACCCCGAAAACAATGAATACAGGACCCAGACCATTCTGCAGCAGATGTTTGAGCAGGGCTATATTCCGGATCGCGACAGCTATGAGGCCATCTGCGACCAGGAACTCGTGTTCAAACGGGGCTCCGCCACGACCCAGAAGTTTACCTGCTCGGGATGCGGCTTTGAGGGGACCATCAGCAAATTCCAGGCCGACGGAGACTACTATAGCTGCCCGCAGTGCGGAACACAGAATCAGTTTGTCGTCGAAAAGAAGGACTACTACTCCTACTTTGAAGACACCGTGATCCGGGACGTCAGCAACGACCTGGCGGAGCTGAAGGGCATCACCTATGACGCCGCGAACCAGATGGTCACCACCGGCGGCTTCCGCATCTATTCCACCCTGGATGTAGAGGCGCAGGCCAAGGTGGATGAGGTCTATCAGGACGTGGAGAACGTACCGAAGACCTATTCCTCGCAGCAGCTCCAGTCCGGCATTGTTGTGATCGACAATGAAAGCGGAGATATTGTAGCCATGGCAGGCGGCGTCGGAGAGAAGGAAGGCAGCTTTACTCTGAACCGCGCCACCATGAGCAAGCTGTCCCCGGGCTCTTCCATCAAGCCTCTTACGGTTTACGGCCCCGGCCTGGCGCTGGGCGTGATCACGCCGGGCTCCGCCTACGAGGATTCCCCGTTGATGAAACTCAACGGCAAGGACTGGCCCCAGAATGAGAACCGCAAATACAGCGGTTGGATGCTGGTCAACAATGGCGTCGCCCAGTCGCTGAACACCATCGCCGTCAAGGTCCTGTCTGACGTGACCCCCGAGGAAAGCTACAAGTTCGCCACGGAAAAGCTGGGGCTGACGAGTCTGGTCGAATACGAGGAAAGAAACGGAAAAAGCTATACCGATATCGATCTGGCTCCCCTCGGCATGGGCCAGCTCACCCACGGCCTGACCATCCGCGAGATGGCCACCGCATACGCCACCTTCCCCAACCAGGGCATCTACCGCAAGGCCCGGACCTATACCAAGGTAGAGGACGCCAACGGCAACGTGATCATCGACAATACCCAGGAGACCCACGAAGCCATGAATGCCCACGCCGCCTGGTATATGGTCTATATGCTGCGCTATGCCTGTCAATACGGTACCGGCACCAACGCCCAGTTCGGCGGCGTTCCGGTGGCGGGCAAGACCGGCACCACCTCCAGCAACCGGGACCGCTGGTTCTCCGGCTTCACGCCGAAGTACACCGCTTCGGTCTGGTGCGGTTACGACAAGCCGGAGGAGGTCAAACTGGTCGTCAACCTCAATCCCTCGGTCATCATGTGGAAGTCCGTTATGACCAAGCTGATGGACGGCATGACCCAGGAGGAGATCGGCGACTTCAAACAGCCGGACGACGAACGCTTTGTCTCCGTGCAGGTTTGCAGCCAGACCGGTCTGCTGGCCGGGGCAAAATGCACCCCCCGCCCCATCAAGCTCTTTGCCTCCGACGTACCCGAGAGCACCTGTGAGGCGCACCTGGAGTTTGAATTCCAGATGTGCTATCCCGACGTCCACGACAGCAAGGGCTACTGCGCCACCGCCGACTGCATCGCATACAACAAGATCGTGAGCAGCGCCGAGTTCAAGGCCCTGGCGGAGCTCGTGCCCGAGCTGAAGAGATTTACCGAGAACTCCATCCAGAAGAAGACAATCTATATGCTCAAGGATGGCGAAAACGACAATCCGACCCTGCTTGACGCATTGGAACTCAACCACATTGACGTCTGTACCGCGCACAGCCACGAGCGCCTGCTGGAGCTCCAGCGGGCTGTCCAGGATGCCATCGATTCCCTGGAGCCGGAACCCGAACCCGAACCGGAGCCGGAACCGGAGCCTGGCCCGGAGCCTGGCCCGGAGCCATGGCCCGAACCCTGATCAACAATCCTGTGCTTCGGAGTGTAAACTATGTGGATCTCAAACCAATGGAAAGAATATGAAGTGATCGATGCCTCGGACGGGGAGCGCCTGGAGCGCTGGGGCAGCTATATCCTCGTCCGCCCGGATCCCCAGGTCATCTGGACGACGCCGAAGGACGACCCGCGCTGGCGGCGCTACGACGCCCGCTATGCCCGTTCCAACACCGGCGGCGGCCGCTGGGAAGCGCACAAGCTGCCCGAGCACTGGACCCTGCACTACCGGGAGATGAGCTTTCTGATCAAGCCCATGAGCTTCAAGCATACTGGCGTTTTCCCCGAGCAGGCCGTCAACTGGGACTTTATTATCGACGCCGTCCGCGGCGCGGGCCGTCCGATCAACCTGCTGAATCTCTTTGCCTATACCGGCGGCGCGACTTTGGCCGCCGCCGTGGGCGGAGCTTCCGTCTGCCACGTGGATGCCGCCAAGGGCATGGTCCAGATGGCCCGGGACAACGCCCGGGTCTCCGGCCTGGAAAACGCGCCGATCCGCTGGATCGTGGACGACTGCGGCAAATTCGTGGAGCGGGAAATCCGTCGGGGCAAGCGCTACGACGCCATCATCATGGACCCGCCCTCCTACGGGCGGGGGCCCTCCGGCGAGATCTGGAAGCTTGAGACGAGCCTGTATCCCTTCGTGGAGCTGGTCAGTCAGGTGCTTTCAGACCGGCCGCTCTTCGTGCTGCTGAACTCCTACACCACCGGCCTGGCTCCCTCCGTCGTGAGCTATGTCCTCGACAGCGTTCTTGGCAAACGCTTTGGCGGCCGTACCGAAGCCCAGGAGCTGGGCCTGCCTGTCAGCGCTTCCGGCCTTTGCCTGCCCTGCGGCGCCACGGGACGCTGGATTGCGCCTGGAAATTGAAATTTGAAAGTTGAAAATTGAAAATGAATGTGCTTTTCAGATCGCGATCTGAAAAACTCCAATCACTTTCAACTTTACACTTTCAACTTTCAACGAAAAGGAGTTTTTATGACACCTATCATTCAAACCGAAAACCTATCTTTTACATATCCCGCCTCCGGCGAGCGCCTGGCGCTGCCGGTGTTTGAAAACCTGGATATCGAGATTGCCGAAGGCAGCTTTACCGCGATCATCGGCCCGAACGGCTGCGGGAAATCCACCCTGGCAAAGCATTTCAACGCGATCCTGCTGCCCTCCGGCGGCAAGGTCTGGGTCACTGGACTGGACACTTCCGACGAAGAAAAGCTGCTGGAGATCCACCGTCAGATCGGAATGGTCTTCCAGAACCCCGACAACCAAATCGTCGCCAACGTGGTCGAGGAGGACGTGGCCTTTGCCCCGGAAAACCTGGGCGTTCCCTCCGCGGAGATCCGCCGCCGGGTGGATGACGCGCTGAGAACGGTGGGAATGTACGAGTACCGGGAGCACGCGCCCCATCTGCTCTCCGGCGGCCAGAAACAGCGCGTTGCCATTGCGGGCGTCCTGGCCATGGAGCCTGCCTGCATCGTTCTGGACGAGCCCACCGCCATGCTGGATCCCAGGGGCAGGGAAGAGGTGGTTTCCACGGTTTCCCGGCTCAACCGCGAGCGGGGGATCACCGTGGTGCTGATTACCCATCACATGAACGAAGCCGCCGAGGCTGACCGTGTCATCGTCATGCACGAGGGCGGTATTCTGGCTGACGGCTGTCCCCGGGAGGTCTTCTCCCAGGTTGAACTTCTGCGCAGCGCCGGCCTGGACGTCCCCCAGACCACCGATCTCCTCTACCGCCTCCGCCAGTCCGGCTGGGACGTGCCGCTGGACGCACTGACCCCGGAGGAATGCGCGGAAGCCATTGCCAATGCTTTGAACGCGGACGGCTGAGCGCCGTTCTCACAGGAGGATACCTCATTGGACCCTACCACTCCGATCATTGAAGTCAAGAATTTGACCCACGTCTACAGTGCCGGCACCCCGTTTGAGCACGTTGCGATTAAGGACATCGACCTCAGCTTCCGGCCCGGCGAGCTGGTGGGCCTGATCGGCCACACCGGCTCCGGCAAATCCACCCTGATCCAGCATTTGAACGGTCTGCTGAAGCCGACCTCCGGCCAGGTGCTGTTCAAGGGAGAGAATATCTGGAAGGATAAAAAGTTCACCCATTCCGTCCGCGGCAAGGTGGGCCTGGTATTCCAGTACCCGGAATATCAGCTTTTCGAGGAGACCTGCTGGAAGGACATCGCCTTCGGCCCCAAGAACCAGGGGATCAGCGGCGATGAACTGGACGCCCGCGTCCGCCGCGCTGCGGGTTTTGTCGGCATCGGCGACGATCTGCTGGAGAAATCCCCCTTTGATCTCTCCGGCGGCCAGAAGCGGCGCGTGGCCATTGCCGGCGTCATCGCCATGGAGCCTGACGTGCTGATCCTCGACGAGCCCACCGCCGGACTGGACGCGGCGGGGCGGGACAGCGTGCTCGAGAATATCCGCGCCTACCAGCGGGCCCAGAACGCCGCCGTGATCATGGTCAGCCATGCCATGGAAGAGGTGGCGGCGATCTGCTCCCGTCTGATCGTGATGAATCACGCCGGCGTCGCCATGGACGGGACGCCCGCGGAGGTTTTCGTACACAGCGAGGAGCTGACGGAAATGGGCCTTTCCGTTCCCCAGGTCACCACAGTCTTCCGCCTGCTGCGGGAGCGGGGCATCGACCTGCCCGCGGACGTCTACACCGTACCCTATGCCCTTGCCCGCCTTGCCGAACGGAAGGAGGGCCGCAGATGCTGAAGGACATTACCTTAGGGCAATACTTCCCGGGAAAAACCGTCGTTCATCGTATGGATCCCCGGACGAAGCTGCTGCTGCTCATCGTCTACTTAGTGACGGTCTTCCTGGCCAGTACCTATGCCAGCGCAGCGCTTGTCATCATCTTCCTGGTGACCGTCACCTGGCTGGCCCGCATTCCCTTCAAATCCATGGTCAAGGGCCTCAAGCCCATGCTGATCTTCATCCTGTTCACCGCGGTTCTCAACCTGTTCTATACCAAGGGCGGTACCCTTCTCTTGGACTGGTGGATCTTCCACATATATACCGAGGGGATCAAAACGGCCTTTTTCATGGTCCTGCGGATCATGCTGCTGGTCTGCGGCACTTTCCTGCTGACCTATACCACCTCGCCCATCGCCCTGACCGACGCGCTGGAGCGGCTTCTGAGCCCCCTCAAGAAGATTCACGTGCCGGTGCACGAGCTTGCGATGATGATGTCCATCGCCCTGCGCTTTATCCCGACGCTGATCGAGGAGACCGACAAGATCATCTCGGCCCAGAAGGCCCGCGGCGCGGACTTTGAAACCGGCAGTCTCATCCGGCGGGCCAAGGCTCTGATCCCGATCCTGGTGCCGCTCTTTGTCAGCGCCTTCCGCAGGGCCGACGAGCTGGCGACGGCGATGGAATGCCGCTGCTATCACGGCGGCGAGGGCCGCACCCGCATGAAGGTCCTCCGCTTCACCCGGCTCGACCTCTTCGCCTTTTTCGCAGGCGGCCTCCTGCTGGCAGCCGTCATCGTTTTGCGGCACTTCGGACTGTGAAAGTAAAAAGTAAGAAGAAAGAAGTAGGATTTTCCTGACATTCCTACCGATCACTTCTTACTTCTTACCTCTTACTTCTTATTTATGAAGAACATTGCTTTGATTTTGAAATACGAGGGCTCCGCCTATCACGGCTGGCAGGTTCAGAAGAACGCCGTTTCCGTGGCGGCAACGCTGGAGAAGGCGGCGGCTATGGTGGTTGGTCACCCGGTTCACATGACCGGCTGCGGAAGGACCGACGCCGGAGTTCACGCCCGTCGCTATGTGGCGAACTTCCGCACCGACTCCGGCATTCCGGTGGATCGTCTGCCCTACGCCCTGAATACGCACCTGCCCGAGGACATCGTGGTCTCCGACGCCTTCGAGGTCCATGAGGGCTTCAACGCCATCGGCTCCTGCGTGCGCAAGGAATACAGCTACCTGATCTACAACTCCAGGATCCGGGATCCCTTTTACGTGAACCGGGCTTGGTTCTATCCCAAGCGTCTGGACGAGACTGTCATGCAGCGGGCGGCGGACTGCTTTGTGGGGACCCACGATTTTGCCGCGGTCCGTTCCGTGGGGACAGACGTCAAGTCCACCGTGCGGACGGTCTATCACTTCGACGTGGAACGGGAGGGGGATCTGATCACCTGCCGGATCTGCGCCAACGGATTTCTCTATAATATGGCCCGCGCCATGGTCGGCACGGCGGTCTACGCCGCGGAGGGAAAATTCCCGCCGGAGGCTGTCGCTGAGATCTTAGCCGGGAAAAACCGCACTGCGGCCGGACCGACGGCCCCTCCCGGGGGCCTGTATATGACGCGGCTGTGGTATGACGACGGAAAGGCGGTATTTCACGTTGAGTAGCAATATCAAAGCCATGCAGGATCCTGCGCCGCGAAAGCGCGGGTGGCTGCGCTGGCTCCTTCTGATCCTGGCGGTGCTGCTTGTGCTGCTCTACGCGGCCAGCCTGATTTTCCCCCGGGCGGTAAATCCGGACCGACTGGTTCGATATTTCCGCTATATGGGGCTGCGGGACAAGGAGAGCTACGGCCAGATCAGCTTTGAAGGCGGCGCCGGCAACGTCTATGCCGGGTTCGACGACGGCCTGCTTGTGGGGACCGAAAGCGGTCTTACGCTCTATTCGCTGGACGGCGAGCAGAAGGCCTTAATCCAGGGCTCTCAGCCTTCGCCGATTCTGCGTACCGGCAGCAGCGTCAGTCTTCTGTTCAGCCCGGGCAGCTCCTATGCTGCGGCAGTGGGGAAGGGCGGCGCCGTTCTGCTCGACGGCGCTCTGAGCGGGAGTTTTGTGGATGCCTCCGTCAGCACGGACGGCTATACGGCCTATTTGACCGCCGAGAGCGGCAGCAAGGCTGTGGCGACGGTGCTCAATCCGAAAATGGAAGCGATGTATCGCTTTTCCTCCCGGACGCGTTATCTCAACGCCTGCGCCGTCTCTCCGAAGGGCGAATACCTGGCTGTTGCCAGCCTCGAAGAGGAGCAGAGCATTTACCGTTCCGGCGTCACGATCCTCCGGACTGACGAAGGCATCACCGATCTCGAACGGGAGGAGAATTCCGCCGTCCGCATTGAGCTGGGCAACCAGGTCATCTATGAGCTTCGCTTTTTGGACAAAACCCGTCTGCTCGCCGTGACCCAGAACGCCCTTGTATTTCTGAATACAGAGGGCAAAACCCTCAGCGAGTTCAGTCTGTGGGAGACGCAGCTGATCGATTACAGCTTCAGCGAGGACGGCTGGCTGGTGCTTGCGCTGCGTGAAAACGGCGGCGTCAGCCGCGTCCTTACCCTGGACGCTTCCGGCCGGACCCTGGGCGAGCTGGAACTTACCGACCGCGTCCGTTCCGTATCCGCTGCAGAGGGCTATGCCGCTGTGCTCACGGATCGCAGTCTCCAAATCTGCGACCGCAAGCTCAAGGAATGCGATCGCAGCCTGGATACCGGCTCCGCCATCCGGGTCATCGCCCGGTCCGACGGTACCGCCCTCCTTGTTGAGAGCGGCAGCACCAAGCTTTTTATTCCGTGACTCAATGGGCGCCCGGTGCGCGCCCGGATTCACGCAATCCTTTCCTGAAAGGAGTACACCACATTGATGAAACCCACACTCTGCAGCCGCTGCAACAAAAACGTGGCTGTGATCTTTATCACCAAAATCGAAAACGGCAGGACCACCAACGAGGGCCTGTGTTTGAAGTGCGCCAAGGACCTGGGAATCAAGCAGGTCGACGATATGGTCAAGCAGATGGGGATCTCCGACGAGGACCTGGAAAACCTCTCCGGCGAGATGATGTCCATGCTGGGCGGCAACCCGAATCCGGATCCCGACGCCCCTGAAGACGAGGACGAGAGCGGCCAGACCGCCACCTTCCCCTTCCTGAACAAGCTCTTCGGCGGCATGATGGGGCAGGGAAGCGGCAATTTGCCCGCTGAGCGCCCTGAGCCCCCAAAGAACAGCAATTCCGCGCCCCCCTCCCAGCCGCCCAGGAAGAAGCATAAATTCCTGGACGCCTACTGTCTGGATCTGACGCAGCGCGCCCGGGAGGGCAAGCTGGACCGGATCGTGGGCCGGGAGGAGGAGACCGAGCGGGTCATCCAGATCCTCAACCGCCGCCAGAAGAACAACCCCTGCCTGATCGGCGAGCCCGGCGTGGGCAAGACCGCCATCGCGGAGGGCCTGGCCCAAAAGATCGCCAAGGGCGAGGTGCCCTACAAGCTCCGGGATAAAGAAGTATTCCTCCTGGATATGACCGCCATGGTGGCGGGCACCCAGTTCCGGGGGCAGTTTGAAAGCCGCATGAAGAACCTGATCGGCGAGATCAAGGCCTGCGGCAATATCATCCTGGTCATCGACGAGGTCCACAACCTGGTGGGCGCGGGCGACGCCGAGGGCTCCATGAACGCTGCCAACATCCTCAAACCCGCCCTCTCCCGGGGCGAGGTCCAGGTGGTGGGCGCCACGACCTTCAAGGAGTACCGCAAGTATATCGAAAAGGACTCCGCCCTGGAGCGCCGCTTCCAGCCCGTGACGGTCAACGAGCCCAACATCGAGCAGTCCATCGAGATCATCAAGGGCATCGCTTCCTACTACGAGCAGTACCACGGCGTGGAGATCAGCCCGGAGCTGGCCCGGCAGACGGTCCTGCTCTCCGAGCGCTATATCACAGACCGCTACCTGCCCGACAAGGCCATCGACCTGCTGGACGAGGCCTGCTCCGACGAGAACCTCCGCAATCCCGTCATCAACGAGCTCGCCACGGCCTCCAAGGATCTCTCCGACGTGGAGTTCGAGCTGAAAATGCTCACGGACAAGACCGAGGAGAAGACCCAGGCCGACTATGAGCGGATTGCCACGCTGAAATCCAAATCCCTCCAGCTTGGGGGGAAAATCGCGGAGCTGGAGGCCCAGCCAAAGCCCCGGCTGACCATGGAAAACCTGGCCCGGGTCATCGAGCTCTGGACCAAGATCCCCGCGTCCAAGATCCAGGCCCAGGAGTACGAACAGCTCCGCAATTTGGAGGCCAACCTGAAAAAGCACGTGGTGGGCCAGGACGAGGCCATCTCCGCCATCTGCACCGCCATCCGCCGCTCCCGGGCGGGCATCAGCCCCAAGCGCCGTCCCGTGTCCTTCATCTTCGTGGGCGCCACCGGCGTGGGCAAGACCGAGCTGGTGAAGCGTCTGGCCGACGAGCTCTTTGAGTCCGTGGAGTCCCTGGTCCGGCTGGATATGTCCGAGTATATGGAGAAGCACTCCGTCTCCAAGATCATCGGTTCGCCTCCTGGCTACGTGGGCTACGACGAGGCGGGGCAGCTCACGGAGAAGATCCGCCGCAAGCCCTACTCCGTCATCCTCTTCGACGAGATCGAGAAGGCCCATCCCGACGTGCTGAACATCCTTCTGCAGATCCTCGACGACGGCCGCATCACCGACGCCCAGGGGCGACTGGTGAACTTCGAGAACACCATTATCGTCATGACCTCCAACGCCGGCTCCGACCGGAAGGAGGGCTCCGTGGGCTTCGGCAAGAGCCTCACCGAGCAGACCCGGGAAAAAGCGCTGAAGGCTCTGGGCGAGTTCCTGCGGCCCGAGTTTATCAACCGGGTGGACGAGATCGTCTGCTTCAACAAGCTCTCCGAGGCCAACTTCCGGGATATCGCTGTCATTATGCTGAACGAGCTGAAGACCGGGCTGGCGGACCGGGGCATCGCTCTGGGCTGGGACGACGCGGTGCTGGACTATCTGACGAAGAAGTCCTACTCCGTCCAGTACGGCGCGAGAAACCTCCGCCGCACCATCGAGAAGGAGATCGAGAACCCCATCGCCGAAAAGATCATCGACAGCTACAAAGATCCCATCCGGATCATCCGTCTGTCCGCTGCCGACGACGCGATTACCGTAGAAGCAAAGTGAAGACAAAACAAGTTGCGCTCGGCGGCGTCCTGGCCGCCCTGGCCGTGGTGATCCTGCTGTTGGGCGGCATCATCCCCATGGGAACCTACCTGGCCCCCATGCTGGCCTCTCTGCCGCTGATCGTTTTGCTGGCGGAGCTGCCCAAGGGCCTGTGCATCGGCTGGTACGCCGTTGTGGCAGTCCTGGGCGCTGTGCTCTGCCCGGACAAGGAGACGGCCTTCGTCTTCGTCTTCCTGGGCTGGTATCCCATCCTCCGGCCCGCCCTGGAACGGCTCCCGCGCTGGCTTCGGATCCCGGTCAAGCTGCTGATTTTCCTGATTGCCGTCTCCGCCCTCTATGCCCTGCTGATCCTGGTTTTCCAATTGGAAGCCCTGGTCAACGAGGCCAGGGAAACCGGTATTCCCATGCTGATCGGCCTTCTGGCCGTGGGCTGCGTGACCTTCCTGCTCTTTGACCTCCTGCTTTTCCGGCTGACAAATATCTACAAATACAATATAAAACGGAAGAAGTGAGCCTCGCTCGCTTCTTCCGTTTTATCGTATATTCCGGTTTTGCGCTCCCGGCTGCAAAACTCCCGGGAGGAACCGCGTATCAGGCGCCCAGCAGGTTCTGATCGAAGGCGAAAAGGGCCTCGTTGATTTCAAAAATATCGTATTTGCCGTTGGAAATGAAATATTCAATGATCACGTCGAATTTGCTGCTGTGGGACAGGGCGAAGCCCGCTTTCATCAGCAGCTCCTGCGTCTCCTTCAGCGGCAGCTCCAGAGCGATGGCAAAGGCAATGGCCGTGGGCTTGGAGGGGCGGTAGTGGGGATCGGAGCGGATTTTGGAAAAGAGTTTGCGATCCACGTTGGCCCGCTTGTAGCAGGCGGCGTCGGTCATGCCCTTTTCATCGATCTTCCGCAGCAGCATCTGGGAAAAGCTTTCATCCAGGCAGTTCAACCAGGCGTCCAGGCCCTGACCCGCTCCAAAGCCCGCAGTCTTTGCGGCGTCCGGACCCGGTCTCGCGTAGCCCGGGGCGTCCTGCTTTGGCAGAGCCGCCTCCTCTGCGGCGGGCCTGGGAGCGGCGGCAGGCCGGGGAGCTGCGCCGCTGAAAGGCGCTTCGCACTCGAAGTTGGCATACGCGTCTTCCCATGCCGCGGACGGAGCGGCAGAATCGGACTTCTTTTTGCTTCGGCGGAAGAGCTTCTTTTTTTGCTTCTGAGCGGCCGGCTGCGCAGTGGGCATGGCGGCGGGTTTTGCTGCGAAGGCCTCTGTCGGATATCCCATGGAGGCCAGAGCCCACTGCCGCTGCTCCTCCCGAAGACGGGCTGAACGCTCCTCTGGCAGATAACGGTCCAGATAGGACTGGACTCCCTCGAAGAGCCGGCCGGAAAGCCGGAAGCTGGCGGGATCGTAGACCACCAGCGTGATCTCCATCTCATGAGCCAGCAGGAAGGCGCCGATCTCCCGGACGGCGACCTGGAGGGCCTGATCCTTTGGATAGCCGTAAGCGCCGGCGGAGATCAGCGGGAAGGCCATGGTCTCACAGCCCTGCTCCAGGGCCAGCTCCATAGAGCTGCGATAGCAGGCCCGCAGCAGTTCTTCTTCGTTCCGATCGCCGCCGCACCAGACGGGACCCACCGTGTGGACGACCCATTTTGCAGGCAGCCCAAAGCCGGGAGAGAGCTTTGCCTCTCCCACCCGGCAGCCTCCCAGACCGGCGCAGTATTCCCGCAGCTCCGGCCCGGCGGCCCGGTGAATGGCGCCGTCCACGCCCCCGCCGCCCAGCAGACTGGGGTTGGCCGCGTTGACGACGGCGTCCACCTGCAATTTGGTGATGTCAGCGCGAATGATGTGAAAGGGCATCGTTCCGTTCCTTTCTATAGGAGAAAGTCGGCAGGGGCGCGCACGGAGCGCCCGCTTTTACCGAATGATCTTTGATGGCTTCAGATAGCGTTCCTGCTCCGAAAAAACACAGCCGCAATACTTCTGCATATAGAAGCCCAGCTCCTTGGCCCGCTCCTGTCCCTGCCGGAACAGAGGGCGGAAGTCCCGGTACTGGAACCGGACGTGGAACTCGTCCGCGGCCCGCTCCCCGACCTCCTTCAGCAGCTCATGGTTCTGATAGGGGGAGATAAAAAGGGAGGAGGTGAAGCTGTCGAAGCCGTTTTGGGCCGCGTACTCTGCCGCGGCAAAGAGCCGCATCTCATAGCATTTCACGCAGCGGCCGTCGATGTCCTCCGCCACAGCCCGGACGAAGGGCCGCAGGCCGTAGTCGTCCCGCTCCACAAGGGGCAGGGCGATGGTCCCGGCGTAGTCCCGCAGGCAGTTCCGCCGGGCGCGGTATTCGGTGAAGGGGTGGATGTTCGGGTTGTACCAGTATCCGGTCAGCTCCTGGCCGTCCTCTCGCAGGGTATCGATGCACATATTTGCGCAGGGCGCGCAGCAGATATGCAGCAGGGTCTTCATAAAAGCACCTCGTTTCTGCGGTTATTTTATCGCAGAAACGAGGTGCTGTCAACCATTATTCCAGCCTTCCGTCCACCAGCCGCAGGATCTGGTCGGCCCGTGCGGCCACGTCGGGGTCGTGGGTCACCACAATCACGCAGCGCCCCTCCTCGTGAGCGGCCCGAAGCAGAAGCTCCACAATCTGCTCGGAGTTGGCCGTATCCAGATTCCCCGTGGGCTCGTCGGCCAGGATGACCTGTGCGCCGGTGGCCAGGGCCCGGGCGATTGCCACCCGCTGCTGCTCGCCGCCGGAGAGGGCCGCCGGATACCGGGCCAGGAGCTCCGGCCCAAGACCCACCTGGGCCGCCAAAGCCTCGGAGCGGCGCTTCTGCTCCGTCTGGGGGAGCTTCTGCAGCTCCATGGGGTAGCAGATGTTCTCCGTGACGTTCAGCAGGGGAAAGAGGGCGAAGTCCTGGTAGATGGTAGTCACCTGAGTGCGGCGGTAGCGCCGGGGATCCAGGTTGGCGGTGGAGATCCCGTCGTAGCGGATCTCCCCGGCCGTCGGCAGCAGCAGGGCCGCCAGCAGAGACATAAGGGTGCTCTTGCCTGAGCCGGACTTGCCCACCAGGGCGTAGAGCCTCCCCGGTTCGAAGTCCGCGCTGACGCCCCGCAGCACGGTTTTCGCCCGGGTGCCCTTGCCGTATTGAAAATGAACGTCTTTTGCTTCCAGTAATGCCATGACGGATCCTCCCATGTGAGTATGTAGCGCGGGCAATCTGCCCGCAAAAAGCGCCTATTCGTCCCGGTCCGACTTGACGGGGCGGCGTGTGAGACACAGTCCCATAACGCACGCGCCAAGCAGCCACAGCCCGCCGAAGCCCAGGGACAGCGCAAGCCCCTGCGTCGTGAACAGCCTGAAATACCTGCACAGTCCCAGGCCTGCAGCCAGGCCCAGCAGGCAGAGCCCGGCCTGCTCCGTGAAGAGACTGCCGAAGGCCCGGGCCCGGCCCGTGCCGGTGCAGTGCATGAGCCAGATCTCCCGCCGCCGGGCCAGGAGCTGCAGGACGCTCAGAATCAGCGCCAGCAGCAGGACCAGCCCGGACACCACCGGAAAGATCCGGTCCATATACCAGAGCCGCTGCTCCACGGAGCGCTTTGTAGCCAGGAAGACCTGATCCTCCAGCAGGAAGGGCTTTCGCACGCCGGAGGCGTCGCCCACCTCTGTGAAGCCCAGCTCCGCCAGGCACTGCTTCAGCCCCTCCAGATCCGAAGCCCGGAAGCGGAAGACGGCGCTTTTCAGCGAAAGATCATTCCGATAGGGATTCAGGGATCGGACTTTTTCAAAGAAGGTCCAGAGAGCCGAAGCCTCCTCGCCGACGGACACGGGCAGCTCTGAGGAAAGGAAGATCGGATCCCGGGGGCTGCTGCCGTGGTAGACGCCTATGATATGGTAGGGGATCAGCGTGATCTGCCCCGACCCGGCCCGATCTGCCCAGAGACCGGTGACGGCCTGCAGGAAGTATCCGCCCAGCCGCAAGTCCCATTCCTCCAACAGGGCGTCGGAGACGACGCAATCCTTCGCGTCCAGGAGAAGACCCAGCTCCAGGGAGTTGTCGATGAGGGACCGGATCTTCCGCTGTTCCGCGTCCCAGCTCTTCTCCGGCGTGGTCTGCTCCACGTGACCCGTCAGAGACGACGGGGGGAGGGACATCGTCGTAGCCTCCGTGGGATCCTCTACGGAGATTACGGAGCCGTCGGCCTGAACCTGCAGATAAATCGGGTGACATTGCATACTTTCATCGGAACGGAATTCCAGCCATTGGATATCTTCATTGCGGAACATGAGCTGGGGCAGGTCTGACATGGAATTCGTGTGGATCAGCAGCGGATCGTTGGTCGCGGATTGCCGGGCGAGCCGGGAGGCCTGGAATTCTCCGTAGGGGATCTCGGGAAGCTTTACGGGTCCCGCGATGCTGTAATGGGGGATATTCAGGATCTCGGGCTCTCCCGTCCTGGTATCGTCGTGGTAGATCTCTAACGAGCGCAGCTCCATATCCAGGGCGCAGACGATCTGAACGTGCTGTTCGCCGTACTGCGTGATCGTCAGGTGCGTGGTCTCGGGCAGTTCCGCCAGGGGAAGGACCTCGTTGAGCTTCAGAAGGGCCACCTGGGCGCTGGAACCGTTCAGATCGGTGAAATAGCCACGGATCTCCGTATTGGTTTCAATGTCACGGAGCCGGAGCTCCGTATTCTGCCGGCTCTGGTCCAGGCCGCAGAGCAGGATGGCGGCAGCCAGGGGAGCGAGGAGGGTCACCGCCGTGCGGAAGCCGCCCCGCCTGGCTGCCAGGAGAGCGTATTTGGCCGCGCCGCCCCGAAGGGTCTGGGTCCTGGTCCGGGTCCGCAGTCCCCGGAGCCGGGCCTTTTGCCGGACCCGGGGGACGGTCCGCTCTGCCAGAAGCCAGCAGAGCAGACAGGACAGGAGCAGCAGAGCCCCCGCAAGGATCAGATAAAGCATCATAGGCGCCGGCGTTTCGATCAGCTCCACGGTCCGCCGCAGGGTCAGCTTCGCGTCGGAAAAGCGGGAGCTCACGCTTGGATCCCTGCTAAGAAGCTCTCCCAACTGCCGGGTGACGGCCTTAGCCGCCCAGTGGCTGAACCAGACGCCTCCCCCGAGGGCCGGCAGAGCCAGCGGGACCATGGCGCTGAGGAAATAGACGGGGACGGCGGCGCGGGGCGCGCCGAGCCGATCCATCAGGACCCCTGCCTGCCGCTGTCGGTTGACGAAGAGCCAGAGGTTCAAGGCCAGGAAGCAGAGGGCGGCGAGCGCGCAGAGGAGGGCGATCAGGGAAGTGGTCCGCAGCATGAGCCGCAGGGGCTCCGCCGCCTGTCCGTAACCCTGGTCGTAGACCGTAAGCCGGACACCCTCCGGAAGGGCGCCCTCCGTAGCCTGCAGAAAGCGGTCCGCCTGATCATTGTCCAGAAGGTACTGCCCCAGCAGGCTCTCGCTTTTCGCATGGCTCAGATCCAGCTCCGCCTGGGGCGGCAGGAACAGGACATTATTCCAATCGCTCTTCGTGTAGAAAATGCCGACAATCTTGAACTCCGCCTCCAGGTCAAAGCCCTGGGCGGGGTCGTAGCAATCGGTTCGGCTCGGGTCATTTCCCACGGCCAGGGTGAGCGGAAGCTGATCTCCGAGCTCCAGGCCCTCCAGCTTTGCAAGCCGTTCGGAGATCATGCAGACCCTTGCGCTGCCGGTCAGCTCCTCTGGGGTGAAGCTTCGTCCCTGGATGAGCTGGACGGCCTTTTGCTGGAAGGGAAAGCTTACGGCGGGATCCTCCGGGAAGACGGCCCGGACGCTGTATCGCCGGACATTGAGCCGCTCGGCCAGCTGTTCGTAGGTTCGGGCACCCGGCGTCTGCTCCCAGGCGTCGGGATCCGGAACCTCCAGGGGCGGTTCCAGAGCCTCCATGCAATAGGCGACGCCCAGGCTCCCTACGTACCAGCGCCCGTAAACCAGATAGCGCTTCCCGGGCTCCAGGCCTTCCGCGTAGAGCTCGAGGTTTTTTCCCGCCACGTTTTTGACGGAAAAGAGTACTTGGAGCACGCTGGCGGGCAGGGTGTTCCGGGTGGAGAAGACCCCGGCTTCCTTTACGCTGACCAGGACGACGCCGTAGTCCGAAACGTTGCTGTTGTCGATAATCTCAGACGCTTCCGGCAGCCAGGCCTGGCACCAGCGGTTGGCGTCCCAACGCAGAGCGCCATCCGGCAGGGGAAGCGAATCCATCACATCGGCAGCACGCGCAACGTCGGAGGCCTCGGGAGTTTCCGTTCCGGAGTCCAAAACAGCGGCGGCAATGGTGATATAGCTTTGACTCAAGGTGTTCAGGGTCTGACGCACGGACCAGACCGTTCCCAGAGAAGTGCCTAAAAGAGCGATCACCAGAAAAAACAGAGAGATCGTGAGAACCGCTCTGCCGGGCGTCCTCAGATCGGATCGCAGACCGTGCTTAAAATGCATGACGATTCCTCCTTTTTGGGATGCCGGGTCAGGTCATGGGTCACGCTGCGCAATATCCGATGCCGGGAAAGCAGGATTCCATGCCCATTTATCCGGTTTGCAAGCAGGCCTTAGGGGGGATCCCATGAAGCTGGATTGCCCAGCATCAGGAGCGGGTTTTTCCACGGATTCAGGCGCGGTTCCGAAGCAGAGCAGCAGGCTCAGACTTACGAGCAGGGCGCAGGCCCAGCCGAAGGGGCTGTGGGGCCGGTGCCCGGTCACCCGCGCCACCCGGCGCTCGATCCGTCCGGCGTTGAGCCTGGCCGCGGCGGGCAGGAGCTCCGCCCGGCGCAGGGCGGCCCGGAGCAGAACCGCGGCGTACTGCTTCGGCGGGATGCCGCAGTCCAGCACCGCCTCGTCGCAGGCGTATTCCGTATCGCGGCCCAACATCAGAAAGGCGATCCAGACGAAGGGATCGAACCAGCGCAGGCAGAGGGCGGCTGCAGACAAAAGCTTCAGCAGGGGATCGAAGCGGCAGACATGGACGTATTCATGGGTCAGCACGCAGTCCAGCCCCGCCCGATCCGTCAGATCCATATCCTCGGGCAGCACGATCCGGGGCAGGAGGATGCCGCCGCAGAGGGGGGCGGCGACGGGGCCCGTCCGCACCTGGAGCGGCCGCAGCAGGGGATGGGCCGCCAGCCAATCCGAGACAGCCGGAGTCCGGGCGGGGCTGCTCTGATGCAGGCGCAGCAGACCAAGCAGATAGAAGACGCCAAGACCCAGAAGTCCGGCCGCCGTGACGGCCTGACGCAGGACAGGCCAAAGCTTACCCGCGGTCGGAACAGCGGCGGAGGCGGCAGAACCTGCCGCGGCCGCAGCCGCTTCCATCCGGGGAAGCAGACGGTAGACGCTCAGCGGGCTGGAGATCAGACCGGGGAACAGAAGGATCCCCAGGGCTCCGGCCCAGAGCAGCACGAAAACCCGTTTGGGCATGCGCCGAAAGAGCAGAGCTCGCAGCAGCAGGATCGCCAGGACGGTACAGGCCCCGGTGAGAGAAAAGCCGTCCATCTCAGTTCTCCTCCGATTCCAGTTCCTCCAGCCGCTGCCGCAGGCGCTCCAGCTCCGGCTTCGAAAGCCTGCCGCTGCCCACCAGGGCGGAGAACAGCAGATCCACGGAGCCGTTGAAGACCCGGTCCAGCAGCTTTTCGGTCTCAGCCTGCCGGATGCTGTCCCAGCTCACCAGAGGCCGGCAGAGGAAGCCGGGCTCCCGGCGTTCTATGGCCCCCTTGCGGATGCAGCGCTTGATCAGCGTGTAGGTCGCGTTGACGTTCCAGCCATTTGCCCGCTCCATCGCCTCCGCCACTTGCCGGGCGGAGGTTTCGCCTTCACGCCAGAGCAGCTCCATGATTTTTCTTTCGCTGTCGGAAAGCATGACAGTTTCTTGCTGTTTCATTTCAGCCGCCTCCATAAGACAGTTGTATTATAATGTCATAATACAGCTGTCTTATATATTTGTCAAGCAAAAAAACGATAAAAAACCGCGCTCTCCTGATCGGGAGCGCAGTTCTGATGGAAAGAGGGATTGGAACAAGGGACGACTGCCGCTATGTCTGCCCCGGGGCCGCGCTGTGCATCCGGACTTTTTCCAATGCGCGTGCAAGCTCTACGCCGAGGATGGACGCAGCCGCGGCTTTCAGCAGGTCGAATCCGAGAAAGGGCACCACACAGACGGACAGGGAAGCGGCAAATGTGTTCCCAGTCACCAGCGCGAATTGCGCCGTTCCGCAGAGATAGCAGACGCACGCGGCCAGGACACAGCCCGTCAGGGCCAAAGCGTAGGTCTTAAAGCGCCCGCGGATCCGCGGGAACCGGAACAGGCGGATCACCGGCACCATGAGCAGATAGGACCAGATATAGCCCCCTGTGGGCCCCGGGATCGCCGTCAGTCCCGTGTTGCCCCCGGAAAAGATGGGCAGGAACAGCCCCAAAAGCAGATAGACCAGCACCGCGCCCTGCGCGGTGACCCAATCCAGGGTCACGGAGCAGAGCATCACGGCGAAGATCTGCAGCGCGAAGGGCACCGGCCCGCCCACGGGCAGGGCAATCGGGGAGAGGAGACAGAGGATCGCGGCAAAGACCGCGCAGGTCGTCAGGCGCAGTATTTTTTCATGGGTCATAAAGGGCTTCCCCCTTTCGGTTTTTCCGGATCCTATCGTACATCGCAAAACACGAAATGTCAACCATCAGAAAAGAAAAAAGTTGACAATCCGAAAAACAAAGGCAAACATCCTGCCTTGACAATCGAACAAATGTTTGATATAATGCAGATAGGGGGTGAGCGCATGGAATTCAGCACCAACGTGGATATGATCTCCGTCTGCAATGCGGATGGGAGCCTGCTGCCCCTTCGCTTCCGCTTTGAGGATCACGACCGCTGTGTCCGCAGGGTCCAGGTGCTGGAGATCCTGGCCTGCCGCGAGATCAAATACGTAACCGTGGAGGCCTACGAGTATACCTGCCGGGCCCGGACGGAAGAGCGGGAGGAGCTGATGCGGGTCCGTTACGCCGTCCGCTCCCATCGCTGGAGCCTGTTTCAAGGCGAACAGAGCTGAATCGAGATTAGGGAAAACATCCAAAAAGCAGCCCGGTTTTTTGTGCGTTTCATCGAAAGAAACTGCTTATGCGTTTCATCGAAAGAAATTCCGTTGAAAACCGGGCTGCTTTTCGGTATAATAAATCAAAATATTGTAATCAAAATATTGTATTGGAAGAATCGAAAAGGGAGGAGCTGACCATGTACCTTCTCGCCAACGGCAGACTGATCACCCGCGACCCCGCACGGGGCTATATCAAGGACGGCGGCGTCGCCATCGAGGGAAGACATATCCTGGACGTCGGGACCACCGCAGAGCTGCGGGACAAATACCCCGGGGCGGAGTTTGTGGACGCCCGGGGCGGCGTCATCATGCCCGCCTTCATCAACGCCCACACCCATATCTACTCCGCCCTGGCCCGGGGCCTGTCCATCAAGGGCAACAATCCCACCAACTTCTACGAGGTCCTGGACGGGA
The DNA here is from genome assembly GCA_947164825.1 of uncultured Clostridia bacterium. Classification (GTDB taxonomy): domain Bacteria; phylum Bacillota; class Clostridia; order Oscillospirales; family Oscillospiraceae; genus JAFRPC01. The sequence goes on from CAMUYE010000006.1 coordinate 21,024, forward strand.
CCTGGTGGGCCATCGACCGGAAGCTGAGCCTGGCGGGGACCCGGGCCTCCGCCGACGCGCTGATGATCGACTGCATCAAGCAGGGCGTCACCACGATCTTCGACCACCACGCCTCCTTCGGCGAGATCCCCGGCAGCCTCCACACCATTGCAGAGTCCGCCAAGCGCTTCGGCCTCCGGGCCTGCCTCTGCTACGAGGTCTCGGACCGGGACGGGGAGGAGAAGGCCCTCCAGGCCGTCCGGGAGAACGCCGATTTTATCAGCGAATGCGAGCGGGAGAACAACCCCATGCTGGCGGCCATGTTCGGCGGCCACGCCCTGTTTACGATCTCTGACAAGACCTTCGACCGCATGGCAGCAGCCAACAACGGCCGCACCGGCTACCACATCCACGTGTCCGAGGGCATGAACGACGTGTATGACAGCCTGCAAAACTATGGCCGCCGCCCGGTCCAGCGCCTGCACGACCACGGCATCCTGGGGCCCAAGACCATCCTGGGCCACTGCATCCACGTGAACTCCGCCGAGATCGAGCTCATTCAAAGCACCGGCACCATGGTAGTCAACAACCCCGAGTCCAACATGGGCAACGCCGTGGGCACCTGCCCGGTCCTCCAGCTCCATAAAAACGGCATCCTCCTGGGCCTGGGCACCGACGCCTACACCAACGACATGCTGGAATCCGCCAAGGCGGCCCTCTGCGCCCAGCGGCAGAACGCCTGCCTGCCCAACGTGGGCTGGCAGGAGGTCACGGACATGCTCTTCCGCAACAACGCGAAAATCGGCGCCCGGTATTTCCCGGACGAGCTGGGCGTTTTGAAGCCCGGGGCCGCCGCGGACGTCATCGTCATGGACTACAAGCCCTTCACCCCCTTCTCCGACGCCAACATTGACGGCCACATCCTCTTCGGCATGACGGGCCGTCAGTGCCGCACGACCATTGCGGCGGGCAAGGTCCTGATGAAGGACGGAGCGCTCGTCGGCATCGACGAGGAAGCGGAAAACGCCCACATTCTGGAGGCCGCCAAAACGCTCTGGGGGGATTTGAACCACTGCGCCTATGATGAGAAAGGAGAAATCAGATTATGACAGAATACGCAATCCGGCAGATGGAGAAGAAATCAAACAGGGGCAAGCTGATCACCCTGATTCTGCTGCTTTACTGTCTGGCGGTGACCCTGCTCTATTTCCTTTGCGAGGGAAAAGAGGGTATGGGATGGCTGATCTGGCTGGCGCCCTTTACCATTGCCAGCGTTCCTATCAGCTATTATCTGAATCCCGCCTTTGTGTTTATCCCGCTGGCGGTGCTGGCCATGAGCGGCTGGCTGCTTCTGCATAAAAAAATCCTGTTCGGCCGTGAGATCATCATCGGCTGCATGATCGTCTACCTGGCCGGCAGTCTGTTCTTCACGCCGTTTTATCTGCTGCTGGCCTCCGCCTCCTGGCAGGCCGAGATTGTGAAATCGGTGTTCGGTCTCAGCATTTGCGGCATCATCTATCCCATTCTCGTCCTGATCTTCCTCCACTGGTGGAACCCCCGGAACAAATAGAACCCGATCCCCCGCAGCCGGATGAAAACGATTGAAACGGAGGAATAACCATGTCCGAAAAAATGTTTCCGATTTCGTTTGACCGTCTGATGACCTGGGCTCTGACGGAGTACGAGCGGGAGGGCACGGTCTTCGGCGTCCGACGCTTCTGGAAGGCCGATCCCAACAAGACGCTGCCGATCTTCGGAGAGACCATCGAGACCCCTTTCGGCCCCGCTGCGGGCCCCAACTCCCAGCTGGCTCAGAACATCATCGCGTCCTACGTCGCCGGCGCCCGCTTCTTCGAGGTCAAGACCGTCCAGCAGATGGACGGCGAGGACCTGGCCCGCTGCGTCCCCCGGCCCTGCATCCTGGCCGACGACGAGGGCTACAACCAGGAGTGGTCCACGGAGCTCACCGTGGAGCAGGCCCGGGACGAGTACATCAAGGCCTGGTGCGCCCTGAAGGTCCTGTCGGGCCTCTGGGGCCTGGGCAGCCCCGACGGCTTCGTCTTCAACATGTCCGTGGGCTACGACCTGGCGGGCATCAAGGCACCCAAGGTAGACGGCTACATCGAGGCCATGAAGGACGCCTCCTCCACGGCCCAGTTCGCCGAATGCAAACGCGTTCTGAAGGAGCGTTTCCCCGGCCATGAAGACTGGATCGACGGCATTTCGCCCCGGATCTCCCGGTCTGTGACCCTCTCCACCCTCCACGGCTGCCCGCCGGACGAGATCGAGCGGATCGCAACGTATTTGATTACGGAAAAACATCTGCATACCTTCGTCAAGTGCAACCCCACCATCTTAGGCTATCGAACAGCCCGGGACACCCTGGATCAGATGGGCTACGACTACGTGGTCTTCGACGAGCACCACTTCAACGAGGATCTGCAGTGGGCCGACGCCGTACCCATGTTTGAGCGGCTCCGGGCCCTGGCAGGGGAGCATGGCCTGGAATTCGGCCTGAAGCTCTCCAACACCTTCCCCGTGGACACCACCCGGGGGGAGCTGCCCAACGACGAGATGTACATGTCCGGCCGGGCCCTCTTCCCTCTGACCATTGAGATGTGCAGTCGGATCTCCCGGCAGTTCGGCGGGTCCATGAAGATCTCCTTTGCCGGCGGCGCGGACTGGTTCAACTGCGACAAGCTCTTCCGGGCCGGGATCTGGCCCGTCACCGTGGCCACCACCATTCTCAAACCCGGCGGCTATAACCGCCTGGCCCAGCTCTGCGGGAAGACCGAGGCCCTGCCCTTCGGCCCCTTCGCCGGGACGGACACGGCGGCCATCGCGGCTCTGAGCGCCGCCTGCCGGACCGACCCCCGCCACGTCAAGCCCGTCAAGCCCCTGCCCAGCCGGAAGTCCGGGGAGCCCGTGCCCTGGTTCAACTGCTTTGAGGCCCCCTGCGAAGGCGGCTGCCCCATCGGACAGGATATCCCGGAATACATGGAGCTCTGCGCCCAGGGCCGGTACGACGAGGCCCTTCGGCTGATCGTGGAAAAGAACCCCCTGCCTTTCATCACCGGCACCATCTGCGCCCACCGCTGCATGGGCAAATGCACACGAACCTTCTGCGACGACCCGGTGCAGATCCGCGCCGTCAAGCTCCTGGCCGCGGAACAGGGCTGGGACGCCCTGATGGCAGGGATCAAAAAGCCCGCTCCGGTCCCCGGAAAGCGGGTCGCCATCGTGGGCGGCGGTCCCACGGGCATGGCTGCGGCCTTCTTCCTGAGCCGGGCCGGGGTCGCCTGCACCGTCTTCGAGCGGGAGGCAAAGCTGGGCGGCATCGTCCGACAGGTGATCCCCAATTTCCGCATCTCCGAGGAGGCCATCGACCGGGACGCTGCCCTGATCTCCGCCTACGGCGCGGAGATCAGAACGAATACAGCAGCCCCTTCCGTTGAAGAGCTGAAACGCCGGGGCTACACCCACACCTTCTTCGCCGTGGGCGCCTGGAAGCCCGGCCGCCTGGACCTCCCCGGCAAGGTCAAGCCCGTCATCCCCTGGATGAAGGCCCGGAAGGCCGGGACGGACCCCGAGGCCCTGGGCCATGTGGCCGTGATCGGCGGCGGCAACACCGCCATGGACGCGGTCCGACTGGCTCTGCGTTGCGGCGCGGCCTCCGTTACCCTGGTCTACCGCCGCACCAAACGGTATATGCCCGCCGATCCCCAGGAGCTGGAGCTGGCCATGGCCGACGGCATCCGCTTCCTGGAGCTGGCCGCTCCGGTGAAGCAGGCGGACGGCAAGCTGGTCTATGAGAAGATGACTCTGGGTGCGCCCGACGCCTCGGGCCGCCGCAGTCCCGTCCCCACGGGAGAATACGGCGAGCTGCCCTGCGATTTGGTGATCTCCGCCGTGGGTGAGCAGATCGACCCGGCTCCCTTCGCCGCCTCCGGCATTGAGCTCAGCGCCAAGGGCCGCCCGGCCTTCCGGACCAACCTGGAGAACGTCTACGCCGGCGGCGACGCCCTCCGGGGCCCCGCCACGGTGGTGGAGGGCATCGCCGACGCGGCCCGCTTTGCCGAAGCCGTCTTAGGCGAGCGCCATGAATACGCTTTCCCCGAAGGCTGCCGTCCGACGCTGGAAAAGGCCGCCGAAAAGAAGGGCCTTCTGGCCCCTGCCGGACCCGCCGAGACGGAGCCCGACCGCTGCCTGCGCTGCAACACCGTCTGCGAGAACTGCGTGGACGTCTGCCCCAACCGGGCCAACGCGGCAATCACGATGCCGGACGGCTCGATCCAGATCCTCCACGTGGACGAGATGTGCAACGAGTGCGGCAACTGCACCGCCTTCTGCCCCTACGCCTCCCAGCCCTGCAAGGACAAGCTGACCCTCTTCCGGGACGCCGAGGCCTTCGCCGACTCCGAAAACTACGGCTTCGTCTTCCTGCCCGGGAACCGGGTCCGGGTTCGGCTGCCCGACGGCGTGGCCGACCGTGACCTGGCAGCACAGGAGGCCCTGCCCGAGGAAATCCGCAGCCTGATCGAGACCGTAAGGGATCGCTATCCCTATCTGTACTGAACCCCGTCCCGCGCTGATGCGCCGACTTTGATTACAGGAGGAACTGAACTTGGACTTTTTAAGCGCGCACCCCATCACCATCGCCCTGGCGGTGATCTCCGCCGTGATCTGGACCATCGGAAACCGCAGCCGGGACAAGCGCTTTGTCATTGCAGGCGCAGTTCTCTCTGTTGCCGCGATCGTTGCCTTCATCTTCGGAAAATAAGCGGGATCTCAGGTCAACAGCACAGCGGTAAAGCTCAGCGATATGTACCGCAGAACCGAACAAAGCGTGCAAAAAACGCCCCGGGGAAAAGCGCTTGCTTTTCCCCGGGGCTAAAGTTTCGCTAATTCGTTTCATACTGAACTCCCATAGAAAGATTGAAAAATGTTCCGTGCAGGAATTGCGTCAGACGAGGCGGAGGACGCAGGCGGGCTTGACGCCCGGCAAGGACGACAACGAAGTATGACACAATTCCTGCCGAAACAGATTAAAGGTTTCTATGGGAGTTCAGTATCAATGTGCCAGAGCGCCGTGCTGTCATATTCCTCCGGCAGCTCGATCCATACTCCGGCGTCGATCTCGATGTACCAGGTTCCGTCCTCGTATTCCATCCAGCCGAAGTCGCCGAAGTCTCCGGAGATGGGCTCATACCAGTACTGCCAGAGCGGGGGTTCCACCGTGGTGTTGTACCAGAGCCAAAGACCGGTCGCCTCGTCATGGTAGCTGTTTTCCTGCTCCTTCCAGATCAGGACTTTATCGCCGCCTTCCTCCGCGATCCGGTAGATCCCGGGCCCGCCTTCGATCAGCGCGATTTCGTTGCCGAACAGTTCCGGATTGGAAAGATGCAGATCTTCACCCGAATCGTTGAAATCGGACGTAGGGACTTCCGCGCCATTGAGGGCTTCCTGAACGGAATCGGGATCGATACGCCACAGCGGCGTGCTGTCATATTTCTCCGGCAGTTCGATCCAATTCCCGCGGCTTTGCTCGATATACCAGGTTCCGTCCTCGTATTCCATCCAGCCGAAGTCGCCGTAATACCTGGAAATGGGATCATACCAGTATTGCCAGAGCGGAGGTTCCACGTCGGTGTTGTACCAGGCCCAGAGCCCGGAGGACTCGTCGAGGTAACTCTCCATGTCCTCGATCCATACCAGCTCCCGATCATGGATTTCGTCGTCCGTGATGGCATAGATGCCGTCGCCCATGTCGTTCAGATAGATGACGCTGCCGAAGAGCTCCGGGTTGCTCAAATCTTTCTTGTTGTTTTCGCCGAAATCATACACCTCGCCGGAATGCAGATATTCATCCCGGGTGCCGTCATTGTACTCGACAAAATCATATAAATGGCCGTTCCGGTAATAGGTTCCGCTGTAAAGCACGTAACGGGCGTCCTCATATTGGCTGCGGGTTTGCCCGAAGAAGACGAACGTCACCATTATGATAAACGCAATCACGGCAATCGCGGCGGCCAAAGTGCTCCTTGCCGAACTGGAGCTCCCTCCGCGGCTGTAGGAAAACTGATTTCGGTTGCCGTAGTCGACGTAATCCGACTTTAGCCTGTAGCTGTCATACTGCGGGTCCCGGGTATACTCATCCAGAGCGGAGAGAATCTTCATGGTGCCGCCGCACTGGGGGCAGATCAGCGGGCCGCCCTCGGTCCAGTCGATCTTGGTGATGGTATCGCAAAATTCGCACTGACAGACGACGTTTTTGTACTGGCCGTCCTTCCGGAAAACCACGCTTTCGTAGTATTTGCCGTCCTCGTCGTAATAGCCCTTTTTATATTCCTCGCCTGTCGCCTCATCGGTCCAGCTGAAAGGATAATAGAGATAGTTATGGTGGACGCAGTAGTGGGGAACGGGATTGACGTCATAATGCCTTTCCGCGACGTAGCCTCCGGGCTGGTTAGTCCGGGTCCGCTGGATGATTTTGCCCTGCATAGAGCCGTCCCGGACGTAGTGGGAGCGGTATTTCAGAGCCGAACTGCGGCTGGTCTGACTGTGCGTCGAAGGGCCGCGCGAAGTACTGCGGGAAGAACTGCCCCAAAGAGAACCGCCGGAGGAACCCCAGGAGCTGGAATGGCCGGAGGAGCTCCAGGAGCTGGAATGGCTGGAAGAGGAATGGGAGGAAAAGCCTCCCGAGGAATGGGAACTGCTGGAATGAGAGCTGCTGGAATGGGAGCTCCCGCTGTGCGAACTGGGCATAGAACCACCTCCGTTTTTCGTGCTGCGCTTTGGTCGGCGCAAAGTCAAAGGGCAGGATCGAAACGCTCCGCTTCGGTAATCACGGCCTCCGCGCAGAGCAGGCCGTCCACTGCGGCAGACAGGATCCCGCCGGCGTAACCCGCGCCTTCTCCGCAGGGATACAGACCGGCCAGGCTCACAGACTGTTTCGTGTCATCCCGCAGGATGCGGACAGGGGAGGAGCTTCGGGTCTCCGGGGCGGTCATCACCGCGTCCGGGTCGTCGTAACCGGCCAGAAGCTTTCCCAGGGCGGGGATCGCGCCTTCCAGGACGGAAGTGATCCGCTCCGGCAGTACGGCGTGGAGCTCACAGGGCGTTACGCCGGGCCGATAGCTGGGCCGGACGCTGCCCCATTCCGCCGTAGCTCTGTGGGCCAGGAAGTCGCCCACCCGCTGGGCGGGGGCGCGGTAGTCAGAACCGCCGGCCCGGAAAGCGGCCGCTTCGATCTCCTGCTGCCAGAGCATGCCGCCCAGGGTGGACTTGTCCGGGAAGTCGGCGGGATCCAGGGTCACCAGCAGGGCGGCGTTGGCGTTTTCGCCCTCCCGGGCGAAGTTGCTCATACCGTTGGTCACCACCCGCCCGGGCTCCGAGGCCGCGGCCACGACGTAGCCGCCGGGGCACATGCAGAAGGTATAGGCGGAGCTCCCGTCCGGAAGCCGGACGTTGAGCTTGTAATCCGCGGGCGGCAAGTCCTCCGCCTGCGAACCGCGTTCCGTTTCTGTCATTGCGAGGCCGGTGCGCACACCGGCCGTGGCAATCCGTTCTCCATACTGTGCGTCGTTGATCGTACTTTGCCGATGCTCCACCCGCACGCCCATGGAAAACGGCTTAGGCTCCATTTTGATCCCGGAGCGCTCCAGCATCCGGAAGGTGTCTCTCGCGCTGTGTCCGGGGGCCAGGATCAACGCCGTACAGGGAAGCGTCTCGACCCTTCCGTCCCGTTCGATCTCGATCCCGCTCAGCCGATCATCCTCCGCCCGGAGGCCGGTGAGCTTCGCGCCGAAGCGCACCTCGCCGCCCAGCGCAATGAGCTTCGCCCGAAGGTTCTGCACCACGGTCAGCAGCACGTCGGTGCCCACATGGGGCTTGGCGTCCCAGAGGATGCTCTCGTCGGCCCCAAAGGAGACAAGCTGCCGCAGGATCCAGGCCTGGCGTTCGTTTTTTGTGCCGGTGTTGAGCTTACCGTCGGAGAAGGTCCCCGCGCCGCCCTCACCGAATTGGACGTTGCATTCCGGATCCAGGTTCCCGGTCTGCCAGAATTTCTGCACCGCAGCGTGCCGGGACGCGGCGTCCCGGCCGCGCTCGATCACGATGGGCCGCAAACCCGCCATGGCAAGAGCCAGGGCGGCAAACATCCCGGCGGGACCGAAGCCTGCGACCACCGGCCGCTGAGCCGGAATCGCTTTTGCCTTCGGAGGCTTGTACCAGATGTCCTTTGCCCGGCTGACCTTTGGGCTCCGGCAGGCCCGAAGGATCTGGTTTTCGCTCTTTCTTGCGGCGACGTCCACCGTGTAGACCCAGCGAAGCTCCGGCTTTTTCCGGGCGTCCAGAGAGCGGCGCCGGATCTTCAGCTCCGCGATTTGCGAGCTCTGGATCCCCAGCTCCTTCGCCGCCAGATAGTACAGCATCGACGGATCGGACTTGTACGGTAAAATAAGATCACGTATCGTTATCATGGTTCATCCTTTTTGGCTGCCGGCCAATAAGCCGGAGGCCCACGCCCACTGAAGGTTGAAACCGCCGCAGTCGCCGTCCACGTCCAGCACCTCGCCCGCGGCGTAGAGTCCGGGAACGATCCGGCTTTGCAGGGTATCGGGATCAAATTCCATCGTCACGATCCCGCCTGCCGTGACCTGCGCTCCCTCCATGCCCATGTTTCCCGTGATGGGCAGGGAGAGCTCGTGGCAGAGGGCCGCGATCTGGGTGAGTTGCGGCCAGCGCAGCTCGGTCAGCGGCATGCCCTGGCTTACGCCGCAGGCGCTGACCACCATGCGGCCCAGCCGGTTGTGGAGGATACCGGTCAGCAGATCTCCCGCCTCCAGGCCGGGGAAGCGGGACATGCGGATGCAGAGCGCAGAGAGCAGATCCTCTTCCCGGTAATCGGGCAGCAGATCCAGGTGCAATACGGTGTCTTCCGCCGTGGTTGCGGCCCGGGAAAGATCGAAAATCGCCGGGCCCGAGACGCCGTAGTCCGTGAACTGGACCTCTCCGCGTCCGACTGCCAGAATGGCGTCGCGCACGGTCAGCTTCAGAGCGGCGTTGGCCCGTACGCCCTTGAGACCGCGCACCAGAGCCGGGTCGGTCCGGAGCTGAACCAGGGAGGGGTAGAGCTTTGTACAGTGATGTCCCAGGCTCCGCAGCAGCTGGTAACCGGAAAGGCCGCCGCCGAGCTTGGTTCCCGCGGCTCCACCGCAGGCGATGATAAGCCGGTCCGCCTCAAAACACTCTCCGCTCTGATCCTTCAGCTGAAAGCCATGGGGGGTCTTTTTGACTCCGACGATTTCGGTCCCGGTGCGAAGCGTGATGTTCTTTCGCGCCAGAGCGAAGCGCAGCACGTCCACCACGGAGTTCGCCTGATCGGAATAGGGATAGACCCGCCCGCCGTCCTCGGTGACGGTGTAGAGCCCCAGAGCCTTAAAAAAGTCCAGCACCGACGCCACGGGAAAGGCCTCCAGAGCGGGCCGCACGAAATCGGGGAAGCTGCCATGGTAGTGCTCCGGGCCCGCCTGCCAGTTGGTCAGATTGCAGCGGCCGTTGCCCGTAGCCAGAAGCTTGCGGCCCACCCGTGCCTGGCGCTCGAGGAGCAGGACTTCATTGGTGCCGGAAGACGCCGCGGCGATGGCCGCCGCCATCCCGGACGCCCCTGCGCCGACAATTGCGATTTTCATGAACAGCCCTCCCGTCTGATTTACATGTACCATTTTTATCTCAATAAAACCATTATAATGGAAAAAACCAGCAATGGCAAGTACGGCGGGAAAAAAATACTGTTCAGAACCCGGAAAATGTGATATGATAAACAAAAAGCTTCCTCAAAGGAGGGAGAGGAGACAATGGTTCGAGTTTATTATTCTACAGACTGGCGCACCAATACCCGTCTGGCTGTGGAGCAGGCCTGCTCCGGGCCGGAGGGATCGAGGACTATCCTGATCGTTCCCGAACAAAACTCCTTTGACGCCGAGTGGGCGCTCTGTGAAGCGGGGGGCGACACCGTCAGCCGTCGAGCCGAAGTGCTGAGCTTTACCCGCCTGGCGGAACGGGTCTTCTCCGTCACCGGCGGAGCGGCTCTGCCGAGCCTGGACAAGAGCGGCCGAATGATCGCCATGGCTGGCGCGCTGGAACTGATGCGCCCCAGGCTCCGGCTCTACGGGACCCATATTTCCAAGCCGGAGTTCCTGGAAGAGCTTCTGCGGGTGGTGGACGAGTTTCACGCCTGCGGGTTGGAGGCCGCCGCCGTCCGGGAGGCGAGGGAAGCCCTTTCCGAGCCCCTGTCCGAAAAACTGGAGGAACTCTGCCTGATCCTGGAGCTCTATGATTCCGTTTGCGCCAACGCGGCCCAGGACCCCGCTGCCCGGCTCGACAGGCTGCGGGACGCCCTCTGGGAGAGCGATTATGCGAAAGGGCTTCATGTGGTGGTGGACGGCTTCACGGACTTCACGGCTCAGGAGCTCGCGGTGCTCGAGGCCTTGGCCGCCAAGGCGGCGGATCTGACGGTCTGGCTCTGCTGCGACAGTTTGCACGGCGGCCAGAGCGTTTTTGCCGTGCCCCGGGCCACGGCCCGGTCCTTACGGGAGCTGGCCAAGCGGGCGGAGCAGCCCTTCCGGGATGCCGCCCGGCTGACGGATCCCCGACCCGGCCCCATGGAACATCTGTCTCATTCGCTCTTTGATCCCCGGGCGGAAGCCTGGCAGGAGGAGACGGACCGCGTCGCGCTCCTGCCCGCCGCTGACGCCTCGGAGGAGTGCGGCCTTGCCATTGGGCGGATCCAGGCCCTCATCCGAAACGGCGTCCGCTGGCGGGAGATCGGCATTGCCTATACGGACGCGGGGAGCTTCGAACCCCTGCTGGAGACCTTGCTGGATCGCTTTCACATCCCCGCGTTTTTCTCCGGCGACCGGGACCTGATGCGCTACGGCGTGATCCGGGCGGTGGTCTATGCTCTGGAGGCTGCGTCCTGCGGGATGGAGGCCGAGACGGTCTGTGAATACCTTCACTCCGGCTGTGCGCCTTTGAGCATCGATGAGGCCGACCGCCTTGAAAACTATGCCTTTGTGTGGGACCTGCGCGGCAGCCGATGGGACGCGCCTTTTGATAAAAACCCCAGCGGCCCCACCCTGGAGCTCCAGACAAGGGAAGCGCTGGAGGAGATGCTGGCTCCGCTCAATCGTGCCAGAGAGGCTGCTGTGGTCCCGCTGCTCCGTCTGCGGGACGCACTGCGTTCCGCTCCGGATACTGCCGCGCAGATCAAGGCATTGGAGGCCTTTCTGACGGGCATCGGTCTGGAAAGGACCATTGCCGAACAGGCGAAAACCATGGCGCTCAACGGGGAGCGCCAAAAGGCTCAGGCCCTGACCCAGCTCTACGAGCGGCTCCTGTCCGTCATGGAACAGATCTACGGCGTTCTCGGTACGGGAACGCGTTCTCCCGAGGAGTTCTGCCGCTTCTTCCGCGCCGCGCTGACGCAGGGCGCCGTGGGTACGATTCCCGCCACGCTGGATTGTGTGCGGGTGGGACAGCTTACGGCCATGCGCGGCGCAAAACTCTCCCATCTCATCGTCCTCGGCGCCTCCGACGGGCTCCTTCCCGCGTGGCAGGCCGGGAGCGGCCTCATCAGCGACGCGGAGCGCCGCCGCATGAAGGCCGCCGGTCTCCCGACCGCGCCGGACGGAGAGGAACGCATCGACCGGGAGCTGCTGACAGCCTATACGGTCCTCACGTCTTCCACCGAGACCCTGACGGTCAGCTGCGACCGGGAAGCGCCGAGCTATCTCTTTACGCGGCTTGCGGCCCTGTTCCCGGAGCGGAAGGATCCCAGAGCTCTGCCCCTGCCCGACGATGAAGCCGGGGCCGCGGCCCTGCTGGCCGGAAGGGGAGAGAGCGGACGGGAGGCCCTTGACGCTCTGCCGTCGCTTCGGACGGCTGTCAGGGCATTGGAAGAACGGTCGGCCTATGAGCCCGGCCGCCTGGATCGGCCCACCGTCGAAGCGCTCTACGGCGCCAGCCTGTCGCTCTCGGCCTCCAAGGTAGACAAGCTTGCCGCCTGCAAATACGGTTACTTTCTCCAATACGGCCTGAATCTCCGGGAGCGGAAGCAGGCCGCGGTGGATCCCGCCATGTATGGCACGCTGGTACACTATGTGCTGGAACACACGGTCGAGGACGTGGAGCGCGAGGGCGGCTTCGCGGCCGTGGCGGAGGAACGGGTGCTGGCCCTGGCCAGAGGCTGGTATGACCGCTTCGTCAACGAGATCCTCGGCGGTCTGGCTTCCTATACGAACCGCGGATCCTATCTGATGGAGCGGAGCTTCGGCGAGGTGGAGCAGGTGGTGCGGGATCTGACCCGGGAGCTTTCTCAGTCCCGCTTCATTCCCACCTGGTTCGAACAGGAGTTCAAAGACAAAACGGCCATTCCCGTGACGGGCAACCTGGCCGTCGGTACGCTGATGGGCGTCGTGGATCGGGTGGATCTCTATACCACGCCCGGAGGAAAAACCTATCTTCGCGTCGTGGACTATAAAACGGGCCGCAAGGATTTCGACTACACGGACGTCCTCAGCGGCATGGGTCTGCAGATGCTGATCTATCTGTTCGCGCTGACACGGGAGGCTGCCCGTTATTACGGACGGGAGCTGGAACCCGCCGGCGTGCTCTATTTCCCGGCGCGCTGGGACGTGGAGACCACCAAGGGGCGCTTGGATCCCGAGGAGGCGGAGAAGCAGCGCCGGAAGAAGCTCCGCCGGAAAGGCCTGCTGCTGGACGTGGAAGAAGTGCTGCAGGCCATGGAACCCGGATCCGATCCCGTCTATCTGCCCTATAAAGTGTCCAAAAAGACCGGTGAGCGTTCCGGCGATCTGGCGGACGAGCATCAGCTCGACCTTGTGGAGGGACACGTCCGTCATACCCTCGGCGCGCTGGCGGATTCCGTCTGGGAGGGAACCATCGCCCCGGATCCCTATTGGCGGGGAGAAGAGCACAACGCCTGCCGCTGGTGTCCCTACCGGTCCGTCTGCCGGGTGGACAGCGGCGAGCTGCCGCTGCGCAGGCTCCGATCCGTGAGCCGGAGCGAATTCTGGGAAGCACTGGAAAAGGAGGCGAAAGACCGTGGCTGATACCTTGACTGCCGCCCAGAGCCTTGCCGTAGAACGCCACGGCGGGCCCATCTTAGTGGCCGCCGCGGCAGGGTCCGGCAAGACGAAGGTCATTGTCGAACGCCTCATGCGGCAGATCCTGCGTGCGGATCGGGAATGCTCCGTCAATGAGTTTTTGATCATCACCTTTACCAAAAAGGCCGCCGCGGAGCTTCGTGCCAGGATCGCCAGGGAACTGGCGGCCCGTTTGGCCCTGGACCCGGACAATCGCCACCTGCAAAAACAGCAGAGCCGCGTCTATATGACGCAGATCTCCACAGTCCATGCCTTTTGCGCGGATCTGCTGCGGGAATTTGCCTACGAGCTGGATGTTCCTGCCGATTTTCGCATGCTGGAACAGACCGAAACCGCCGCGCTGCGGGAGCGCGTCGCGGACGAGCTGCTGGAAGAACGCTACGCCGCCATCGGAGAGAATCCCGCCTTCCGCCAGCTTGTCGACGGCCTGGGGGCCGGGCGGGACGACCGCCGGATCCCGGGGCTGATCCTGGGCGTCTATGAGGCCGCCCAGTGCAACGTGGATCCGGCCCGCTGGCTGGACGAGAACGAAGCGCGGCTGGATTTGTCTGGCGTCAGCGGAGCGGAACAGACGGTCTGGGGCGCCTATCTGCTGGATGGGCTGCGCAGCTGCGCCCTGGAGCAGGCCGAGGCCCTGGACGCCGTCAAAGAAGAACTGGATCGCTGCGAAGGCCTCTCCAAATACTGTCCGCTCTTTGGGCAGAACAGCGCGGCCCTTCGCGCTCTGGCTGCAGGCGGCAGCTGGGACGCCATGCTCCGGGCTGTGGAAACGCTGGACTTTGGCCGCCTGCCGCCAGTGCGGAGCTGTGAGGACCCGGAGCTGAAAAATCGGGCTCAGGCGATCCGCAAGCAAGCCCAGGAACAGATCAAAAAATGGGCCGCGGAGCTCTACGGAAGCTCTGAAACCGTCCTGTCCGATCTGGCGCAGAGCGCCGAGACCCTGCAAGCGCTCTTTGCCCTCACCCGGGACTTCGGCGCTCGATACGACGCGGAGAAGCGCCGCCTGCACGGACTGGATTTCAACGATCTGGAGCATCTCGCTCTGCGGCTGCTGCTGGAGCCGGACGGCAAAACCCCATCCGCCGCCGCCCGCCTCATCAGCGAACGCTATCGGGAGATCATGGTGGACGAGTACCAGGACACCAACGAGGTACAGGACGCCATTTTCCGGGCCGTCTCCAGGGAGGGAGCCAACCGGTTTCTGGTGGGCGACGTGAAGCAGTCGGTCTACCGCTTCCGCCTGGCAGATCCCGCAATTTTCCTGCAAAAGTACGCGGCCTATCCGGACGCCGACCGGGCGGAACCCAGCGGGCCGCAACGCATCCTGCTGTCTCACAATTTCCGTTCCGGCGAGGCGGTTCTGGAAGCCGTGAACGCGGTTTTTGCCCGCTGTATGTCTCCTGCCGTCGGCGGACTGGACTACGGCGAGGCCGAAGCGCTGCGGCCGGGCCGCCCCATGGATCCGCTGCCCCAGACCCAGGTGGAGCTGCACTGCCTTTGCACCAGACAGTCCGGAGAGGACGACGAGGCCCCGGAGAAGAATCGCGCCGAGGCCGCCTTTGCCGCGCGCCGCGTCCGGGAGCTGTTGGACAGCCGCACCCTTGTTCGGGGCGCTGACGGAACCCGTCCCGTGGAACCGGGAGACGTGGTGATCCTGCTGCGCTCTCCCAAAAATATCGCGGGCTTCTATCTGGAAGCGCTGCGCAGGCTCGGCATCCCCGCCTCCAGCGACACCGGGGAGAGCATCCTCGACGCCGCGGAGGTTCAGGCCCTGCTTTGCCTGCTCCGGGTACTGGACAACGCCCACCAGGATATTCCCCTGACCGGAGCGCTGCTGAGCCCGATCTTCGGCGTCCGGGCGGCTGCCCTGGCGAAGGCCCGGAGCAGGGATCGGAAGGCGGAGCTCTGGGAGCTCGCCGCAGCGTCCGAAGACCCTGCGCTGCGCCGTGCGGTGGAGATCATCTCCGAACTGCGCCGGCAGGCCCGGCTGGTGCCGCTGCATAGCCTGTTGGAAAAGCTTCAGCAGGCCACCGGCCTCGAGGCGGTTTACAGCGCCATGGAGGGCGGACCCGCTCGGGTTCAGAATCTTCGCGCCTTCTTTCAACTGGCCGCCGCTTTTTCCGAAGGCGGGACGAAGAGCCTGCACCAGCTTCTGGAGTACGTAGAGGAGCTGCGCGCCCAGGGCGGCGTTTCCGTACGCCGTGCGCAGGCCAGCGCCGTCACGGTCATGAGCATCCATAAATCCAAGGGCCTGGAATTCCCCGTGGTTCTGCTCTGCGGGCTTTCCCGCCGGTTCAACCAGGAGGATCTGAAAGCCCCCGTACAGTTCCACAGCCGCCTCGGCGTTGGCTGCGCGGTCTATGACAAGCCGACCCACACCCGCTTCAGTTCCGTCGCCAGATCCGCCATCAGCCGACAGACCAAGGCGGAGAACATCTCCGAGGAACTGCGCATCCTCTACGTCGCCATGACCCGTGCCAGGGACATGCTGATTATGACGCACTGCGCCGACGCGCTGGAGAGCCACATCCAGGGCCTTGCGCTCTGCCTCAGCCCGGAGACGATCAGACTCCAGGCAGCTCAGGCATCCTGTCTGGGAGACTGGATCCTGCTGACCGCCCTGCTTCGGACCGAAGCCGGAGCCCTGCACGAGATCGCCGGGAAACCGGCCGGAACAGCAGGTTCCGATTGGCCCTGGCGGATCGAATGGCACGACCTGCCCGCCAAGACAGCCGCTGTCGCCGCCGGAACGGAGCCGTCTTTGAAAGAGCAGCCCATCGACGTTCAAGCCATTGCCGATCGTCTGGCGTTCCGGTATTCTCACGCTGCGGCGCAGACGGTTCCTTCCAAGCTTACCGCCACCCAGATCAAAGGGCGGGAGCTGGATCGGGAGGCCGATGACGGCGCGCCGAAAGAGGACTTCGCGCATCTCAAGCTGCGCAAACCCTCGCTGATCCGAAACGGAAAAGCGCTGACGCCCGCCCAGAAGGGGACAGCTGTGCATCAGGCGATGCAGTATCTCGACTTCTCCAAAACAGACGGCCTCGACCAAATCCGGGAGGAATTGGAACGCATGGTTCGGGACGCGTTTCTGACCCCCGAGCAGGCCGCCGCCGTGAATCCGGAAAAGCTGCTGCGAGTCTTTGAAGGACCCCTTGGGCAGATGATCCGAAGCGCTGACCGGGTACTGCGCGAATTCAAGTTTTCGATTCTGACGCCGGCGGAGCGCTGGTACCCGGAGGCGGCGGGGGAGAAGGTCCTCCTCCAGGGCGTTACGGACTGCTGTTTGTTCCAAGACGGCTCCATTACGGTCGTGGACTTCAAAACGGACCGCATCCGGCCCGGACAGGAGGGGGAGGCAGGGGAGAAGTACCGTCCCCAGCTGGAAGCCTACGCGTCCGCCCTGTCCCGGATCTTCGGGCTTCCGATCACGAAAATGTATCTCTATTTCTTTGAGACCGACAGCTTGACGGAAGTGAAACCGTGACAGGCAATCCCAAAAATATGAAAAAAGAGGTATCCGGTTTCATTTCCGGATACCTCTTTTGAGTTGTTTGCTGCTGATCCTTTGGCTTTAGCTTCCGCTGGTGTTGGAGTTGAAGGTCAGATCCGTGTTGGCGTACTGCATCATATCTTCCACAAACACGATCTCTTTGGCCGAACCCATGGAGTTGGTCTTTTCTTCCCACAGGCTGTTCTTGACCAGAGTATCCCGATAGCTGACCTCGTCGGTGGAGACGTAGCGGACCAGGTAGTAGGCGGTGTCGCTCTCGTAAGTGGTGAGCAGATCGCCGGCCTTGCGGCTGGCGTCGTAGAGCCAGGTGCGGATCTCTTCGACGGAGTAGCTGTGGGTGATGCCGGAGGTGCTGACAGTCTGGCCCAGCGCAGTGACGGCTTCGCTGAAAGCCTCGTCCGTCATGCCGTCCTGAACGGCCTTCACCAGAGCGTCAAACTTATCCTTGGCGCTTTGCTCGCCTTCCTTGAGCTCAGTGCCTTCCTTGTCCTTGGTGATGGTGATCACGTTGGCGTTGACGCGGAAGTAGTCGTTGTTGTCGCGGCTGTTGAAGCGGACGGTACGGTAGGAGGTTCCTTCCTCGTTCATGGAGAAGACCTCGACGTCGCCTTCCTTGCGTGCGGCGTCAAAGAGCCAGTCGGCGATCTCCTGATTGAGGGCAGCGGCGGCATTCGCCTTGTTGTTGCTGACGGTGTTGGCGTCCTCGGGCATTTCGGTCTTATAACCCTCGGCCTTTTCCTTGGCCTCGGCCTTTGCGGCGTCTGTAAAGACGGTCGTGGTGGGGGCCGTGGTGGGGTTCTCGCTGTCTTCGTCGCCTTCCGCGGGCTCGCTGTCGGCAACGGGCACGGAGGTGGATTCGGCGTTAACGGCGGCGTAAGTGTAATTCACCTGATCGAATGCGTTGGGATCCTTGTCATAAGCGGCCTTGAGCTCTTCGGCGCTGGGCGCAAACTCCTCCTGGAGCTTGGCGTAGTAGGCATTGGAGTAGGCGTTGACCGTCAGATAGGTCTCGTAATCCTTGAGCTTGCAGCCCTCGCCGTAGTAGCGGCTCAGGAAGCTGTTCACATTCGGGAAGCCGTAGCTTTCCGCCGCGGATTTGATGGCGTCGATCTCGGTGTCGATGGCGTCCTTCTGCTCTTTGGTCAGTTCAAAACCGGCGTCTTCCTTGGCCAGAATGTAGTAGTTGTAGGCAGTCTGAATCGCGGTAGCGGCGTTGTCCTTGAAAAATTCCTCTAAGGTGCCTTCACCGAAGGGGTTATTCTGCTTGGAAACCGGAGTTCCGGCCTGAATGAAATAGGAGTAACCGTAATTGTACAGGGAAGAGGCATTGGAGTTGTAGAAGATATCGTATACGGGAACCGTGATCTTCTCGTCGCCCACGGTGGCCAGAGCGGCGCTGGTGTCATAGCTGGGACGGTTCACCAGGCTGATGACGGCGAAGACGGCCGCGGCGGCCACAGCGACGCACAGGACCACGATCAGAATGTTTCGCAGAAGCTTCTGCTTCTTTTCCTTGTCTTTCTTGGCGGCGATCGCCTTGGGGGAAAGACCCTGCTCCTCAAGCTCCTTGCGCTTCTTTTTGGATGCGGATGCGCTCATTTGTTAATCAATCCTCTCAAAAAATAGCTTTGGTCCGTCTGTTTAGACCGATTGCGCCTTATTATACTGCGTTTTCCCCAAACTTGCAAGAGAAAGTTTTTGAAAAATGCGAAAAGTTTTGAAAAACAGAACAGAAAAGAAGAAATCAAAAAGCACAAAAAAACCCCGCCGCAGCCGTGTGCGCCCATTTATAACCTGCACGTTTCGGGCAGGTGGGTCGCTGCTCCAGGGCTTTACTGTTCCCAACGTCCGCGGGCAAGCCACGCGGGAGGTCTACAAACCACCGAGGAAACTTAGGCGTCCCGTAAAAAAGATGTGGGTCTAAAAGGGCACATCACGCACTCAGCAGGGTGTTTTATTCAAATATTTTTCCTTATGAGCCTTCCCCTTGAGGGGAAGGTGGCATCGGGCGTCTCACGAAAGCCCGATGACGGATGAGGTGGTGTCTTGTCCGCTGTTATTCCTCTTCGTCTTCTTCCTCTTCCTCTTCCTCGTACTCTTCCAGCAGAAGCTCGTACACCGCGGCCAGCTCGTCTTCGTCGGTGACGGCTTCCAGGATCTCCTCGCCGTCTTCCTCTACGACTTTCAGGACGCTGACCTCCAGCTCGGCATCCTCGTCGAGTCCCGCCGGACAGACTCCGAGATAGGTGCTTCCCTGGTATTCCACGGAGCAGAGAACTTCCAGCTCATACTCCACTCCGTCCTCGTCGGTAATGGTGATATAATCGTCGCCGAACAGATCGCTCATATATAATCCTCCGTTTGTTTTCTAATCCTATTGTACCCGCTTCCCGTTGGAAAATCAAGAGAAAAACCGTCGCCGCGAAAGGGCGTTTTCGGCAAAAATGAGGTCCCGTTTTTGTGCAGACCTACAAAAAAGTATAATTTGGGTATTGGAATTTGAAAGCAAATGGTTTATAATATAAAATGAACAAGTATGAGCCCGTTCACAGGAGGCAGATATGGAACTGAATGAGATTACCGGCCTTTCCGCGGAAAAGACCGTGACAGAAAAAAAGAATAAAAAGGAGAATCCCTTCGAACCCAAGGGCTTTGCCGGTTCGATCTACGTCATGCTGCACGACATGGTGGCGATTCTGGCGGTGATCGTCGTCTGCTTCGTCTTTCTGGCCCGGCTGGTGGGCGTCTCCGGCAGCTCCATGTATCCGACCCTTGTCGGAGCGCCCCGGGAGTCGGAAGAGGCCAAGGGCGACTATCTGATTTTGCGCAGCAACTTTCTCCGCTCCGATTACAGGCAAGGGGACATCGTCGTAGCCTGCGTGCCCACTTTCCAGAACGGCAAACCCATCGTCAAGCGGGTGATCGCCGTCGGCGGGCAGACCGTCAGCTTCCGGGAAGGGGAGGACGGCCATCTTCATGTATACGTGGACGGAGCATTACAGAGCGAAGCGTTTATCAAAGAGCCCATGAACGTCAGCTGGAGCGCCGGCGACGGCTATACCGCCACGGTGCCCGATGGCTGCTACTTCCTGATGGGCGACAACCGCAACAATTCCACCGACAGCCGCTACCCCGACGTGGGCATGGTCGACGGACGGTACATTGTGGGAAAGGCCCTCTGGCTGGTTTTCCCCGGCCAGGATGCCTGGAAGGAAAATACCAGGGACTGGTCCCGCATCGGAGACATCTATGACTGACAATATGAATATTCAGTGGTATCCGGGTCATATGACCAAGACCCGGCGGATGATGGAGGCGGAGCTGAAGCTGGTGGATGCGGTCTGCGAGATCCTGGACGCCCGGATCCCCCGTTCCTCCCGCAACCCGGATATCGACGCCATCTGCGGGGACAAGCCCCGGATGGTCATCCTCAACCGCATCGACATGGCCGACCCCGCCCGGACCCGGGCCTGGGCCGACCATTTCAAGGCCCGGGGCTTTTCCGTGATCCAAACGGACTGCAAGACCAGAAAGGGAATCACGGATTTCTCCCCGGCCCTCAACCGCCTATTGGCGGAAAAGCGCCGCCGCTATGCCGAAAAGGGGATGGAGGGAAAGCCTCTGAAGGCCATGGTCGTCGGCGTTCCCAACGTGGGAAAATCCACCTTCATCAACCAGGTGGCGGGCCGCAAGGGAGCCAAGGCCGAGAACCGGCCCGGCGTCACCCGGGGCAAGCAGTGGGTCACGGTGGACCGGGGCCTGCTGCTGCTCGATACCCCGGGCATCCTCTGGCCCAAGTTCGAGGACCCGGAGGTTGGCCTGCGTCTGGCCTGGACCGGGGCCGTCAAGGACGATATCCTGGACACGGAGACCCTGGCCGCCCGGCTCATGGATCAGCTTTGGCGGGACTATCCCCAGGTCCTGCGGGACCGGTATAAACTCGGCGACGCCCCGTTGCCCGCAGACTTTGCAGGCATGGTGCCCTCCGCCCGGGGCTTCGCCCTGCTGGAGCAGGCAGCCCGGAAGCGCGGCTTCCTTCTCCCCGGCGCGGAACTGGACGTAGAGCGCATGGCAAACGTCCTGCTGGAAGAATACCGTTCCTGCAAGCTGGGCCGGTTCACACTGGAAACGCCCTAAGCGTTGATTATCATTTTGCATCTTGCATTTTGCATTTTGCGTTTTATGGTTTTATGAGGGAATATGACTGACCTTTACAAATATGAAACCGCCCTCCACACCGAGGGCTATACTCTGATCTGCGGGATCGACGAAGCGGGCCGCGGTCCGCTGGCGGGCCCTGTCTGTGCGGCGGCCTGCGTGCTGCCCGCCGGACTGGTGATCGATGGCCTGAACGACTCCAAGAAGCTGTCGGAAAAGCGCAGGGAAGCGCTATACGACGAGATCACCGCCAAGGCCCTGGCCTGGGCGGTCTGTCTGGTAGACGAAAAGACCATCGACGAGGTCAACATTCTCCAGGCCACCTATCGCGCCATGCGCGGGGCCGTGGAGCAGCTCGGCCTGAAGCCCGATCTCTGCCTGGTGGACGGCAACCGGGATCCCGGTCTGGGGCTGCCCACCCGCACCGTGGTCAAGGGAGACGCGAACTGCGCCTCCGTGGCCGCCGCCTCCATCCTGGCGAAGGTCACGAGAGACCGGCTTATGGCGGAATATGACAAGCAGTATCCGGGCTACGGCTTCGCCGTCCACAAGGGTTACGGCACCAAGGCCCACTACGCCGCCGTTGCAGCGCTGGGACTCTGCCCCATCCACCGGCGCAGCTTTTTCAAGAAGCATGGACCGGCGTAACGGGATCGGCGCATGGGGGGAGACCCAGGCCGCGAAATATCTGAAAAAGAAGGGCTTCCGCATTGTCGAGCGCAACTGGAGCTGCCGCTTCGGGGAGATCGACCTGATCGCCGCCAACCGGACGGATCTGGCCTTCGTGGAAGTCAAGCTGCGGAAGTCCGACGCCTTCGCCCGGGCCGCGGAGTTCGTGGACTGGCACAAGCAGAACCGGGTCCGCATGGCCGCAGAGCTCTGGCTGAGCCTTCACGAGACGGAGCTTCAGCCCCGCTTTGACGTGATCGAGATCTATGCGCCTGAAGGCGAAGCCACGAAAAAACCCGTCATCAACCATTTGGAGGACGCATTCCAATGAGAGAACGATTTCCCGTATTCGATCTCCACTGCGATACCGCCGTGGAGCTTTCCCGCCAGAAGAAATCCTGGGCCGCCAACGACCTGCATATCGACCTGGAGCGGGCAGACAAGCTTCTGACTCACCACCAGTTCTACGCCTTCTGCTGCGTTTTCGGGGAAGAAGGCCTGCCCCTGCCTGCCGCACTGGCGCAGGCCCGCTTCTATTCCGAGCTCTCTGATTTCTACACCCAGCTCGAACAGAACAAAGACCGTACGAAGCTCTGCCGGAATATGGAGGATCTGGTGGAGACGGCCCGGGAGGGCAAGCAGGGCGTTTTCCTGTCTCTGGAAGGCCCCGAGGCCATCGGCTGCGACCCCGGCCGTCTGGAGGAGCTCAAAGAGCTGGGCTTCCTGATGACCACCCTGACCTGGAATTATCCCAACGCCCTTGCCGGGCCTCACGGTACGGATCAGGGGCTTACATCCCAGGGCAAGGCCTTCGTTCGCAGAGCGCAGGAGCTGGGCATCGTCATCGACGTCAGCCACCTGTCCGAAAAGGCCTTTTGGGATCTGATCGATATCACCGCCGCGCCCATTGTCGCCTCCCACTCCAACAGCCGCGCTGTCTGCGATCACACCCGAAACCTGACGGACAAGCAGTTCAAGGTGATCTGCAACCTGGGCGGACTGGTAGGGCTCAACCTCTACGCGCCCTTCCTGAACGAAAGCGGGAAGGCGGACTTCTCCGACGTGAAGCGTCATATCGACCATTTCCTGGAGCTGGGCGGCAAGCACCATCTCGCCGTCGGCGGAGACCTGGACGGCTGTGACGCGCTGCCGACGGGCTTTACCGGCGTGCAAAACTGGAATGATCTGGGCCGCTGGCTGATGCAGCAGGGCCTGGATGAACCGACGGTCTGCAGCATCTTCAACAACAATGCCGTGATGTTCGCCATGAAGCACCTGCAGCAAAAACGGGTTGGCGGATAGACCCGGCAATTCCAGGAATGCCGGCAAACCCTTTGATGAAAGGAGGCTCCCATGCTTTACGCCATCGGCGATCTGCATTTATCATTTGAAGCCGATAAACCCATGGACGTCTTCGGCAAGCTCTGGACCGGCTACGTGGACAAGCTGCGGGCGGGCCTCTCCGTCATCGGCCCGGAGGACACCACGGTCCTGCTGGGGGACCTGAGCTGGTCCATGGATCTGGAGCATGCCAGGGAGGACTTCGCCTTCCTCAACGCCATCCCCGGCCGCAAGATCATCCTGAAGGGCAACCACGACTATTGGTGGACCACGGCGACGAAATTCTACAAGTTCTGCGAGACCAACGGCTTCACCGGGCTCTGGGTCCTCAACAACAACTGCTATGAATACGGGGACCTGGCGATCTGCGGTACCCGGGGCTGGTTCTTTGAGGAGGAGAAGGGCGGAGCCCATGACGAGAAGATCCTGAACCGGGAGCTGATCCGGCTGGAGAGCTCCCTGAAAGCGGCGGGGGAGAAGGAGAAGCTGGTCTTTCTCCACTATCCGCCGGTCTACCGGGGCTATCTCTGCCGGCCCATCCTGGACCTGCTGCACCGCTATGAGGTAAAGCGCTGCTGGTACGGCCATCTGCACTCCGAGAGCCACCGCCTGGCCGTTACCGGGCTGTTTGAGGATATCGACTTCCGCCTCGTTTCCGCGGATTACGTGGACTTCCGTCCCGTTCCCGTAAAAACTTCAGAAAACCCTGAAAATTCATAAATTCATACTTGCAATTCTTTATTTTTCTGCTAAAATATATAGGCTTATGTATTCGCAACACAGGAGGAATTCAAAAATGACCATCAAGAGCGCGAACAGAGAGAACAATAAGCTGACCGTCCAGGTCGAGGTCGAGAAGGAAGTCTTCGAGGCCGGCATTTCCAAGGCCTACCTGAAGAACCGCAAGTACATCACCGTTCCCGGCTTCCGCAAGGGCAAGGCCCCCCGGAAGATGATCGAGAACCTCTACGGCGCGACTGTATTTCACAGCGACGCGGTGGAAGAGATCTTCCCCGACGTGTACAAGGAAGCCGTTACCGACCAGGGCTGGAAGACCGTGGGTCAGCCCTCTGTTACCGATATGAACGTCCGCGAGGACAAGACCCTGGAGCTGACCATCGAGGTAGAGCTCTATCCCGAGGTCGAGCTGGGCCAGTACAAGGGCCTGGAGGCCCCCAAGGCCGCCGTCTCCGTCACCGACGAAGAGGTCGAGGCCGAGCTGGACAAGAAGGCTGAAGAGGTTGCCCGCATCGTCACCGTGGAGCGTCCCGCCGCGGAAGGCGACACGGTGGTCATCGACTACGAAGGCAAGAAGGACGGCGTGCCCTTTGAGGGCGGCGCCGCCGAGGGCTACGAGCTGCGGCTCGGCAGCCACAGCTTCATCCCCGGCTTTGAGGAGCAGCTTGTCGGCGCTTCTGCCGGCGAGGAGAAGGACCTCAATCTCAGCTTCCCCGAGAACTACCACGCCAAGGAACTGGCCGGCGCTGCCGTGATCTTCCACGTGAAGGTCCATGAAGTCAAGGAAACCCAGGTCCCCGCCAAGGACGACGAGCTGGCCAAGGATGTTTCCGAGTTCGACACCCTGGACGAGCTCCGCGCCGACCTGCGCAAGCAGATCGAGACCCGCAAGGACGAGGAAGCCTCCCGGGCCTTCGAGTCCGCGCTGATGGAAAAGCTCGCCGAGTCCGCCAAGCTGGAGCTTCCCTCCGCCATGATTGAGGCCGAGGTTGACACCGAGCTGCAGAACTTCGACTACCAGCTCCGCTCCCAGGGCATGAGCCTGGAGCAGTACAGCAAGATGATGGGCGGCGACCTGTCCCGGCTCCGCGCCAGCATCCGTCCCTCCGCCGAGAAGCAGGTGCGCCTGCGCACGATTCTGACCGCCATCGCCGAGGCCGAGGGCCTGGAAGCGACGGAAGAGGATCTGAACGCCGAGTATCAGAAGCTCTCCGAGCAGTACGGCATGGACGTTGAGAAGCTGAAGACCATCATTCCCAACGAGGAAATCACCACCGATCTCAAGGTCCGCAAGGCCCGGGATCTCGTGGTGGCCGAAGCCGTCGCCACTGCCCCCGTCGAGGAATAATTCCCTTCCAACGCGGTTACAATGCCATAGCAACATCCCGCGGGACCGATGCGCTGTCGGTCCCGCGACCTGAATGAAAGGAGATACGACCTATGAGTTTAGTCCCCTATGTAGTCGAGCAGACCAGCCGCGGCGAGCGGTCGTACGATATCTTCTCCCGCCTGCTGAACGACCGGATCGTGATGCTCTCCGAGGAGGTCAACGACACCACGGCCTCTCTGATCGTGGCCCAGCTCCTCTATCTCGAGGCCCAGGATCCGGACAAGGATATTCAGTTCTATATCAACAGCCCCGGCGGCGTGATCACCTCCGGCCTTGCCATCTACGACACGATGCAGTATATCAAGTGTGACGTTTCCACCATCTGCATCGGCATGGCGGCCTCCATGGGCGCCTTCCTGCTCTCTGCGGGCACGAAGGGCAAGCGGATGGCGCTGCCCAACGCCGAGATCATGATCCACCAGCCCTCCGGCGGCGCCCAGGGCCAGGCTACGGATATCCAGATCCAGGCCCGCCGCATCCAGAGCATGAAGCAAAAGCTCAACGAGATCCTGGCCGCCAACACCGGCAAGCCCCTGGAGCAGATCGCCGCCGACACCGAGCGCGACAACTTCATGACCGCCCGGGAGGCCCTGGAATACGGCATCATCGACAAGGTCATCGACCAT
The DNA here is from genome assembly GCA_947164825.1 of uncultured Clostridia bacterium. Lineage (GTDB taxonomy): Bacteria > Bacillota > Clostridia > Oscillospirales > Oscillospiraceae > JAFRPC01. The sequence goes on from CAMUYE010000006.1 coordinate 46,626, forward strand.
CGATGAACCTGTAGGGGCGCTCAGTGAGCGCCCGAAAATCCCTGAAAGGAGGGACTGACTTGGCTGATACGAAATCCGTCCGCTGCTCCTTCTGCGGCAAGCGCCAGGAGCAGGTCAAGCGCATGATGTCCGGTCCCAACAACGTCTATATCTGCAACGAATGTGTGGATCTCTGCAACAGTCTGATCCGCGAGGACCTCTACGAAACCGAAAACCGTTTTGAACATGACCCCAGCAAGCTCCCCACCCCGCGGGAGATCAAGGAGTACATGGACAACTATATCATCGGCCAGGAGGAGGCGAAGATCGCCCTTTCCGTGGCGGTGTATAACCACTACAAGCGCATTTACTTCGGCGAGGAATCCGACGTTGAAATGCAAAAGAGCAACATCCTGCTCATCGGTCCCACGGGCTCCGGCAAAACGCTTTTTGCCCAGACCCTGGCCAAGATCCTGGACGTTCCCTTTGCCATTGCCGACGCCACCACTCTCACCGAAGCGGGCTACGTGGGCGAGGACGTGGAGAACATCCTGCTCCGGCTGATCCAGGCCGCCGACTTCGACGTGGAGCGGGCCGAGCAGGGCATCATCTATATCGACGAGATGGATAAGATCGCCCGCAAGAGCGAGAACACCTCCATCACCCGCGACGTCTCCGGCGAGGGCGTCCAGCAGGCCCTTCTGAAAATTGTGGAAGGGACTGTCGCCAACGTGCCGCCCCAGGGCGGCCGCAAGCACCCCCAGCAGGAATTTATTCAGATCGACACCTCGAAGATCCTCTTCATCTGCGGCGGCGCCTTCGACGGCCTCGACAAGATCATCGAGCGCCGGGTGGATCGCAGCTCTCTGGGCTTCGGCTCCGAGCTGTCGAGCAAGAAGGACCGGAAGATCGGCGAACTGTTCCGTCAGGTACAGCCCCACGATCTGCTGAAGTTCGGCATTATCCCCGAGCTGGTGGGCCGTCTGCCCGTCATCACCAGTCTCCACGATCTGTCCACAGCAGATCTGGTTCGGATCCTGACCGAGCCCAAGAACGCGCTCTGCAAGCAGTATAAGCAGATCCTGTCTTACGACGGCGTGGAACTGGAGTTCACCCCCGAAGCCCTGACCGCGGTGGCCGAGCTGGCCGTGGAGCGCAAGATCGGCGCCCGTGGTCTTCGTGCCGTGATGGAGGGCATTTTAACGCCCGTCATGTACGAGATCCCCTCCGATAAGACCATAACCAAGGTCACTGTCACGGAGAAGGCTGTCCGGGGCGTCGAGAAACCGCTGCTGGAATGCAGCGAGAAATCCAAAAGAATCGCGGGAGAATAAGACGAGCCCAGAATACAAGTAAGAAGTAAAAGGTAAAAAGTAAGAATTGCTCTGGTAACTTCTTGCTTCTTACTTCTTACTTCTTACTTCTTCGTTTTTTTATCCGAACACACTCCAGAAAGGAGGTACAACCATGGAAGAACGTATCGAATACGAACAATTACCCGTGATCGCACTGCGCGGCCTTGTGACCTTCCCCAGCGTCACGATGCACTTCGAAGCGGGACGGGAGAAATCCCTCCGGGCCATCGAAAAGGCGATGAAGGCCGATCAGCGGGTCCTGCTGCTGCCCCAGCGGGATCTGATGGAGAGCGATCCGGATTTCGATCAGCTTAATCCCATCGGCACCGTAGCCCAGATCCGCCAGATCATCCGTGTTCCCGGCGAGTCGGCACGGCTGCTGGTCACGGGCCAGACCCGCGCCAGGGTGGTGGCCGCGCTGAAAACGGAACCCTACCTCAGCGCCAGGATTGTCACGCTGCATGACGAAGAAGTTCCCGTGACCCCCAAGCTCGAAGCCATGATGCGCACGGCTTACCGGCTCCTGGAAGAGTATATGGAGCTCAGTCAGCGGCCCCTGCACGAGGAAATGCTGCGGATCATCGCCAGCAAAAAGCCCGGCGAAATCAGTGACATCGTGGCCCAGGCGGCTTCGTTCCGCTATGAGGATAAGCTGGCCCTGCTGAATCAGCTCCATCCGGCGAAGCGTCTGTTCCGCTGCAACCGACTCATGGATCGGGAGCTGGACATCCTCGGCATTGAAGAGGAGATGCAGGACAAGGCCCAGGAGAGCATGAACAAGGACCAGCGCGACTACTATCTCCGGGAGCAGATGAAGGCCATTCGCGAGGAACTGGGGGAAGAAGAGGACGACGCCGACGAGTACGAACAGCGCGTCAAGGCGCTGAAACTGGACGCCGAGGCCGAGGAAAAGCTTCTCAAAGAGGTCAAGCGCCTGCGCAAGCAGGGCTTTGGCTCCGCCGAATCCGCCGTGATCCGCAACTATCTGGACGTAGCCCTGGAGCTGCCCTGGCACGAGTCCACCAAGGAACGGCTCAACGTGGAGCAGGCCCGGAAGCTTTTGGATCAGGATCACTACGGCCTGCAAAAGGTCAAAACGAGGATCCTGGAATTCCTGGCCGTTCGGCAGATGGCCCCCGAGAACCGGGGCCAGATCCTCTGCTTTGTGGGTCCTCCGGGCGTTGGCAAGACCTCCATCGCCTCCTCCATTGCCGCCTGCCTCAACCGCAAGCTGGCCCGGATCTCTCTGGGCGGCGTGCACGATGAGGCGGAGATCCGCGGCCACCGGAAGACCTATATCGGCGCGATGCCCGGCCGCATCCTCACCGCGCTGACCCAGGTCAAGAGCAACAATCCCCTGATCCTCTTTGATGAGATCGACAAGCTGGGCGCCGATTACCGGGGCGATCCCTCCGCGGCTCTGCTGGAGGTCCTGGACCCGGAGCAAAACCACGCCTTCCGGGACAACTTCCTGGAGCTGCCCTTCGATCTGAGCAACTGCATGTTCATCACCACCGCCAACACCGACGACACCATCCCCCGGCCCCTGCTGGATCGCATGGAGGTCATCTATCTGGACTCCTACACCGACGAGGAGAAGCTGATGATCGCCAAGAACCACCTGCTGCCCAAGCAGCGGCAGCGCCACGGGCTCAAGAAATCCCAGATCCGGCTGCCGGACAGCACCCTGCGGGAGATCATCGCCTGCTATACCCGGGAGTCCGGCGTCCGCAGGCTGGAGCAGGAGCTGGCCAAGCTCTGCCGCCGGGTGGTCATGGAGCTGATCGAGCATCCCGAGACCGTCCGGGTCAACGTCAACAGCGCGAACCTGGAGAAATACCTGGGCATCCGCAAGTACCTGCCGGACCGCCTTTCCGAGGAGGATCCCGTCGGCCTGGTCAACGGCCTGGCCTGGACCTCCGTGGGCGGCGAAATGCTGGAGGTGGAGTGCAACGTGGTGGAGGGCTCCGGCAAGCTGGAGCTGACAGGCAACCTGGGCAAGGTCATGCAGGAGTCCGTTCAGGCCGCCATGAGCTATATCCGCTCCCGGGCGAAGAGCCTGGGAATCCCGGAGGATTTCTACAAGACCAAGGACATCCACGTCCACTTCCCCGAAGGCGCCGTGCCGAAGGACGGCCCCAGCGCCGGCATCACGATCTGCACTGCTATGGTGTCCGCTCTGACGGGCGCCGCGGTCCGGCGGGATCTCGCCATGACCGGGGAGATCTCCATCCGGGGCCGGGTCCTGGCCATCGGCGGGCTGAAGGAGAAGACCATGGCCGCTCTGCGCCGCGGGATCAAGACCGTGATCATTCCCCAGGACAATGTGAAGGACCTGGAGGAAATCGACCAGACCGTCCGCAAGGCTCTGACCTTTGTTCCCGTCCGCAGCGCCGATACCGTACTGGAGACCGCGCTCCGCTTCCCGGTGGCCGACGCCCCCGTAGTTGCGCCCGCCGACGCGTCGAGCCTTCCCCTGACCACTCCGCCCGTGCCGCGCAAGCGTAAGCCGGACATTCGGCAGTAGCGGCGCACATTGTGCGCCACAGATCAGGGATTAAGGATTAAGGATTAGGGATCAGAGTGGGAGAAGGGATTAGAGATCAGGGCTGTAGGGGCGGCCATTGGCCGCCCGCACCCCGCACCAAGGCTTCCTGAATGCATACGCCCGTAGGGGCGGCCATTGGCCGCCCTTTCCCGAACGCCTGTAGGGACAAGCCTTGCTTGTCCGCCGGTCCCCATCTGGGCCGAATGAAAAATGAATAATGAATAGTGAATAATGAATAATTGTGGTATCGTTCAAATTGCTATTTGAACGATGGAAAAGAAAGGGAAACGAGATCGAATCTATCCAATTTCGTTTTCCAAATGGCAATTTGGAAAACACCGCAATTTTCAATTTTCAACTATCAATTTTCAATTTATCCCGCGTTTCCTTCCAGAGAGGAGGCAAATATGAACCTTCAAATTGCAGAATTCGTCACATCCATCACCGGCCTGAACCGGCTCCCCGCGGACGGCCTGCCCCAGATCGTATTCTCCGGCAAGTCCAACGTGGGCAAGTCCTCGGTCATCAACCGGGTGCTGAATCGCAAGAACTTTGCCCGGGTGGGGGAGACCCCCGGCAAGACCGTCCACATCAACTTCTTCCGCATCGACGGAACAGCCTACTTCGTGGACCTGCCGGGCTACGGCTACGCCAAGGTCCCCAAGGCCGAAAAGGAGCGCTGGGGCAAGCTGATGGAGCAGTACTTTTCGGTGCCCGAGCGCATTGACCTGGGCGTCCTGATCGTGGACGCCCGGCACAAGCCCACCGCCGACGACTGCACCATGGCGGAGTATTTCAAGTCTTCTGGCCGTCCCTTCGTCGTCGTCGCCAATAAGCTGGACAAGCTCAAAAAGTCCGAACTGGAGCCCAATATGGTACTGATCCGTCAGACCCTGGCCCTCCCCGAGGGGACAAAGCTGATCCCCTTCTCCGCCGAGAAGGGCACCGGCCGGGACGAGCTCGTGAAAGAGATTTTCGCCGCCTGCGGCGAAGTTTGAGGGATTAGGGATCAAGGATCAAGGATCAGGGTGGGGGAAGGGCTGAGAGATCAGGGAATCCCCGTCCCCCGAGGCAGACGCCTGCCAGTTTTGCCGTAGGGGCGGCCATCGGCCGTCCGCCCGAGGCAGACGCCTGTCAG
>CAMUYE010000007.1 GCA_947164825.1 uncultured Clostridia bacterium
TGATGAGGCGGTACTGCATCCAGTTCTGGCAGACCTGGCCGGTCTCGCCGTAGGTCACCAGCTCGTAGGGATAGAGGGCGACGTCAAAATCCAGGTTGTTGTCGATCATGACCTGGATGGCCCTGCCCTCGATGCACTTGCCCTCGTATTCGTCGATGGGCTTGCCGTAGAGCTTTCCGGCGGGGCGGTAGCGGTAGCCGTAGATGCGGCCGTGCTCTTTGAGCTCCTGAGCGAATTCCTTTGCCATCTGGGCGTGGTGCTGCTTGGGCACGTAGCGCAGGGCGTTGCGGATCGCCAGCTCCTTGTCGGCCTCGGTGAGCTTGGACTCCCGGCGGGGAGCTCTGCGATATTTCGGATCAAAGGGGTGCAGCTCCGGCAGTTCGTCGTCGAGCCGGATCGTCATAGCCTTGCTGAAATCAATGTCCATGAAAATGCCTCCTTATTCAAAGTCGGGAACGATGGTCCTGACAGCGGCCAGAAGCGCTTCGCTTCTTACCAGCTTTTCGATTTTCTCAATGTCCAGCCGGATCTCGCGGTCCTCCTCCATGAAGGGGATGAGCTCGCGAACCATGTCGTAAACGGCCTGGACGGCAGGGGAGAGGCCTTCGCCCCAGGGGCCCACCATGCGGCGGATATCCACGGCCTGGCAGGCGGTCAGCAGCTCGTAGGCCAGGACGGAGCGGGTATTCTCCAAAATAAGACCGGCTTTGCGGGCGGCGGTGGTGCCCATGGAGACGAAGTCCTCCTGGTTGGCGGAGGAGGGAATGGTGTCCACGCAGGCGGGATGGGCGAAGACCTTGTTCTCCGAGGCCATGGAAGCCGCGGTGTACTGGACGATCATAAAGCCGCTGTTGACGCCGGCCTTGGTGGTCAGGAAGGGGGTCAGGCCGTTGGAGAGGGCGGCGTTGACCATACGCTCGGTGCGGCGCTCGGAGATGGAGGCCAGCTCCGCGCAGGCGATGCCCAAAAAGTCAAAGGGCAGGGCCATGGGCTCGCCGTGGAAGTTGCCGCCGGAGATGACGGCCTCGTCCTCGGGGAACATCAGGGGATTGTCGGTGACGGCGTTGAGCTCGATCTCGACCTTCTCCTTTACATAGGCCAGGGCGTCCCGGACGGCTCCGTGGACCTGGGGGATGCAGCGCAGGGCGTAGGCGTCCTGGACTCTGGCCCGCTGGCTGTTTTTCAGGATTTCGCCGCCCTCCGCCAGCAGCCGCATGTTTTTCGCCACCCGGATCTGGCCCTTGTGGCCCCGGGCGGTGTGCATCCGCTCCTGGAAGGCGTCCAGCTGGCCGCCCAGCGCGGTGAAGGTCACGGAGGCAATGACGTCTGCCATCTTCGCGGCCTGGAGCGTGTCGTAGAGGTAGAGCGCGCCTACGCTGGTCATGGCGCAGGTGCCGTTGGTGATGCCCAGGCCTTCCTTGCTGACCAGCGTATCCAGAGTGGGGATCCCGGCCAGCTCCATAGCCTTGGCCCCTTCGTACACCACGCCCCGGTACTTGGCCTTGCCCTTGCCGAGCAGGACCAGACCCATGTGACTCAGAGGAGCCAGGTCGCCGGAGGCGCCCAGGGAGCCCTTCTGGGGGATCACGGGGGTGACGCCCTTGTTGAGCATGTCCACCAGCATGGTCACCAGAATGGGACGCACGCCGCTGATGCCCACGCACAGGGCGTTGGCCCGCAGCAGCATCATGCCGCGAACCTGCTCGTCAGAGTAGGGATCGCCGGTGCCGACGGCGTGGCTGAGAATCAGGTTGGTGGAGAGCCTGGCGCTCATCTCCTCGGGGACGGCCACGTTGGCAAAGTCGCCGAACCCAGTGGTGATGCCGTAGGCGACCCGCTTTTCCCGGGAAATCTTTTCCGCCAGCTCCCGGGATTCGGTCAGCTTCCGCATGGCCTCTTCGGAAACGGAGACCTCCGCCCCGAAGCGGGCGACGGCGATAAAATCTTCCAGGGTCAGGCTGTGTCCGGTCAGGACCACGTCCCGGCCGAAATGGGAATCTTCCATAGATCTATACACTCCTTATTTTGCTGTCGAACAAACGAATCTTCTGAATGCCCGGCAAATTTCATTCCTGTCTATTATAGCTCATAATCCGCATAAAAGCAAGGATAATTAGCATGGAACAGAGGGGGCAAATTGTGCGCTGCGGGCGTCCTTCCAACTCCAGGTTGACTTTATTCCGGCAAAATGGTAAAATAACGACGGAAACCAAGAAGCACGGAACAAAAATCGCAGGGCGAAAGCCGACCGATTCGATTGAGGATGGATAGAAACAGATGAAGAAGCTGTTGAAAAAACTGTTGAACCGCGAAACGGTTCTGTATTTGGTTTTTGGCGCCCTGACCACTCTGGTCAATTTCGTCGTCTTCGACCGGATGAACGCCGCCCTCGGGGAGAAATACGCCCTGCTCAGCGAGACCGTGGCCTTCGTCGCCGCCGTGCTCTTCGCCTTTTTTACCAATAAGCCCTTTGTCTTTCAGAGCAAGGATTGGTCGGCCAAGACTCTGGCCCGGGAGATCCCGACCTTTTTCGGCGGGCGTATCCTCTCGTTTCTGATCGAAGCGGGTCTGGTTTTGGCTGCCAGAGACTGGTTCCATGCCGGGAGCTATGCGCTCTGCATCGGCCAGTGGCGGATCAACGGCCTGACCGTCGCCAAGGTTCCCATCGCCGTGATCGTTGTGATCCTGAATTACGTGTTCAGCAAGCTTCTCGTATTCAGAAAAAAGAAGTAGCGGCGCAGATCAAACGCACCGCGGAAAATGGCGCAAACAAAGCCGGGAAGACCGCAGGAAAAAACCTGCGGTCTTCCCGGTTTCTGCTGCGCGGCAAGCTACAGCCGGTTTCTGCTGCGCGGCAAGCTACAGCTTGAAATCCTCCTCCCGGAATTTGGAAAAGTCTTTTGTCTTATACCGGGCCGGTTCGCGCTTCAGAGGATCGTAACGAAAGCGCCAGCACTTGCCGTCAGGAGAGGTGAAGCCCTTTTTGGTGCAGAGCATCTGTCCGTCGCTTGCCTGACCGGCGTGGACGCAGTAGGAACAATATTTTGCGACGTTTTTCCGAAACAGCATAATGAGGCCTCCTGACGGTATCGATTACTTTTCTTCATTATAGCACAGACGCCGCCAAATTCCAACGGTTTTTTTACAATTATTTTCGCGTCTTCCCTTCCCCAAAAGATCTAATCCATTTTACCGTATCAGGAGTATTCTTTTTTAATAATGGGCGAAATGTTCCGTTTTTGACCAGTAACAAAAGGTACGGGATCGCCCGCTGATCTTGGCGATCGTGCGCTTCGCGCACATGGCGCACACTGTGCGCCGCTGCAGATGGATCTGCCGCCAGCCTTAGTTACCATACTTTACGAAAACATAAGCTGCTGACAGCAGCAGGCAGATCGCTCCCTGCAGCAGTTTGCAGCGCAGATAGGGACCGATCGGCAGCCCGGCGGACCGAAGAGCGTCCGCGGCCTGGAGGTGGACGCAGCAGCCGCCCCAGCCAACCAGCAGGGCAGCCGCGGGAAAGGCCGCCTCCGCCGGAAGACCCAGCAGGGCGGAGACGCCGCCGGAAAGCTCCAAGGAACCGGCCAGCAGGGCGCGGGGGAGCGGCGGCAGGGAGGAAAGGGGAAGCAGCGCCTCCAGACAGGCCAGCCCCGCCTGGAAGAAAACCACGGTCCCCGTCAGGACCACCATGCTCAAGGCCGTCTCCCGGACGGAGCGCAGCAGGGCGTCCCCGAAGCCCGGCGCGGCGTCGGTCCGCCGGGGGGGCGACCGCTCCGCCGGCCCCGGCGCCCGGAGCAGGAGGCCGGTCAGGATCACCGAAAGAAGCTGGATTCCGGCCAGGGCCGCCCCAAGGCGAAGCTCCCCGAGGACGGTCCCGACCACCCCCAGCAGGAAGGCGGGGCCTGCGTTGTTGCAGAGCCCCGAGAGCCGCCGGGCCTCGGCCTCCGACAGGCGGCCATCCCGGTACAGGGTGCAGACCAGCCGGGCTCCCAGGGGATAGCCGCCCAGCAGTCCCAGGATCAGAGGAACGGCTCCGGCCCCCGAGACGCCGAAAACCGCCCGGACAGCCCGCCCCGCCAGCCGCTCCGCGGCGTTTTCCGGCTCCATACGGAGCAGACAGCCCGCCAGGACCCCCACGGGGAAAAGGGAAGGGATCAGCACGCCTGCGGCAAGCTTCAGTCCCGCGGCAGCTCCCGCCGCAGCCTGGGCGGGGAGGAGCAAAAGGAGTACGAGGCCCCCCAGGGGGAGCAGAAGCCGCAGATCGGAAACGCGGCGCACGGTCATCACCTCCGGGAAAAGCCTATGCAAGAAGCGCAGGGAGCTTGCATAAGCTTTTTCAGAATTCAAACGAGGTGAGGGCTATGAAAGAGGCAAGATCGAAGGCCCAGGGCATCCTGGCGGCGGCGGATTTTCCCGGGGAGATCCTGACGGGCGTGCCCGTCGTAGAGATCAAGGGCACGGCGGAAGCGGTGGTGATCTGCCACCGCGGCGTCATCGGCTATGAGCCGGAGGAGCTGCGCATCGCCTCCTCTCTGGGGCCGATCCGGATCCGGGGCGCGGGCTTGACGATTTTCCGGATGAACCGGGAGCGCATCGTCCTGCATGGAAAGGTCTGCTCTGTGGAGCTGGGGGAGAAGCCATGCTGAGGGCTCTGCGGGAGACGCTGGAGCTCCGCGTGACCGGCGCGGCCCCGGCGCGATGCCTCAACCGCTGGACGGCGGCGGATCTGTCCTTCTGGTCCCTGCGGCGGGAGACGGAGCTGGAATTCACCTGTCGCGTCTACGCTTCGGAGCTCCCGGTCCTCCGCAGGGAGGCGGCCCGGGCCCAGTGCGAGCTGCGCGTTCTGCGGCGCTTTGGCCTGCCGATCCTTTTGCGGCGTTTGCGCAGGCGTCCCGTGCTGATCGTCGGGAGCGTCCTGGCTCTGGCGCTGACCATGTTCGCGCAGAACTTTGTCCTGTTCCTCCGCGTGGAGGGGAACCGGCGCGTCGGCGCGGATACGATCCTCCACGCTTTGGAGGAGGACGGCGTGCGCTTCGGGACCTGGGGCCGGACCGTCGATTCCGAGACCGTCAAAAACAAAATGCTGAATCAGCTTCCGGATCTGAGCTGGCTCGCGGTCAACCGTTCCGGCTGCGTCGTCACCGTGCTCTGCGCGGAGCGGGAGCCGGAGGAGACCCCGGAGCAGACCGAGGGGATCATGGACGTCGTGGCCGCCCGGCCGGGGGTGATCCGGGAGATGCGCGTGCTGGACGGCTTCCCGGTCAGAGCCCCGGGCGACGCCGTGATGGAGGGGGATCTGCTGATCTCCGGCGTCATGGAGTGGACCGTCCGGGTCCAGGCCACCCGGGCCAGAGGAGAGGTCTATGCCGATACCTTCCGCGCTTCGGAGCTGATTTGCCCCGACGCAGCGCTGAAAAAGGTCTACACCGGCCGTACAGAGCAATGCCGCACGATCATTTTTCGAAGAAAAAGAAGAAAAATATCAGGAAACAGTAGCATTTTCGGTACGATGTGTGATAGAATAACAGAAATCAACGAGCTGCGTCTGCCGGGAGGCTGGCTGCTTCCGGTCAAGCTGGAGACAGTGACGCTTTTGGAATATCGGCTTGAACCTGCGGATCTGTCCCTGGAAGACGCGGAGCGGCTTTTGAATACCGAGTCCATCCGCCAGACCGAGGCGCAGATGATCGCCGGAAAGGTGGAGCAGGGGAGTACCCTCGTACAAAAAAAGGAAAACGGCTATCTCTGCCGCGCGGCGATGAACTGCCTGGAGCTGATCTCCAGGACCGTGCCGGCGGAGCCGTACAGAGAGGAAGAACTACATGGAGAAACTGATCAACGCGGAACGGATTGAGCAGATTATCAGCGTCTTCGGGAATTTCGACGAGAACGTCAAGCGGATCGAGCAGACCTTCGACGTCCACGTCACCAACCGCGGCACAGAGCTCAAGGTCAGCGGTGAGCCCGAGGCCGCCGAGAAGGCCGGCAAGGCCATCGAAGGCCTGCTGCAGCTCGCGGCCAAGGGAGAGACCATCGACGAGCAGAAGGTCCGCTATCTCATCGACCTGGTCAGGTCCGGCAACGAGGAGCAGATCGGGGAGATGGCCAAGGACGTGGTCTGCATCACCGCCAAGGGCAAGCCCATCAAGGCCAAGACCCTGGGCCAGCAGCGCTACATGAAGGCCATCATGAAGAACACCATCACCATCGGCGTGGGCCCCGCCGGCACGGGCAAGACCTACCTGGCCGTGGCCGCTGCCGTGGCCGCCTTCCGGGAAAAGAGCGTGAACCGGATCATCCTGACCCGGCCCGCCGTGGAGGCGGGGGAACGGCTGGGCTTCCTGCCCGGCGACCTGCAGAACAAGGTCGATCCCTATTTGCGTCCCCTCTACGACGCCCTCTTCGATATGCTGGGCCCGGAGACCTACCAGAAGTACCTGGAAAAGGGAAACATCGAAGTGGCCCCCCTGGCCTATATGCGCGGGCGGACCCTGGACGACAGCTTCATCATTCTCGACGAGGCCCAGAACACCACCCGGGAGCAGATGAAGATGTTCCTGACCCGGCTGGGCTTCGGCTCCAAGATCGTCATCACCGGCGATATCACCCAGATCGACCTGCCCACGGACAAGACCAGCGGCCTCAAGGAGGCCCTGAAGGTCCTGGAAAACATTCCGGACATCGCCATCTGCAAGCTGAGCGCGTCGGACGTGGTGCGTCACGCCCTGGTCCAGTCCATCGTGGCGGCCTACGATAAGTACGAGAACGCCAAGGCCGCGCCGGAGAAAAAACCCGCTGAGAAAAAGACCACCGCGAAAAACTACCGAAAGAGATGAGCGCAATGAAGCACAATATCGTAATATCCTTCCGGATCGCATCGGACGTCCGCCGCCTGCCCCTCTGGCTCCACCTGAAGAAGTGCATCGAGGCCGCCCTGGAGGCCGAGGGCGTCAGCGTCCCCTGCGAGATCAACGTCCTGGTGGCGGACAATCCCACCATCCGGGCCATCAACAAGGCCTATCGGAAGATCGACAAGGAGACGGACGTGCTCTCTTTCCCCATGTTCCAGTTTGAGCCGGGCCATCTTCCCGCGGACCTGAGCCCATTCCTGGACCCCGAGACCGGCCTGCTGCCCCTGGGGGACATGGCCATTTCCTATGAAAAGGCCGCGGCCCAGGCGGAGGAATTCGGCCACAGCGTCAAGCGGGAGCTGGGCTATCTGACCATCCACTCCATTCTGCACCTGCTGGGCTACGACCACGTGGACGAGGGCCCCATGAAGAAGCAGATGCGAGCCCGGGAAGAGGCCATCTGCGCGGCCATCGACCTGGAAAGATGACCGAAGGGAGAAAATCTATGAACACCAAATCCGCTATGATCGCCATTTGCGGGCGGCCCAACGTGGGCAAGTCCACTCTGACCAATACCCTCGTCGGGGAGAAGGTCGCCATCGTCTCCAACAAACCCCAGACCACCCGGAACCGGATCTGCGGCATTCTGGACCGGGGCGAGACCCAGTTCGTCTTCATGGACACCCCGGGCTTCCATAAGCCCCGGACCAAGCTGGGCGACTACATGGTCTCCGTGGTGGAGAACTCCGTCTCCGACGTGGATGTCTGTTTGCTGCTGGTGGAGCCCATCGCCAACATCGGCCCCCAGGAGGAGGCTTTGATCGCCCGCTTTGCCGAGCTGGGGGTCCCGGCCATCCTCGTCATCAACAAGATCGACGAGGTGGAGGACAAGGAGCAGCTTCTGGCCGTCATCGCCGCCTATAACCGGGCCTTTGCTTTCGACGCCATCATCCCCATCTCCGCCAAGACCGGCGAGGGCGTGGAGGATCTGCTGAAGAGCTGCGAGAGCTACGCCGTGGAGAGCCCCTGGTTCTTCCCCGAGGGCATGAGCTCCGACCAGCCCGAGCGCCAGGTCATCGCCGAGATCATCCGGGAAAAGATGCTCTGGAACTTAGAGAAGGAGATCCCCCACGGCACCGCCGTGGAGATCACCCGCTTCTCCGAGCGGGACAACGGCATTGTGGACGTGGAGGCTACCATCTACTGCGAGAAGGCCAGCCACAAGGGCATCATCATCGGCAAGGGCGGCCAGATGCTGAAAAAGATCAGCACCCAGGCCCGGGCCGACTGCGAGCGCTTCATGGGCACCAAGGTTTACCTCCAGACCTGGATCAAGGTCAAGGAGAACTGGCGGGACAGCGACTTCCTGGTCCGCAATTTCGGGTACACCGACCAATAACCAAATGTAGCGGCGCACAGTGTGCGCCACGGTCCACGCATAACCCCGCGATCTTCTGCACATGATATTCCCGATCAAATATCGGGAGGCGTAATGGATGGAAGACCCCGCACTGCTCTGGATGGCCTTTGAACGCTCCGGCGACCCGGAGCTCTACCTGCGATACCGGCAGACCATGGAAAACCTGGCCCTGCCGAAGAAACGGAACGACTATGTATATCAAAACCGAAGCGATCGTGCTCCGGGAGGTCGAGTACAACGACGCCGACAAGCTCCTGGACATTCTCTCTAAGGACCGGGGCCTGCTGACGGTCACGGCCAGAGGCGTCCGCCGGGCCAGCTCTCCGCTGAAAAGCGCCTGTCAGCTCCTGACCCTCTCGGAGTTCACCCTGAAGGAATACCGGGGCAGGCTCTCTGTTCAGGAGGCCCAGAGCATCGAGCAGTTCCGCCCCCTGCGGGACGACATCGAGCTGCTGGCCCTGGGCTCCTATTTTGCCCAGGCCACCGGCGCCGTAGCCCAGGAGGACGCCCCGAACCCGGAGCTGATCTCCCTGCTCTGCAACGCCCTTTACGCCCTGGGGAATCTGCGCAGGCCCCGGGAGCTGGTAAAGGCGGCGTTCGAGCTGCGTCTGGCCTGCCTGGCGGGCTTCAGCCCGGATCTCACGGCATGTGCGGTCTGCGGTTCCCCGGAGCCGGACCGCTTCGATCTCTCTCAGGGGGCCCTGTCCTGCGCCGACTGCCGGAAAGGGGAGACGGGGATCCGCCTGCCCCTGAGCCCCGGCATGCTGACGGCCATGCGCTATATCGCCTGGTGCGAGCCGAAACGCCTGTTTTCCTTCTCCCTGGATCCTGAGAGCCTGAGCGCCCTCAGCTCTCTCACGGAAGCCTATCTGATGACCCAGCTGGAGCACAGCTTCTACACCCTGGATTTCTATAAATCCCTGCTTTACTACGGAGAAACGACATGACCGAACTATACGAAAAATCCCTGCAAAAATTGGAGCTGGACCGGATCCTGGAGCAGCTCTCCGAATGCGCCGTCAGCGGAGAGGCCAAGGATCGCTGCCGGAAGCTGGTTCCCAGCTCCGACCGGGAGGACGTTCTGCTCCTCCAGACCCAGACCAGCGACGCCAAGCGGCTCATCGACCTGCGCTCCTATCCTTCGCTCCAGGACGTTCAGGACGTGCGCTGGAGCCTGGACCGGGCCGACCGCGGCGGCTGCCTCAGCCCCAAGGAGCTGCTGCAGATCGCGGGCGTGCTCCGCTGCACGCGTGCCTCCAAGGAGTACTATGACGGGGCCTGCGCCAATACCTCCCTGGACTGGATGTTTGCCGCCCTGACCCCCAATAAGTATTTGGAGGACCGCATCAGCGGCTCCATCCTCTCGGAGGAGGAGATCGCCGACGCCGCCAGTCCCGAGCTGGCCGATATCCGCCGCCACATGCGGATCCAGAGCGCCAAGATCAAAGAAAGCCTCCAGAAGATGATCACCTCGCCCTCCTACGCCAAATTCCTCCGGGATCCCATCATCACCCTGCGCCAGGACCGCTATGTAGTGCCTGTCAAAGCCGAGTTCAAGAACGAGATCCCCGGCCTGATCCACGACGTCAGCTCCACGGGCTCCACCTTCTTCATCGAGCCCATGTCCTCCGTCAACGCCAACAACGCCCTGCGGGAGCTGCTGCTGAAAGAGAAGAAGGAGATCGAGCGCATCCTGGCGGAGCTCTCCGCCGAGGCCGCCAACCACCGGGAGACCATTGCCCAGGATTACACCCTTTTAGTGGACCTGGACGCCATCTTCGCCCGGGCCAAGCTCTCCTTCCGCATGAAGGCCGTGGCCCCGGAGGTCCGGGAGGACGGATGCCTGGAGCTCCGTCAGGCCAGGCACCCCCTCATCGACCCCAAGACCGTGGTGCCCGTCTCGGTCCACCTGGGCAGGGACTTTGACACCCTCATCATCACCGGCCCCAACACCGGCGGCAAGACCGTCACCCTCAAAACCATCGGCCTGCTGACCCTTATGGCCGAGTGCGGTCTGCACATCCCCGCCGCCGAGGGCAGCTCCGTTTCCACCTTCGAAAACGTCCTGGCCGACATCGGCGACGAGCAAAGCATCGAGCAGAGCCTGTCCACCTTCTCGGCCCACATGCGCAGCATCGTCCAGGTGGTGGATCAGTGCACGGACCGTTCCCTGGTCCTCTTCGACGAGCTGGGCGCGGGCACGGATCCCGCCGAAGGCGCGGCCCTGGCCATCTCCCTCATCGAGTTCTGCCGGGAGCGGGGCAGCCGCATCGCCGCCACCACCCACTACGCGGAGCTCAAGGTCTACGCCATGCGCACCGCCGGCGTCACCAACGCCGCCTGCGAGTTCGACGTGGAGACCCTGAAGCCCACCTACAAGCTGCTGATCGGCGTTCCCGGCAAGTCCAACGCCTTTGCCATCTCCCGCCGCCTGGGGCTCCCCGAGGAGATCATCACCGCGGCCCGCAACACCGTCAGCCAGAACGACCTGGATTTTGAAGAAGTTCTGGATCAGCTGGAGCAGCAGCGTCAGCAGATGGAGGCGGCCCGCATCGAGGCCGAACGCCTCCAGCAGGAGACCCTTCGCACGCGGCAGAAGTCCGAGGAGTACTACGCCCAGATCAAGAAGGAGAAGGAGAAGGCCGAGTCCCAGGCCCGCCGGGAGGCCCAGATGATCCTGGATGAGGCCAGAAGGACCGCCAACTCCGTCTATGAGGAATTGAAAGCCCTGCGCAAGCAGATGAAGGACACCGCCGATTCCCAGGGCGTCAACGCCCGCCAGGCCGAGCTCCGCCGCCGGCTCAACGAGGCCGAGGAAAAGCTGGCTCCGAAGAAGGACGCCGTCGAGCGGCCCAAGCCCAGCCGGGAGATCCGGGTTGGAGACACCGTGGAGCTGCTGCGGCTCGGCACCAAGGCCACGGTCCTGGCCGTCGGCAAGGACGGCTACCAGCTCCAGGCCGGCATTATGAAGGTCAACGTCAAGCCTGAGGAGGTCTATCTCCTGGAGAACGAGCAGACCGAGGTCAAAAAGTACATCGAGAAGACCCGCCGGGAGTTCAAAAACGTGGCCCAGTCTCCCGAGCTGGATCTGCGCGGCATGGACGCCCTGGAGGCCTCCGCCGTGCTGACCAACTTCCTGGACAACGCCTTCATGGCGAACCTCACCCAGGTCCGCATCATCCACGGCAAGGGCACAGGCGTCCTGCGCAAGACCGTCCACGAGGAGCTGAAAAAGAACAAGCGCGTCAAGGGCTTCCGCCTGGGCGTCTACGGGGAAGGCGAGGACGGCGTCACCATCGCCGAGCTGGCCTGATCTCCCGCTGTGAGCCCGCAAATAAACAGAGGTCCGTACGTAAAAAGGAGTTCCGTATGAAAAAGAGCGACAAAAAAAGGGGGCAGATTATTGTGCCCCTGGCGATCGGAGCTGCATGTGCGATGTTCCCGCTTGGATATTTTCTGTTTTGGGCATGGGTGCTCAGGGTGGATGGAGGAACCGGGGATCCGCTTCAGGTAAACATCCTATGCGTCAGTTATCTGATCGGGGCGATGCTGCTTGCGGTTTCGACAGTTCTCGCCTTCCGCGGAAGATGGAAGGCCCTGAAGATCGTCTCCGCTGTTGCGATCAGCCAATGCCTTGTCTGTTTCGTTCTGCTGTATTTCCTGGCGCGATACATTCTGTTCAAATGATTTCCGCCCGGCGTTTGCACAAAAAACGGACAAAAAGCAGCGGCCGGAAATATGCTCTAAAACCCTTGCGCTTTTGTTATCGGACAAAAAAAGATTTTACTTGACAAAGCTGTATTTTTAATATATATTGTTGTCCAGCTAAAGGAATGTGCATCCGGCACGCAAGAAAGGGTGAGGATAATGTACAGCGAAAACACTGTCGTCAAGTGCGCATCCGGTCTGCATAACAAGCAGGCTACATATTTCATCCAGAAGGCGAACGACTACCGTTCCAGCATCTGGATCGAAGCCGACGAGCGAAAGATCAATGCCAAGAGTCTTCTCGGCGTTTTGTCCATGGCCATTGTGACCGGCACGGAAGTGACCATCACGGCCGAAGGTCCCGACGAAGAAGAAGCGGTCAGAACGCTGACCGATATGCTGCAGGTGGATCTGTTCTGATCCGACTCCATGCCCCAAAGGCCGCCCAGGTCTTTGGGGCAAGCTCTATCCGGGAGGTGAAAACGGATGACCAAGACAGAACTGAAAGAGAAAGCACTCTCTCTGCCTCTGTCTCCCGGCGTCTATCTGATGCAGGATAAGTCCAACGAGGTAATCTACGTCGGGAAGGCCAAAAAGTTGAAGAACCGGGTCAGCCAGTATTTCATCGATTCCGTGACCCACAGCCCGAAGACAAAGCTCATGGTCTCCAAGGTGGATCATTTCGACGTCATCATCGCCGCCTCGGAGTTTGAAGCCCTGGTGCTGGAGTGCAGCCTCATCAAACGCTACATGCCCCGCTACAACATCCTGCTCAAGGACGACAAGGGCTATCCCTATCTGAGGCTGGACCAGTCTGAGCCCTATCCCGTGCTGACCCTTGCCTCCAAGGCCCGGGAGGACGGCGCCCGGTACTACGGGCCCTACGGCGGCCGGTATCTGACGCAGAAAGTCATCGACACGCTGCGGCTGACCTTCAAGCTTCCCGGCTGCGGGAAGCATTTTCCCCGGGATATCGGCAGGGAGCGGCCTTGCCTCAACTATCAGATGGGAAACTGCGACGGCTGGTGCCGGGGCACGCCCGATCAGAGCGAGTACCGGGAACGGCTGGAACAGCTGGAGTCCCTGCTCCGGGGAAATTACAAATCCGTGGCCGCCGGCCTGCGCGAGCAGATGCTGGCCGCTTCGGAGGCCCTGGAGTTCGAACGCGCCGCCCAGCTCCGGGATCGGATGAACGCCATCGAAGCCCTGGGCCAGAAGCAGCTTGTCACCGCCGGACGCATGGCAGACACCGACGCCATCGGGTTCGCCCAGACCGAGGCCAAGGGCTGTTTCGCCGTGCTGCACTATGTGGACGGGAATCTGATGGACAAGGAGTACGAGATCCTCAGTCTGGCGGACGACCCGGTGGAAGCGGTGGCAACGCTGACCAAGCAGTATTATCTGACCCGGGGCGCGGCGCCGGAGCAGATCCTTCTGCCTCTGGAAATGGAGGACGCGGCGCTGTTTGAGGAGCTTCTGCAGCAGACCCTGAACAAGCGGGTCCGCATCCGCGTCCCCCAGCGCGGGGACGGGCTCCGGCTGGTGGAGCGGGCCGTGGAGAACGCCCGGGAGGAGGCCCAGCGGATCACCACCCGGGAGGAAAAGCTCCGGGGGACCCTGGAGCTGCTGCGGCAGATGCTGGGGCTGAACGCCCAGCCCCGGCGCATGGAGGCCTATGACATCTCCAACATCTCCGGCACGGACATCGTCGCCTCCATGGTGGTCTTCGAGGACGGAAAGCCCCTGCGCTCCGCCTACCGGCATTTCAAGCTGGAAGAACTGACGGATCAGGACGACTACGCCTCCATGCGGCAGGTGCTTCGCCGCCGCTTCACCCACTTCCTGGCCGGCGACAAGGGCTTTGAGAAGGCGCCGGACCTGCTGCTCATCGACGGCGGCGTCAACCATGCCAGGACCGTGCTGCAGGAGCTCGCGCCGATGGGTGTTCACATCCCCATCTTCGGCATGGTCAAGGACGACCGCCACCGCACCCGGGCTCTGGTTACCCCGGAGGGGGACGAAATCGGCATCGCCGGAAATCAGAGCGTTTTCGCCCTGATCGGCGCCATCCAGGAGGAGACCCACCGCTTCGCCATCAGCTACCACCGAAAGCTCCGCAGCAAGCGGGTAAAGGGCAGCAGCCTGGAGAAGATCCCCGGCGTGGGCGAAAAGCGCCGCGCCGAGCTGCTCAAACGCTTCCACACGGTCTCCGCCGTAGCCGAAGCCACCCTCCAGGAGCTGCAGACCGTCCTGCCCCGGGACGCCGCGGCGGCGGTCTATCGGCACTTTCACGGGGAGCTTTCAACCCAGTGATGCAAGCGCACAGAAAGAAAAAATCGATCTGTTTTCCAAAACGGAAGGAGGACCAAGCATGAGAGTGATTGCGGGAACGGCCCGCTCGATCCCGCTTCTGAGCCGGGACGGCATTGAGACCCGCCCCACCGCGGATCGGGTCAAAGAGGCGATTTTCAGCGTCATCCAATTTGAAATCGAAGGCCGGCAGGTCCTGGATCTCTTCGGCGGCAGCGGTCAGCTGGCCATCGAGGCCCTGAGCCGCGGCGCTGCCGGAGCTGTCATCGTGGACCAGAGCAAGGACTCCGTCTCCATCATCAAGCAGAATCTGAGCAAGACCCGCTTGACCGACAGGGCCCGGGTGGTCTGCGCGGACTATATGGATTATCTGAACCGGACCGGGGAACGCTTTGATCTGATCTTTCTGGACCCGCCCTATGGGGAGAAATTTTTGGAAAACGCCCTAAAACGGATTTCTGAAATTGACATCTTGAAATCCGGTGGTATAATAATATGTGAGAGATCGGCGGAGAAGGCTCTGTCCGACGATTATCCTGCGTTACGCCGGATCCGGGACTACCGCTATGGCAGGACCGGCGTTACCCTTTATCGGGCGGAGGCCTTGAACTAAGATAGAAATCAGGAGGAAACAGAAATGAACGAACATGGCATTGAAGAGCTTATCAGTACACTTTATGAATTGATCCAGGATGCACGGGGTATCCCCCTGAGTTCCGAAAAATGCGTCATTGAGCGGGATCGCGTCCTTGATCTGCTCGATGAGATCAGCAATCAGCTTCCCGGCGAGCTCAAGCAGGCCAAGACCATCGTGGAGTCCCGCAGCGAGGTCATCAACAACGCCAAGCGTGAGGCTGAAAACATCCTCAAGCAGGCCCAGGCCCAGGCCCGCCAGATGGTCTCCGACGACGAGATCTATCGCCAGGCCCAGCAGGAGGCCAACGCAATGGTTCAGGCAGCCCAGGATCGCATCCGCGAGCTCAAGGGCGTGACCAACAACTACGTGGACGACGCCCTCAAGCAGACCGAGCAGGCCATTTCCGAAGCCCTCAACGAGGTCAAGGAGTCCCGCGCCAAGTTCAACGCCCTGGTCGGCGCCCAGAACAAGGCGTCCAAGCCCGCATCCAACCCCGCCATCATCGAGGACGTGTAATAATACCCCTTCACCACTACAACAAAACATGGGAGGACGCAATGGATTATCTGACACAGTACAAATTCTGGCTTGAAAACGCGCCCGTTTCCTATCGTGACATGCTCCAGGGCATGGAGGGCAATGAACTGGCGCTGAAGGGCTGTTTCGGCGCGGAGCTGGCCTTTGGCACCGCCGGGATTCGCGGCGTCATGGGCCTGGGCTGCAACCGCCTCAACGAGTTCACGGTTCGCCGGACGGCCCAGGGCATCGCCAAATGGCTGGGCGGCACCGAGCTGCCCAAGCGCTGCGCCATCGGCTATGACAGCCGCCACAACTCCCGGCTTTACGCGGAGATCTGCGCCGCGGCCCTGGCCGAGACCGGGATCCAAGTATTCATCTACCACGAGCTTGCGCCTACGCCCATGCTCTCCTACGCGGTCCGCGAGCTGCATTGCGGCTGCGGCATCATGGTCACCGCCTCCCACAATGCCGGTATCTACAACGGCATCAAGTGCTACGGCGAGGACGGCTGCCAGATGACCGACGAGCCCGCCGCCATCGTCTACCGCGAGATCCAGAATACGCCCTATTTCGTCCTGCCCGAGAAGAGCTTCGACGCCCTCAAGACCGAAGGCCTCATCGAGGACATCCCCCAGTCCCTCTGGGACGCCTATATCGACCGCGTCATGCGGGAGGGCCTGGATCTGGAACGGGTGAAGACCTCCGGCCTCCACGTGGTCTACACCCCTCTCTGCGGCACCGGCAACAAGCCTGTACGGGAGCTCTTCCGCCGGATCGGGATCAAGGCCGACATCGTCACGGTGCAGGAAAAGCCCGACGGCGATTTCAAGACCTGTGCCTATCCCAACCCGGAGACCGACGCCGCCCTCAACGAGAGCTATAAGGTCGCCAACGAGGTCCATCCCGATCTGATCATCGGCACCGACCCCGACGCGGACCGGGTAGCCGTGGCCGTGCCTGTGGACGGCAAATTCCGCAAGCTCAGCGGCAACGAGCTGGGCTGCGTCCTGCTGGACTATATCCTCCGCATGCGCAAAGAGCGCGGCGATCTCCCGGAAGGCGCCGAGGCCATCAAGTCCATTGTCTCCACCCCCCTGGCCGACAAGATCGCCGAGTTCTACGGCGTGGAGATGAAGAACGTTCTGACCGGCTTCAAGTATATCGGCGGCGAGATCCTTCGCCTCGAAGGCCTGGGCCAGGAGGAGAAGTTCGTCTTCGGTTTCGAGGAGAGCTGCGGCTACCTCAAGGGCACCTACGCCCGGGATAAGGACGCCGTGGTCGCCACCATGCTGGTCTGCGAGGCCGCGGCCTACGCCAAGGCCAACGGCATGAATCTGGCCGACTATATGGACGCCCTCTACCGTCAGTTTGGCTGCTTTGCCGCCTACGTGCAGAGCGTGGAGCTCCAGGGCATTACCGCCAACGAGGTTTCCAAGGCCTTCATGGCCAACATCCGGACGAACACGCCCGCCGAAGTGGCAGGGGAGACCGTCACCGCCACGGTGGACTATCTCAGCGGCCTGCGCGTCTGCAAGAAGTGCGGCACGGAGAGCCAAACCGGCCTGCCCGCCTCCAATGTCTTCACCCTGGAGCTGGGCGACAGCGGCAAGATCATCTTCCGTCCCTCCGGAACCGAGCCCAAGATCAAGCTGTACTATACCGCTGTGGGCCGGAGCTGGGACGAGGCCAACGAAAAGATGGCCCAGTTCAAGGCCGAGATGGCCGGCTTCCTTCCCGCCTAAGCCATGAAAAGCAGAGGGTTCCGCCGCTTTGTGGCGGTGTTTGTCGGCGTGCTGCTGGTGCTTGCGGCGGTCTTCGCCGTCGTGACCGGCGACGAGACCTTTATCGGCACGGCCCTTGTGGTCGCCGCCCTCTACGCCGTCTATATGGTCCAGTTCGTGCGCAGGGAAAGGAAAGAAAAGCCGAAGGAGAAACAATCTCCCCTGATGAAGCGCTGAAAAAAGAGACAGGCTGTGCAGGAACGCACAGCCTGTTTCTTTTTCATACTGAACTCCCATAGAAACCTTTAATCTGTTTCGGCAGGAATTGTGTCATACTTCGTTGTCGTCCTTGCCGGGCGTCAAGCCCGCCTGCGTCCTCCGCCTCGTCTGACGCAATTCCTGCACGGAACATTTTTCAATCTTTCTATGGGAGTTCAGTATCAGAATTTGATCAACGGGGTTCGTCCGTATTTTCCGGAACAGCCAGCAGCTTATACAGCAGCTTATACAGCACCGCGGCCTCCTCCTCGCTGAGGCTCACGCAGGCGCGCATGCCCTCGGGTACGGCCAGGGCCTTCTCCCGCAGCGCCATGCCCTCCTCCGTCACCCGGACCATGAGCACCCGCTCGTCGGCTTCGCTGCGCTTGCGGGTGACGTAGCCCTTGGCCTGGAGGCTCTTCAGCAGAGGCGTGAGGGTGCCGCTGTCGAGATACAGCCGCTTGCCCAGCTGCTTGACGCTGAGCTCGCCTTCCGCCCAGAGCACCATCATCGTGATATACTGGGTATAGGTGAGATCCAGCGCTTCCAGATGGGGACGGTAATGCCGGATGATCTCCCGGGAGGCGGCGTAGAGAGGGAAGCAGAGCTGGTTTTCCAGCTTCAGACCGGCATACCGGTCCATCTCCGGGGCCTCAGCCATTGGCGCTGTCATAGGCCTGCCGAACGGCAATGGCCAGCTGATCGGCGCAGGAGGTGGGCTTGTAGCCGCAGGTGTTGCCCTTGAGATAGCCCTCGATCTGCTCCACCGTCATGCCGTTGACGAGTTTGCTGATGGCCTTCAGGTTGCCGTTGCAGCCGCCGATGAATTCCACGTTGGAAACCACGTCCCCGTCCAGATCGAAGTTGATCTGCATCGAGCAGACGCCTCTGGTGCGATAAGAATATTCCATGTCAATCATCCTTTCTGCAATTATATTGAGCGCAATTAATATACAACGCCCGAATCGCTTTGTCAAGCCGGGTGACATAATATTTCCGAAAATACTTGCACTTTGGATCAGAGCGCGATATAATGAAGTCGACAGAAGCAAAAGCTTTTGAATTGAAAAAGGAGGTTTTTCCATGAGAGACTTGAGAAAGTACGTCGCGGAATTCCTCGGCACCTTCGTCCTGGTGCTGGTGGCCTGCGGCACTGCCGTCGTTACCGGCTGCGGCACCCCGGAGGGCGGCATCGCGGCCTATTTTGCCACCGCCGCCGCGTTCGGCCTGGTGATCGTGGCCATGGCATACTCCATCGGCAATATCTCCGGCTGCCACATCAATCCCGCGGTGTCCATCGCCATGCTGGTCAGCAGGAAGATGAACTTCAAGGATTTCATCTTCTACGTGATCGCCCAGTGCCTTGGCGCCATCGCCGGCGCGGCGCTGCTGGGGGTGATCTTCGGCTTCGACTGCGGCTTTGGCGCCAACGCCGTGGATCCCAACAAGCTTTGGGGCGGCTTCCTGGTGGAGGCGATCCTGACCTGCATCTTCGTCCTGGCCATCCTGGGTGTCACTTCCCGGGAGTCCTTCAGCAAGGTCGCGGGTCTGGTCATCGGCGCGTCTCTGACCCTGGTTCACCTGCTGGGCATTGGCATCACCGGCACCGGCGTGAACCCCGCCCGCTCCCTGGGCCCCGCGATTTTCGCCCGCGGCGAGGCGCTGAGTCAGATCTGGATCTTCATCCTGGCCCCCCTGGCCGGCGGCATCGCAGCCGCTCTGATCTGGATGTTCCTGGACAAGAAGGATCCCATGCCTAAGAAAAGCAAAAAGAAGAAGTAATCATCCAATGCGCAAAAAGCATCCGCGGTCCAAAAACCGCGGGTGCTTTTTTGCGCAGAAAATGCTTATTCCGTAATACGAATGACAAAGCGCAGCACGTAGTTCTCGTTCATGGGATACGTAAACTCCGGCGCGATCCGGGGGCCGCAGGAGCCGGTGCCGATGCCCTGCTGGAAGGCCTGGATCGTCACGTAGGTGCCGGTGGCGTGTTCGTCCTCCCGGTGCGTCATCTTCGTCAGGGCCAGGTCGGAGCAGGGCTTGACGCCCAGCTCAAAGGGCCGGTCCACGGCCTCGAAGCGGACGGTGGTTTTCCCGTCGGAGAGGGCGGCCCAGGTACAGTCGCAGCGGTTGCCGCTCTCCTGGGGCTTGATGTTGGGCTCTGTCAGATCCGTTACGCGGGCCTGAACGGTCCCGATGGGGAACTGCTCCTTCATGTCACAGTAGCTCTCGCCGGTCCTGCCCCGGTATTCCACCCGGTCGAAGCGCCTGTGGAGCCGGAAGACCTTGCCGAAGCGGGGCAGGGTTCCCCGGCCCCGGACGCAGTGCAGGCGGCTTGTGACCAGGATCCCCTCCGCCGTGCCCTCGTAGGTATCCGTGACCTCGAAAACCGTCATGGGATCCCGGGTCAGCCGGGATCGGACCTCCATCCCGGTTTTGATGGGACGGACGGAAAGCACCGTCTCCTTTGTGTCGTACCATTTTTTCATGGTGTTGCCGCCCTGGGGATTCCGGTCGTTGTCTGTGGCGGCCCGCCAAAGGCTCGTGGAGGGGGTCTCCGCTGCCAGCCGATGGCCGTCCGGCAGTTCCAGGCAAAAATGGCCTCCTGGGAAGCTGAGGCCCGTCGGCAGCGCCCGGACGGCCGGGCAGGGAAGCTCCGGCTCGTCGAGCACCAGCGACTCAAAGCCGACGAGGGCGCCGGTGCGCGTGTCGTAGGTCCGCACGTACAGAACGCGCCCTTCCCCGGTCATTTTTCCCAGGGGCAGCTTGATCAGTTTTTTGGAAAGCGGCGCGACGTCGGGCGTAAGAACCTGCGTGGGGGAGCCGTCGTTCCAATTCAATTCGAGATGAAAACAGGATCCGGGCGTAAAGGCGGTGGTATTGAAGAGCTCGAACACGCTTCCTTCCCCGTGCCGGATCCGGATGGGACGGTAGATGTGCTTCAGGATCCTGGCGCCCGTGGAAGGCGTACGGTCGGGATAGAACAGGCCGTCCACGCAGAAATTCCCGTCGTGCTCCCACTCCCCGTGGTCGCCGCCGTAGGTATAGCTGCCGTCTTGATGGAGCACCGCGTGATCCGCGAATTCCCAGACGCAGCCGCCCATCAGGTTGTCGTGTCCGTAGATGATCCTCCAGTAGGCCTCCGTGTTGCCGGGGCCGACGCCCATGGCGTGGGCGTACTCGCAGAGGAAGTAGGGACGCTTATTGAGCTGCTTCTGCTTGCGCCGGTGCTCGCCCACGGCCAGCACGTCCTCCGGCTTGGGGTACATCTCGCTGCCCACGTCGTAGCAGGTCCGCTTGCAGTGGATCACGGATTCGTAGTGGATGGGCAGATCGCTCCTGGATTTCAGCCAGGCGTACATGGCGTCGGTGTTCTTCGTGCCGCCGGACTCGTTGCCCAGAGACCACAGGATCACGCAGCAGTTGCCGTGGAGCTTGTCCCGGCCGTAGAGCCGGGCGATCCGATCCAGATAGCGGGGTTTCCACTTGGGATCGTCGGAGATCAGGTCGTAGCTGGGAGGCAGCCGGTGGGCCCAGGTGCCATGGGTTTCCAGATCGTTTTCGTCCACGATATAGAGCCCGAGCTCGTCCGCCAGCTCCAGCAGCAGGGGATCGGGGGGATAGTGGGAGGTACGGATCGTGTCGATGTTGAATTCCTTGCAGGTCCGCAGATCCCGCTCAATCTCCGCCGGCGTCAGGGTATAGCCGCCGGTGGGGGAGCTGTCGTGGTGGTTGACGCCCTTGAGCTTCAGCTTCTTCCCATTCAGCAGGAAGACGTCGCCCCGGATCTCCACGGTGCGGAAGCCGATCCGCTCCCTGACGCAGCAGCTCTTCGTCTCGTAGTAGACGTCGTAGAGCGTGGGGAATTCGGCGTTCCACTCCGTAACTTCCAGGCCCTCAAAGCGGATCTGCGCGCTGCCGTTTTCGACGGACGCGGCTCCGCTCCGGTGCAGGCCGTGCCCCTTCAGGGAGAAGCGCAGCTCCGTTCCCTCCGCGGCTTCGGCGGACAGGATCAGCGTATAGCTGTCCCCGTGCTTTTCCGTTCTGGCGTCCACGTCCCAAAGATCCGTGGGTTCCGAGATCCGCAGCAGCACGTCCCGGAAAATGCCGTTGTTGCGGAACATGTCCTGGCATTCCAGATAGGTCCCGGTGCACCAGCGCCGCACTACAGCCAGCAGCTCATTCTGTCCCGGATGCAGGAAGGGCGTCAGATCGAACTCCGCTGTGTTGTGAGCGCCCTCGGAATAGCCCACGAACTGCCCGTTGACGTAGAGATCCAGGCAGCTTGCGACGCCCAGGAAGGAGATCACGTAACGCCGGTCCTCGGGCCCCAGCTCCAGAAAACGGCGATAGACGCCCACAAAGTTGTATTCGTCCTTCGGCGTCTTCCACCGGGGCTTGACGCCCTGGTCGAAGCCGATCCAGGAGAAGACGGAGCCCACGGGCTCCAGGGTGGGGATCCTGGGGGGATCGAAGGGAAACTGGTAACGGACGTTCAGATAGAAGGGCCGGTCATAGCCCTGGAACTGCCAGCAGCCCGGGACCGCGATCCGGTCGAAGTCCGCCGCGTCGGTGTCCAGCACTTCGGGCAGCTCCGACGGCCGGGGATAGAAGCGGAAATCCCAGTCCCCGTTGAGGCAGAGGACCTTCTCTGAGCCGTAGCGCTTTTCCAGAGGGCCGACGGCGTCGGCGCGCTCCCGGTCCGGGTAGGGGATGAAATAGCTCCTGGGCGGCAGCTTGTTCCGCTCAAAAACGGAAAAGTCGTGGTAGTTTTTCTGGTCGATCCGGTATTTCATGGCTCAGTCCTTTTTCTCGCAGATGGCCTCTCCCGCCTTGTAGATGTCTCCCGCGCCCACGGTCAGGATCACGTCGCCGGGGCGGGCGATGGTCCGCAGATAGGCGGAGACCTCCGGCAGGGTGTCGAAGCAGAGGGCCCCGGGGATCTCGGCGGCGAGATCGCTGGAATGAATGTTCAGGGTGTTGCGCTCCCGGGCCGCGTAGATCTCGGTCAGAACCAGCACGTCGGGCTTTCGCAGCTCCTCCACGAACTGCCCGAAGAGGGCCTTGGTCCGGGTGAAGGTGTGGGGCTGGAAGGCGACGATCACCCGCTCGTAGCCCATGGTACGGACGGCCTCCAGCAGTGCGCGAACCTCGTGGGGATGGTGGGCGTAGTCGTCATAGACGTCCGCGCCGTTGCAGCGGCCCTTGAATTCCAGCCGACGTCCCGCGCCCCGGAAGGCGGCGAGACCGGCGGCGGCGGTGGCGCCGTCGATGCCCATGTGCCAGGCCACGGCGCAGGCGCCCAGCGCGTTGATCAGATTGTACTTGCCGTGGACGGAGAGCGACAGCTCGCAGTAGGGCGCTCCGCCGCAGATTACAGTGCAGTGCTGCCAATCGTCGGACACGTCTTCCGGGTGGACGTCGTTGTGGGCGCCCAGGCCGAAGCGCAGATAGGACAGGCCCCGGAGGGCGTCGGCGGTGTTCCCGTCGTCGCCGTTGGCGATGACGACGCCCTCGGGGGGCACCAGCTTGGCAAAGGTCCGGAAGGAGTTCTTAATGTCCGCCAGATCCTTGAAGAAGTCCAGGTGATCCTCCTCAATGTTGTTGATCACGGCCACGGTGGGGGAGAAGTTGAGGAAGGAGTTGCAGTATTCGCAGCTCTCGGCGATGATCGTATCGCCGCTGCCCACCCGATGCCCCGCGTGGAGCAGAGGCAGATAGCCGCCGATCATCACAGTGGGATCGCGCTGTGCCTCCATGAAGATATGGGTGATCATGCTGGTGGTGGTGGTTTTGCCGTGGGTGCCGGCGACGCAGATCGCGTTGCGGTATTCCTGCATCAGCACGCCCCAGGCTTCGGCCCGCTCAAAAACGGGGATCCCGGCGGCTCTGGCCGCGGCGATCTCGGGGTTATCGTTGTGAGCGGCTGCGGTACGGACCACGCAGGCCGCGCCGCGCACGTTCTCCGCCCGGTGACCGATGTAGACGGTGATCCCCTTGGCAATGAGCTCGTCGGTGGAGACGGAGGAATTCATATCGGAGCCGGTGATCTCCATCCCGCGATCCCGGAGCACGATGGCAAGGGGCCGCATCGACACGCCGCCGATGCCAACAAGATGGACGCGCTTCCCGGGCTGGAAACAGGCCCGGATCTTTTTTACGGTTTTCGCTTGCATATCGGACGCCTCCTGATCTGGAATGTCCGCGACCCGCGGAGCAAACTATATCATATCTATTTTATTATAGTACGGAACATCCCTTTGCGCAAGTATTTTTTCATGTTCCTCCATCCCGGCGCATAATCTTTCCCAAAGATGGCAGGGCTTTGAGGAGGAAGACGCAGCATGGAGAAAATTCTGGTAAACCTGGAACAAGCCCTTTGGGGCTGGCCGCTGCTGATCCTGCTGATCGGCGCGGGCCTCTGGCTCCTGATCCGGCTCCGCTTCCTTCCGCTGCGGAAACTGCCCCTCGGGCTGCAGCTGACCTTTCGCAGGCGCGGGGGCGGCGGGGACGGCGTCAGTCCCTTCGCGGCCCTCTGCACGTCGCTCTCCGCAACCATCGGGACCGGGAACATCGTCGGCGTCGCCGGGGCACTCTCCCTGGGCGGTCCCGGCGCGCTGCTCTGGATGCAGCTCAGTGCGCTTACCGGCCTCTCGCTCAAATACGCCGAAGGCGTGCTTGCGGTCCGCTATCGGCGGAGGGACGGGGCGGGGCGTCCCTACGGCGGCCCCTTCGCCTATATTCGTCTGGGCCTTGGAAGCTGGGCCGCTCCGCTGGCCGTCTGCTTCTCTCTGTTCGGGGCTGCCGCGGGTCTCTGCGGCGTCGGGACCTTTGTGCAGATCGGCAGCGTCAGCGCCTGCCTTTCCGAACTGATCCAGCGGGCGACGGGCGGCCTGACGCTGATCCGTCTGCCCTGGGGCGGCACCGCGCCGCTGGCCGGGACCGCGATGGGCCTTGTGCTGGCGCTGTTGGCGCTCTGGGTCATGCTGGGGGGCATGGGCCGTGTGAGCCGTTTCTCGGCGATCCTCGTGCCTGCAATGGGCGGCCTGTATGTGATCTGCTGCCTGTGGATCCTGCTTCGGTTCCGGACTGCGCTTCCGGCGGCGGCGGAGCGGATCCTGCGCACGGCCTTCCGACCCGAAGGCGTGGCCGGCGGGCTGCTCGGCACGGCCATGGCAGGTGTGAGTCGGGGGGTGTTCTCCAATGAGGCCGGGCTCGGCACCGCGCCGATCGCCGCGGCCGCCGCCGAAGGGGTCAGCCCCCGGGAACAGGGCCTGATCTCCATGACGGCGACGGTGTTCGATACCCTTGTGATCTGTACCCTGACCGGCTTTGTGATCCTGGTCACGGGCTCCGAGAGCGCGGGGATCGCCGCGGCCATGAGCGCCTTTTCCAAGGGCCTGCCGTTTCCCGAGCTTTTCTCCCGCGGGCTGGTCTGTGCCATCCTGACGCTCTTCGCGTTCACAACCGTGACGGGCTGGAGCTGCTTCGGAACGGCCTGCCTGGACGATCTGACCGGCGGCTTGCCCGGATTGCGAAAGCTGTATCTGAGCCTTTACGCCGCCACGGCGGCGCTTGCGCCGCTTTGCTCCGCCCGGGGCGTCTGGGCCGCCGCGAATCTGTGCAACGGCCTGATGGCGATTCCCAACGTCATCGCCCTGCTTCTCCTTTCCGGAAAGCTGCGCGATCCGGGGAGAAGGCCCCGCATTTCCGGGAGGCAGGCCGCGGGATCCGGGATGAAATCGCTCCGATCCGGGGAGTAGACCGTGCGATCCGGGACGAAAAATGTGCGATTCCGGATGCATTCTTGATTTTTGATCGTTTGTGCGGTATAATACAATAAAAGTGGTATTGTACCCTCCAAGCCGATACAAAAGGAGAATCCGTATGCTGGAACGCCTCATCGCCGTCACCCGGGAGGCAGGCGGGATCATCCGCTCTGCCCGGGACGTGGACAGCTCCGTCCGGGAAAAGAGCAGCCCCCGGGATCTTGTGACAAACTATGATCTGCTGGTGCAGGATTTCCTGCGCCGGGAGCTGCTGAAGCTTCTGCCCGAGGCGGGCTTCCTCGGCGAGGAGGGCGATGAGCGGGAAAACCTCTCCCGGAAAGAATGGGTGTTCATCGTAGATCCCATCGACGGGACGACGAACTTCATTCAGGGCTATCACAACAGCTGCGTCAGCGTGGGCCTCGCCAAACAGGGACAGATGGAATACGGCGTCGTGTTCAACCCGTACGATGGGGAGCTCTACGCGGCGCAGAGAGGCAAGGGCGCGTGGCTGAACGGCAAGCCCATCGCCTGTACGGACCGGCCGCTGGATCACAGCCTGCTGATTTTCGGCTCCGCCCTCTATTATCGGGATCTGGTCGGCGAGACCCTGCGCCTGTTCAACGCGGCCTTTCCGCTGGTTCAGGATATCCGGCGCTTCGGGTCCGCGGCCCTGGATCTGTGCTACCTGGCGGCAGGCAAGGCCGGAGCCTTTTTTGAATGTCGGCTCTGTCCCTGGGACTATGCGGCGGGTTCTCTGATCGCCCGGGAGGCCGGCTGCACCGTCACCCAGTTAGACGGTTCCCCCATTGATCTGTTCAACAAATGCGGCATTCTGGCCGGCAGTCCCGGAGCCTGGCGGGAGCTGCTTGCCCTCTTTCAAAAAGGAGAATAACCATGAAGAAACGAACAATCTCCAACGTGATGCGCCTGCTGGCCCTCCTGCTCACGACCACGCTGCTCCTGAGCGGCTGCTTCGGCGTGATCCTGCCCCCCATGCCGCGCCCCGAGGTTGAGACGGTCTCTGTGGTTTCGGACACTTCCACGGAGTTCCCGTCGGATTTCCCGACGGATCTCCCCACGGAGGAACCGACCTCAACCGAAACAGAGCCCTTTGATCCCGGCGAGGAAGCCATGATCCGCTGGCAGAACGGCGGCGAAAAGGACTACCTGCCGGACGAACCCGTGGAGCTTGTGCCCTTTTCCGAGATGGAATACGTCCGTCCGGATGTGGACGCGCTCTACGCCGACTTCGACGATTTGACCGAACAAGCGAAGGACAGCGCCGACGCCGAAGCCCTTCTGGAAGCCTATTACGACCTCTACACCCGCTACGTCAGCTTCTATTCCATGGACTCCCTGGCCAACATCAAATACAGTCAGAACACCACGGAGCGCTATTACAAGGACGAGTACGACTTCTGCGAAAACGAAACTCCCAACCTGGAGGAAAAGCTGGAGGCTCTCTACAAGGGCTTTGCCGCCTCTCCTGCTCGGGACAAGCTCGAGGAGGCCTATTTCGGCAGCGGCTTCTTTGAGAAATACGACGACTACGAGGTCTACACCAACCCGGAATACCTGCGCCTGTCCCAGGAGGAGGCGGCCCTGCTCTCTGAGTACCGCGAGCTGACTTCGGACATCCAGGTGAGCTACGACAACGAGACAAAGAGCCTGGACGAGTGGCTGGAGAGCGATGACTATTATGAGTACATCGGTGCCCTGCAAGCCTACTACGAACAGTACAACTCCGCCGTGGGCAAGATCTTCCTCAAGCTGGTCAAGGTGCGCCAGCAGCTGGCCGCCGCCCTGGACTATGACAACTACGCCGAATACAGCTATGAGATAAGCTACCATCGGGACTACAGCCCGGAGGACGGAGACGTCTTTCTCAACGGGATCCGGCAGCATCTCGTTCCGGTGCTCGAGGACGTGAACATGGATTATTCCCTCCTGACGCTCAATTCCGGCAGTTCTACGGAAAGCAGCGTGATGGAGATGGTTCGCTCCGCCTCGAAGAACATCGGCGGCGCGGTTTGGGACGCTTTCCGCTTCATGCAGGCCTACGAACTCTGCGACATCGCCAAGTCTCCGGTCAAGATTGAATCCTCCTTCCAGACCTATCTCTACGATTATGAAGTGCCCTTCGTTCTGGTCAACGCCAAGGGCTCCGGAGACGACTATACGACTTTTGCCCATGAGTTTGGCCACTTCACCGATTCCTTCCACAACTACGGCGCCGACGAGGACCTGGAAACCGCCGAGACCTTCTCCCAGGCCATGGAGTTCCTGGCGCTGAAATACACCGATACCCTGAAGGAGCAGCAGAAGGCCAGACTGATCAAATACCAGCTGGTCGAACTGCTGGAGACCTTCGTCTACCAGGGAGCCTATGCCGACTTTGAATCCAGGGTCTACGCGCTGGACCCGGAGGAGCTCTCCGTTGAGAAGATCAACCAGCTCTTTCTGGATTGCTGCACGGAATACGGAGTCGCCGAGCCCGGCTTCGACTTCTACTACTCCCAGTGTTGGATCGACGTGATCCATTTCTTCGAGGTGCCCTACTACATCATCAGCTACTGCGTCTCCGCCGAGACGGCCCTTCAGGTCTATCAGCTGGAGGAAGAGACCGAAGGGGAGGGCGTTGCCGCCTATTTCCGCCTTCTCGACCGGGAATACGGAGCGGGGGTCCAGCAGATCATGGAGGACGCAGGCCTGGACAATCCCTTCCGCGAGGAGGTCCTCTCCGAGACCGGCGATTTCTTCCGGGAAAAGCTCGGCCTGGATTAGGACGGCTCTCCCATCCCGGGGAACAGCAAAAGCGCGGGATCCCGCTTATGTTTAGAACCGAATAAAAATGGATATCCTCCCTTTGCACATAAGCGCAAAGGGAGGATGTTTTATGCAAGTCAAGGATCTCATGTCCAGCCATCTGATTACCGTGGATCGGGAGGAGACCGTAGCGGCCGCGGCCCGCCTGCTCAGCCGTCACAACGTCGGAGCGCTCCCGGTCACCAACGGGGGCAAGCTCGTCGGTATGCTGACGGACCGGGATATTGCCGTCCGCTGCGTGGCGGCAAACTTCGATCCGAATCTCACCCGGGTCCGTTCCGTCATGAGTGCAGGCGCGGTAACGGTTCCGGCGGAGGAAAGCGGACTTCGGGCCGCGAAGACCATGGGGAAGCACCAGGTCCGCCGCCTGCCCGTGACGCAGAACGGCAGACTCGTGGGCATGCTCAGTCAAAGCGATCTTGCGGCGGGTTCCGAACAGAGCGAAGAGCTCTCCAGGGCCTTCCGACAGGTCTTCGAGCAGTATGACCCGCTGGACTGAAAAGCGTGACCGCTTTGCGGTCACGCTTTTTCAGTCTGTTCCGGTTCCGGTTCCGGTGCCGCGGGCTCAGCCGCCGGCTGTTTCCACTCGCTGACGAAGTACCGGACGTAGAGCACGAGAGCCGTGAAGACGCAGATCATACACAGCACGATGATCCCCGTAGAGAGCCAGAAGGGCATTTTCGGAAAAATCAGCAGGGCCAGGGCGGAGGCATAGAGCACCACCGTGGAGACCTTGCCGTACCAGTGGGCGTGGGGAACGCGGTTGGTCTTCCGAATGGTAATGTAGCCGAGCACCGCCATGACGATCTCCCGGAAAACGCAGAGCCCGAGCAGCACCCAGAGCAGGGGATGCAGGGGGAAGGTGAAGGCCAGGCAGAGGACGACGCAGACCTGGGTGACCTTGTCCGCGAAGGGATCGAGCGCCTTGCCGAGGTCGGAGATCATATTGAATTTTCTGGCGATGATGCCGTCGAGCATGTCTGACAGCGCGGACAGCGCCAGCAGAATGATCGTCAGCGGAATATTGCCTTTCCCCACGTAGGCCCATATGATGAAAGGAACAAGCAGCAGTCGGAACATGGACATGAAGTTCGGAATGGTCCAGATCTTCCCGCTGCGGAAAAGCTTGAACATGTCGCACCCCCATAGACGGGTTCTATTCTATCAAACTATTATACTGAAAAAAGCAAATCTGTCAACACCAAAAAACAAAAAAGCCCCGTCCGGCTTTGAAAAACCGGACGGGGCAAAACGCAGGTTTACCGGATGTCTTTGTCGTCGAAAATGTCGCCGCACTCCGGGCAGAATTTCGGCGGATGTTTCGGGTCCTCGGGCTCCCAGCCGCACTTGTCGCACTTGTAGAGCGGCTCGTCGGCGGGTTTCTTCGCGCCGCATTCGGAGCAGAACTTGCCCTTGTTCACGGCGCCGCAGGCGGTGCAGGTCCAGCCGACTGCCGGGGCGGGCTTGGGGCTGCCGCATTCCATGCAGAACTTGCCGGTGTTCTCCGCACCGCAGGCGCACTTCCAGGTCTCGGCCTTGGGAGCCGCGGGAGCGGCGGGCTGCTGGGCAGGCTGCTGCGCGGCCTGCTGCTGACCCATGGCAAAGAGGTTCTGGGCGTTGACGCCGCCGGCCTGCTGGGCCATGCCGTAGCCCATGAAGCCGGTCATAGCGCCGGCGGAGTTGTTGGCGGCGTCCTTCATAGCCTGGCTCTGAGCCTCCACGAGGGTTGCGGCAGCCATGGTGGGATCGCGCATGATGGCAGCGTGCTGGGCCTTCTTGATGAGCTCCTGATCCTCCTCGGAGAGGGTGATGGGGTTCATGGCGATGGAGACCACCTGCAGGCCGCGCAGCTCGCCCCACTTCTTGGACAGGGCCGCGTTCATGGCCTCGCTCAGCTCCTCGGCATGGCCGGGCAGCGCGGAGGGGCGCACCTGAAGATCGGAGATCTTGGCGAAAGCGGGCTGCAGGGCGGAGATGAACTCGGTCTTGAGCTGGGCGTCGATCTCAGCGCGGCTGTAGTCACGCTCCACGTTGCCGCAGACGTTGGCATAGAACAGCAGGGGATCCGCGATCCGATAGGAGTACAGGCCGCTGCAGCGGACGGACACGTCGATGTCCAGGTTGATGTTGCGGTCCACGACGCGGAAGGGGATGGGGGTCGGGGTGCCGAACTTGTTGTCGATGATTTCCTTGGTGTTGAAGTAGTAGACACGCTGGTCCTTGCCGGGGTCGCCGCCGAAGGTGAAGCGCTTGCCGATCTGCTTGAAGGTCTCCAGAATGCCCTTGCCGAGCTTGCCGGTGAAGATGGAAGGCTCTGTGGAGGCATCCCATACGAATTCGCCGGGCTCCGCGCAGACTTCCACGATCTTGCCCTGCTCCACGATGATCATGCACTGGCCGTCGGCCACGGCGATGACGGAGCCGTTGGAGATGATGTTGTCGTTGCCCTTCGTGTTGCTGGAACGGCTGGAGACTTTCTTCTTGCCCTTGACGGCCAGAACGTTCTTGTCGATGGCGTCGCAGTAGAAAAATTCCTTCCACTGATCAGCCAGCACGCCGCCGATGGCGCCGAGTCCTGCTGCGATAAGTCCCATAGTATGTGCTCCTTTCGATGTTCAATGTAGGATACGTGGTGCGGATCTCGGTCGATCCGGTATTCCAGCTTCTATTATACAATACCTTTTGCCGTTTCGCAACGATAAAAAATAAAATATTTCGCCAAGCCTCCCCTCGGGGCCGCAGAATTGTGATTGACGAACGGAGGAAGATGGAGTACAATGAAACCATAGGAATCACCCCCTAAATACTGATCTGAGAAAGGAACCCGAATCATGGCAGAAATGAAGAAAATCCCGGAGAGAAGCGAAGTTGCCCTGGCCGACCGCTGGGCCATCGAGGACCTCTATCCCAACGACGAAGCATGGAAGCAGGATCTGGAAAAGCTGAAGGCTCTTTCCGCGGAGCTGGCCGCTTTTGCCGGCAAGCTGGGCGAGAGCGCCGCGACGCTGCTGGCCTTCTCCCGGAAAACCGAGGAAGCAAGCGTGCTGCTGAGCAACATCTACAACTACTCCTCCCGCCGCAACGACGAGGACACCCGCGTTGCCCAGTATCAGGAGATGAACGGCATGGCGATGTCCGCATATGTGGGCCTGATGTCCGCCACCGCGTTCCAGACGCCCGAGATCATGGCGATTCCCGAGGAGACCATGGAGCGCTTCTATGCCGAAGAGCCCGGCCTCGAGCGGTACCGTCGCTACATATTCAGCATCCGCCGCCATGCCGACCACGTCCTGAGCCCCGCGGAGGAAAAGCTGCTGGCCATGGCCGGTGAGATGATGCAGTCGCCTGACGACATCTACTCCAAGTTTGCCGATGCGGACCTGAGCTTCCCCGACGCCGTGGACAAGAACGGCGTCAAGCACCCCCTGTCCCAGGGCACCTACATCTCCTACATGGAATCCGACGACCGCGAGCTGCGCAAGTCCGCCTTCCAGAACACCTATCACACCTGGGCCTCCTACAAGAACACCGTGGCCGCGGCCCTGAACGCGCAGGTCAAAGCCCTGCAGTTCAACGCCGACGCCCGGAAGTACGCCTCCCCCCTGGAGGCCTCTCTGGACAATACCAAGGTCCCCGTGTCTGTCTACCACAACCTGATCGAGGCGGTCCACCAGAACTTCGACAAGATGCACCGCTATACCCGCCTGCGCAAGAAGCTGCTGGGCGTGGACGAGCTGCATTTTTACGACCTCTATACTCCGCTGGTCCCCGGCGCGGACGTGAAGATCCCCTTCGAGCAGGCCAAGCAGACGGTCTACGAGTCCCTGGCCCCCATGGGCGAGGACTATCGGAAAATCCTGAAAGAGGGCTTTGACAACCGTTGGATCGACGTCTATCAGAACGTGGGCAAGCGCAGCGGCGCCTACTCCGCCGGCGCCTTCGTCCATCCCTACGTCCTGCTGAACTACACCGGCACCCTGGACAGCCAGTTCACCCTGGCCCATGAGATGGGCCACGCCCTGCACTCCTGGCACTCCAACAAGTACCAGAACCCCGTGGACGCCGACTACGTGATCTTCGTGGCCGAGGTGGCCTCCACCTGCAACGAGGCTCTGCTCATGGAGCATCTGCTCAGCAAGACCACCGACAAGAAGGAGCGGGCCTACCTCATCAACCACTTCCTGGAGCAGTTCCGCACCACCCTCTACCGCCAGACCATGTTCGCCGAGTTCGAGCTCATCATCGGCAGGCTGAACCAGGAGGGCGTGGCGCTGACCGCCGAGCGGATGTGCGAGGAATACAAGAAGCTGAACGCCGCCTACTTCGGCGAGGACATCGTCCTGGACGACGAGATCGCCTACGAGTGGGAGCGCATCCCCCATTTCTACTACAACTACTACGTCTTCCAGTACGCCACCGGCTACTCCGCCGCCATTGCCCTGTCCCGCCGCATCCTGCGGGAGGGCGAGAGCGCCGTCAAGGATTACATCGGCTTCCTCTCCGGCGGCTGCTCCAAGGATCCCATCGACCTGCTGAAGGGCGCCGGCGTGGATATGTCCAGTCCCGAGCCCGTCAACCAGGCCCTGGCCCTCTTCGGCGAGCTGCTGGACGAGATGGAAGCTCTGATGGCGGAATAAGCGCCGCCCTTTGTGTTTCGAACACTCTGCAGCGGCGCACAGTGTGCGCCACAGAAAACGCAGCGGAGGCGTACAGCGTGCACCCCCCAAAACTCGGCAAAGGCGCACAGTGTGCGCCAAAAGGAGATGTGTTTTCGTTGAGCAACGTCTGGTTACCCGTTTTCCACCATTTCGAGAACGGCAACGTCTTCACCGGCAGCGCAGGCCCCTTCCGCTATAAGATCACGCCCAACGCCGTGCTGATCCCGCCGCAGAAAAAGGAGCTCGACTATGCCGCCAGCTCCATCAAGGCGGAGTACTGGCACGGCCCGCTGAGCTATGAGTTCAGCGCCATCGAAGGCGAGAAGACCTTCCCCATGTCCCAGGAGGGCTACGCCGCGATGCGGACCTGGCTCGAATCGCAGGTGTAGCGGCGTACAGCGTGCGCCAATCATCGTTCCACGCAGAGGAGTTTTGAAATGCTCTGGCTGATTGAAAACGTAGAACAAATCACATTATCCGACGTGGTTCCTCTGTTTCCCTGCCTGAGCGAAGCGCGGCGGGAGAAACTCGCAAGCTTTCGTCACGAGCCCTCTGCGGTGCAGTCCGCCCTGGCCGAGCTCCTCCTCCGCCACGCGCTCCGGGAGGAATACGGCCTGAACGAGCTGCCGGCCATCGAAACCGGGAAGAAGGGCAAGCCCTTCTTCCCGGACCGCCCGGATATTCAATTCAACCTCTCCCACTGCAAAACCGCCGTGACCTGCGCCCTTGCGGAAGTCCCCGTTGGCGTAGACGTCCAGGAGCATAGAACGTTTTGCAGGGACAAGCAATGCTTGTCCGCTCCCCCCATCTACCGCATCCTCTCCGAACCAGAGCGTGCCTGGGTCGAGGCAGGGGAGACCCCCGCCGAACAGGACCGCCGCTTCACCGCCGTCTGGACCTGCAAGGAGGCTTACGGAAAGAAAACCGGCGACGGCTTCCTCTACGACCTGCGTTCCACCTGCTTTATTCCTGACAAAGCAAGCTGGCAGCAGTACGATTCTCTCTTTTTCCGCCTTTCCTGCGAAGAATATGAGTTGACGCTGTGCGCCGACCAACCCATGCCCTGGATCCAAGTCTGCTTTGAAGATATCAGTATGAGGTGACACTATGAAACACTTTCTTGTCGTGGTCGATATGCAGACCGATTTCATCAACGGCTCCCTCGGCACGGCGGAGGCCGTCGCCATCAAGCCCGCAGTCATCGACCTGATCCACGGCTTCCCCGGGGAGATCTGGGCCACCGTGGACACCCACGGGGAGAACTACCTGGACACCGCCGAAGGCCGCCACCTGCCTGTAGAGCACTGCATCAAGGGCACCCCCGGCTGGGCCGTGGACCGGGAGGTCGCCACCGCCCTCAACGGCCGCGGCGCGGTTTTTGTAGAGAAACCCACCTTCGCCTCCCTGGTTCTGCCGCAGCTCATCGAAGACGCGGCGGCGGGGGAGGACTTTGACGTGACGCTGATCGGCCTCTGCACCGACATCTGCGTGATCTCCAACGCCCTGCTGCTGAAGGCCCGCTTCCACGAGAAGGAGATCTCCGTGATCGCCGCCTGCTGCGCCGGCGTCACAAAAGAAAAGCATCTCGCTGCACTGGAAGTTCTGAAATCTTGCCATATTAATGTGATAGGAGAATAAATATGTTTGACGTTCAAAAAGTAACCGAAGCCTGCGTCCAATGGATCCGCG
Organism: uncultured Clostridia bacterium; assembly: GCA_947164825.1. GTDB lineage: Bacteria > Bacillota > Clostridia > Oscillospirales > Oscillospiraceae > JAFRPC01. The sequence goes on from CAMUYE010000007.1 coordinate 34,370, forward strand.
ACTTCTTTGAAGAGAACGGCCCCGGCTGCAACGCCGTCCTGGGCGTCTCCGGCGGCAAGGACAGCTCTGTGGCCGCCGCGCTCTGCGTGGAGGCGCTGGGCAAGGATCGGGTCATCGGCGTGCTCATGCCCAACGGCGAGCAGCACGACATCGACATGGCCCACCTGCTCTGCGAGCATCTGGGCATCGAGAACTACGTGGTGAATATCCACGACGCCGTGGAGGGCGTGAAAAACGCCATGCCCGCGGGATTTGAACTCTCCAACCAGAGCATCGTCAACCTGCCCCCCCGCATCCGCATGGCTACGGTTTACGCCGTGAGCCAGAGCCGCAACGGCCGGGTGGTCAATACCTGCAATCTCTCCGAGGATTGGGTGGGCTACTCCACCCGCTACGGCGACGCCGCGGGGGACTTCAGCCCCATGTCCCATCTGACCGTGGACGAGGTCAAGCAGGTGGGCCGCTATCTGGGCCTGCCCGACGTCCTGGTGGACAAAGTCCCCATCGACGGCCTCTGCGGCAAGACCGACGAGGACAACCTGGGCTTTACCTATGCCGTCCTGGACCGCTATATCCGCACCGGCGAGATCGACGATCCGGCCGACAAGGAACGCATCGACCGCCTGCACCGCCGCAACCTCTTCAAACTGCGCATGATGCCGTCCTTCGACTACGGCATCGAGACCAAGGCCGACGAATAAGCCTCGGAGGCGGTTCGGCCGCCCACACCCTGCAAATTATACAGAACGGAGGAGACCTGCATGGACGCGGAATCGACCCAGCGGAGCATGACGTCCTTTGAATGGGACCAGCAGCGACTCAGCATGCGGAACCGGGAGGCTGCCCTGACCATGTGGACCGGCCTGGGAGCCATCCTGAGCCTGCTCCTGACCTGCTTTCTCGGCTCCCTCTGGCGAACGGAGGAGAGAACTGCCTTTTCTGTTATCCTCATGCTTGTCCTGCTGATTGTCTCCGTGATCCTGTTCTTCACGGCGGCGAAGCGGGACGAGCGCTGGAACGTGGTCTGCTCCCTTATCAACCACGCGGGCATCGGCCTGGCGGTGCTGATTCTGCTGGACGTCCTGGGCCTCGACATCCGCCTGCGGCAGCTTGCCATGAGCGGCCTTCCCGCGGCGGCCATCCTCTTCGGGATCGTGATGATTTACGTGGGGATGGAGGAGCAGAACCGGAAGAATCTGCTCTACGTCGGCGCCGCCGTCTTCGGCCTGGCCGTGCTTGTGTCGCTCTATCAGTTCTATCATCTGCGCACGGAGTTCTGGCTCTGCACCGCCGTCTGCGCCCTGCTCAGCTGCGTCAATCTCGGCGCTCTGATCTGGAGCGCCGCCGCCCCGGAGGAGCGCTCCGCCTACCGGGGCCTGGCTGTGGCGAGCTTCGCCATCTATCTGCTCCTGGCAGTCGCCGCCCTTATCGCCTTCGCCCTGGCGATCCTCAGCAGCTCCAACCGGGACTCCAAATCGACCAAAAAGCTCTTCAGCTGGAGCAAGAGCCGAAAGAGCTCCGGGAGCGGTTCCATCGGCGTCGGCTCATCTTCCGCCGGTTCCGGCTCCGTCCGGAGCTCCGGCTTCGGCACGGGCTATCCATCCCGCAGACGGAGCTATGTGCCGTCCTACCTTTGGTATTACGGCCTGTACCACGGCTTTGGCCGCTCCCGCACCGACAGTGCGGCAGGCCCCATGACCGAGGAGGAACGGCTGGCGGAGAAAGCGCGGCTTCGCCGCCGCCGTTGGATCGTGTTCAGCCTCGTGGCCGCCATCGTGATCCTTGTCATTGTGCTGGCGGTGATTTTCGGCAGAGGATGAACGCCCGGAGGATTTTCAATGATTGCCAACTATCACACCCACACTCCCCGCTGCAACCACGCCGAGGGCGCGGAACGGGACTATATCGAACGGGCCCTGGAGGGCGGTTTCCGGGAACTGGGCTTCTCCGATCACACGCCCTACCTCTTCGACGTGCCGGGCTACTACTCCCGCTTCCGCATGCGGCCCGAGCAGCTGCCGGACTACGTGGAAACCCTGCTTGCCCTCCGCGCCGAATACGCGGATCGGATCGCCATCCACATCGGCCTGGAGGCGGAGTACTACCCCCGCCTCTTCTCCCGGCAGATGGACTTTCTGCGCCAGTTCCCCCTGGACTATCTGATCCTGGGCCAGCACGCCCTCTACAACGAGACCGAGGGTTTCTTCACGCCCCGTCCCACCGACGATAAAAAGCTTCTGGACCAGTACCGGGGCCAGACCTTAGAGGCCCTGGAAACGGGCCTGTTCAGCTACTTTGCCCACCCGGACCTCTTTTTCTTCACCGGCGACCCCAAGGCCTATGACCGCCATGTTCGGGCGATCTGCCGTCGGGCCCGGGAGCTTTCGATCCCGCTGGAATTCAATCTTCTGGGCTTCCAGGAACAAAAGCACTATCCGGACCCGACTTTCTGGCGGATCGCGGGGGAGGAGGGCTGCCCGGTCGTCCTGGGCAGCGACGCCCACGATCCCGCCGCCGTCTGGAATCCGGCCCTGATCGCCAAAGCCGAGACGATCCTCTCCGCCTTCGGCGTCACCCCGATCGAGACCGTTTCCCTCCACCCCATCCGATGAAGCTTCCGGATCCGTCTTCCTGCGCGCATCGAAGAATCCGTGATTTCACACCTGTTTTCCCCAATAACCGGTCCCCAAAAATATTTTTGATTTTATGAAAATAATGCTTGCATTTTTGAATGAGGTGTGCTATTATACTTCCCGCAAGAGATCCGGGTGTGGCGAAGTTTGGTATCGCGCTTGAATGGGGTTCAAGAGGCCGCTGGTTCGAATCCAGTCACTCGGACCAAAAGGAAAGAGGCTCGAAAGAGCCTCTTTCCTTTTGGTTTAGGCGGTTTCGAGAACCAGCGGCCTCTTGTATTTCAATCTCGCCGCTCGGACGGCCCGGCGAAGCCGTAGGCCGGCCGCTGGTTCGAATCCAGTCACTCGGACCATTGGAAAAAGACAGAGACCGAAAGGTCTCTGTCTTTCTTTCTAATGGTTCATCGGCGGAACTTCCGCAGGGGAAGATACTTGCAGACCTGCCGGACATACGCCGGATACTGCGGATACTTTTTGGAACTGATGGACTCGGCGAGGGAGGAACTTCCCATAAACAGCAGCACCAGGAGCAGCGGGCCAACCACAGTCCAGTGGAAGATGCCGTGCTCCGCGACCCCGGCCCCTGCGGTGAAACAATACAGAGACAGCCAGATCCCCTGTTCGCCCAGGTAGTTCGGGTGCCGCATCCGGCCCCAGAGGCCGGTGGTGTTGAAGCCCAGATCATAGGGCGCGGGCAGCTTGTCCAGTGTCCTGCCCTCTGCCAGCAGCTTCTTTTTCGTCTCGTGGAACCGCCACTGCTGCTCGTCCGCCACGGTTTCCAGGGACAGGAAGCCCAGGGCAAAGGCTGCGGCGATCCCGTCGACCGCGGAAAACGCCGCTCCAGACTCCATGCAGCCCAGGGCGGGCAGGCAGATCGCCAGCACCAGGACGTTCTGATACAGGGAGATGAACAGCAGATCAAAGAGGATCCACAGGGGCCTTGCGCGCAGGATCGAGTTGTTTCGGACAACAGACCAGCGATAGTCCTCTGCGCCCGTCCAGAATTTCAGCCGGTAAGCGCCTTTCCGGGCAAAGTTGATCGTCAGTCGGATGCCCCAGATCGTGACGATCAGGGCGTAAACGACCAGCCGCAGGTTCATGCCGCCGCGTACGGCGACGATCCAGACGTAGGCAACGGGCAAAATGCTCCAGAGCTTGTCCATCTGGGAGAAGTTGTTGGACAATTCTCCGACGAGAAAGCAATAGCCTGCCGAGCAGCCGCATACGATCAACAGGATCCGCAGCGTTTTAGCCTGGTTGTCCGTCAGCACGGGATCGGTGAACAGGATCCCGCAGACGCAGCCGGCCACGACCAGAAGTGCGCAGATCCCGGAGATCAAATAGGCGGTCCATTTTTTATGCATAGTATTCACTCCTCTTCTTTCTTTGACACTATACCACAAGCGCATGGTTTTTTCAACAACTTTTGCAGAAAGTGATTCGGCCCCGAGTCCGCCTTGCCGGAGGAGGGCTATTGACAATCCCGGCGGGAAGCCCTATAATTGAATTGCGATCCAGACAGAGGACAAAAGAATGAGAGCGGAGGTGGTCGCATGGATCTCGCGCATGAAAAGCTGAAGCGCTTACAACAGGCGCTGCTTGATATGGGCAGCGTTGCGGTTGCCTTCTCCGCGGGAGTGGATTCCACCTTTTTGCTGAAGACTGCTCACGACGCCCTGGGGGAGCGGGCTATTGCCGTCACCGCCAGCTCCTGTTCCTTTCCCAGGCGGGAACTGCAGGAGGCCCGGCAGTTTTGCCGACGGGAGGGGATCGAACAGATCATCGTGGAATCCGAAGAGCTGAAGATCGAAGGCTTTCGCCAGAATCCCCCCAACCGATGCTATCTGTGCAAGCGTGAGCTGTTCACGAAGATCCGTGAAATCGCACGGATGCGGGGCGTCGCCTGGATCGCGGAGGGCTCCAACGTGGACGACGAAGGCGATTACCGGCCCGGCCTGCAGGCTGTGGCAGAGCTGGGGATCCGAAGCCCTCTGCGGGAGGCGGGTCTCACCAAGGCCGAGATCCGGGCTCTGTCGGAGGAGCTGGGACTCCCCACCTGGAACAAACCGTCCTTCGCCTGTCTTGCCTCCCGCTTCGTCTACGGCGAAACCATCAGCGAGGAGCGGCTCGCCATGGTGGATCAGGCGGAGCAGCTGCTGCTGAATTTGGGCTTTCACCAGGTAAGGGTGCGCATCCACGGGGAGCTTGCGCGGATCGAGCTGCATCCATCGGAGTTCGACAAGCTGCTGGAAGCGTCTGTTCGGCAAACGATCGTCAAAACCCTCCGGGAGCTCGGTTTCCGTTACGTCACGATGGATCTGCAGGGCTACCGCACTGGCAGCATGAATGAGGTGCTTTGAGTCGAGAAGCATGAGAGAATCATGAATGAACCGAGCGGATTATACGGAAGGACCGCCCCATCGGCGGCTGAAAAAGGAGGAAACAGCAATGACGTGGTTTTGGCTTGCCCTGGGATCTGCGGTGTTCGCTGCGCTGACTTCGATCCTTGCAAAAATCGGAATTGAGGGCGTGAACTCTCACCTTGCGACCGCCATTCGTACGATGGTCGTTGTTGTAATGGCCTGGGGCATGGTGTTTCTGACCAACGCACAGGGCGGCGTCAAGTCCATCAGCCAGAAAAGCTGGATCTTTCTGATCCTGTCCGGTCTGGCCACCGGCGCGTCATGGCTCTGCTATTACAAGGCGCTGCAGCTTGGCAAAGCGACGCAGGTGGTCCCCATCGATAAGCTCAGCGTTGTAATCACCCTGGTGCTGGCCTTCGTGTTCCTGCATGAGAAGTTTACGGTCAAATCAGGGATCGGCTGTGCCCTGATCGGCGCCGGAACGCTTCTGATGGTGCTATAGGAGAGATTGCTGTAATCCGGATTCTGTGAGCAGGTTATGGATCGGGAATCGTGAATTGAAATAACAATAAAGAATCACAAATTTGATTTGGAGGCAATTATGGATATCGTAAAAGTTGACGCGCTGGGCCTGGCCTGCCCGCTGCCCGTCGTAAAAACGATCAAGGCCCTGGAAGCCCTGACCGGCCCTGCCACGGTGGAGACTCACGTGGATAACGAGACCGCCGTGCAGAACGTGACCCGGCTGGCCCGGGGAAAGGGCTTCCCCGTGCGGAGCCAGAAACTGGCGGAGCATCACTTCGTCATCGCAATGGACGCGTGCAAAGCCGCGGAAAAGGCGGAACAGACGGAAGAAGCGCCTGCTGCCTGCGTCCCGGATCGCAGGGGCAACACGGTGGCAGCTATCGGCACCGACGCCATGGGCCATGGCAGCGAGGAACTGGGCCGCCAGCTCATGAAGGGCTTTCTCTATGCCCTTTCCCAGCTGGAGGAGCTGCCGAAGACCATCCTCTTCTACAACGGCGGCGCGAGGCTGACCACAGAGGGCTCTCTGTCCCTGGAGGATCTGAAGAGCATGGAAGCCCAGGGCGTGCAGATCCTGACCTGCGGCACCTGCCTGAACTACTACGGCCTGACCGAAAAGCTGGCCGTGGGCGGCGTGACCAATATGTACAGCATCGTTGAGACCCTGGCCAAAGCCGACAAGGTCATCAAACCGTAATGCGAGAGAAGCAGCTTCGGTTTGTCGCGACCTTTTCTACCACGGCCGCTGCGATGGCGATGGAGCGCCGCTGTCTTGCAAACGGGATCCCCGGGCGATTGATCCCAACGCCCAGGCAAATCACCGCAGACTGCGGACTGGCCTGGAGCGCGCCCCCGGAAGCGGAGGCGGCCGTCCTTCAGGCTGCCGCTGCGGGGGGCATTGCGCTGGCGGCTGCGTATCAACTGCTTATTTGAAGGCGAAAATGCGGATAATCTCGGAAATGAGCGTTGAATGGAAACAGGCATAGCGAACGGCAACATGCTTACCGTCCGCTATGCCTGTTTTGGTGAATCTTATTCAGTCGGCTTTTTCATGAACGCTTCGATTGCGTCCGGATCCTTTATGATCTCCTTGGAGAGGACCTCGCAGCCGTTCTCGGTGATCAGAAGATCGTCCTCAATGCGGATGCCGATCGCCTCTTCATCGATATACAATCCCGGTTCGTCGCTGATGACCCAACCGGGCTGAAGCAGGTCGCCTGCCAGAGAAATGTCGTGCACGTCGATCCCGATGGAGTGGCTGACGCCGTGCATGTAATATTTCCCCACCTCAGAGACGTCCCGGATCATGCCCATGGCAACCAGGCCCTCCCCGAGCACCTGACGCGCCACATCGTTCAGAGCTCTCAGGGTGACGCCGGGCTTCGCGGCCGCGGCGACGGCCTCGTTCGCCTTCAGGACCAGCTCATAGACCTGGCGCTGTCTCGGGCTGAAGGTTCCGTTGGCCGGATAGGTCCTGGTGATATCGCTGGCATAGTTTTCATACGCCGCGCCGAGGTCCAGCAGGATCAGGGAGCCGTCCTGCACCTGGCAGTGGTTTGTTTCGTAGTGCATCATACAGCCGTTGATCCCGGAGCCTGCGATGGTGGGAAAGGCCTGACGCTTCGCGCCCAGCCGCCTGCAGGTATACTCAAAGTCCGCCTGCACCTGATATTCCATCATGCCCGGCTTCAGGTTCTTCATCACGAATTCCAAACCCTGGCGGGTAATATCCACTGCTTTGCGGATGCGGTCCACCTCTTCCGCGTCCTTCTGCTCTCTGAGGGGCACGCAGGCCGTATGCAGATCCTTCAGGATCACGTGCGGATAGGCCTGCCTGAACCGCTCCGCCATCACCAGATTGTAATCCGGAAGATCGTTCATCTGGCAGCGGTACAGATCGAAGTATGCCTGCTCCACACGGCAGCGCCCCAGAAAACCGCTGATCGCGGCCTCCAGACTGTCCGTATAGCGCACGTCCTGAATCCCGGAGATGTCCCGGACCTCCTCCTTGGTGGGCATTTTCCCGGTCCACCGCTCAGACTGCGGGTCAGGTTCCTCGATGAAAAGGATCTCACTGATCTTTTCCGCGTTCTTGAACGCCAGAAACGCCGTGTTTTCCCGGTCCAGCCCGGTCAGATAGAAGTACTGGCTGTTGACCGCGAAATGATAATACGCGTCTTCGTTGGCATGGATGGGGATACCGGCGTAGGCAAGCACCAAAGTGTTTTCCGGGAGGGTCTGATACAGCCGTTTTCTGTGCTCTGCAAATGACATGTTTTCTCAACCTTTCTATGTAGCTGTGAAGCTCTTTCAGCTCCCTGTACGCAGTACTGCCGCGGCGCATTCCGCGGTAAGCTGATCGTACCACATTTTTCCGCGGAATACAAGGGGGTCCTGCAGAAAAGAGGTCAGAGCCAAGGAAAAATGGCTCGGCTATCTGCTGGGCCCCGCCGGAGCCCTGCTGCTCAACGCCGTGCTGGCCACCTACCTGAACGTCTACTACACCGACGTGCTGAACCTGACCCCGCTCTGGGGCGGCCTCTTCCTGGCGATCTTCCCCATCATCTCCAAGGTCATCGACGCCATTACCAACGTCATCATGGGCCAGGTCATCGACCGCACCAGGACCAGAGAAGGAAAGGCAAGGCCCTGGCTGTTCCTCTCGGCCTTCCTGGTACCGCTCACCGCCATCCTGCTCTTCACCGTTCCCAACGGCAGCGACACGGTCAAGGTCATCTGGGTTATGGTGTCGTACAATCTGTTCTACTCCTTTGCCTACAACATTTTCAACATGAGCCATGGCCTGATGGTCCCGCTCTCCACCCGGGACAGCACCGCCCGCGGCAGCCTCTCCGTCTTCAACCAGATCACCACGATCATGATGTCCGGCATTCTGGTGGCCCTGGTCTTCCCGATGGTCATTATGCCGATGATCGGCGCGGACAAGTCCAAGTGGATCCTGCTGATGTCGATCCTATCGATCCTGGCCCTGCCCCTGACCCTGATGGAGTATTTCTTCACCAAGGAGCGCATCACCGAGGAAGCGCAGCAGGCCGGCGAACGGGATAAGCTGAGCTTCGCTCTGCAGCTCAAACAGCTGTTCACCGACAAATACATGCTGATCATCTACGGCTATTTCTTCGTCACCACCATCGGCACGACCATCAAGAATCTCGGCCTTGTCTACTACTGCAACTACGTGCTCGGCACCTACAACGACGGCAGGACCCAAACGCTGGTCTCTGTGATCGGCGGCATCCCAATGGGCATCGGCATCTTCGCGGTCTGGCCCCTTGCCAAGAAGTTCGGCAAGCGAAACGTCACGATGGTCGGCTGTATGCTGATTGCCGTCGGCTCACTGATTTGCTGGCTGTTCCCGACGAATCTGGTCATCGTACTGATCGGCCAGTTCATCAAGAACATGGGCGGTCTGCCGGGCTCCTACGTGTTTATGGCGCTCTTTGCCGACTGCCTCGACCACATGGAGTGGAAGCACGACAACCGCGTTGACGGCACGGCCATGTCGATCTATAATATCATCGCCCTCGTCCTGCTGTTCTTCCTGCGGGTCGAGAAGCAGCTCCCCAGGGAGCAGGCGGAGATCAAGGCCCGTCACGCCCGCCAGTAGCGGCGCCCAGTGTGCGCCACGCCGCACCCCGCACGGAAACAGTTGATACTTGAGAATGGAAAATTGAAAATTGTGGTATCGTTCAAATTGCCATTCGCACGAGGAGAATGTATTATGAATCAGTACGAGATCGAACATAATCAGATCGTGAGAGAACTCGGCGCAGAGTGTACCGTTTTATTGAAAACAGACGGCGCGTTTCCGTTGGACGCGCCTTGCAAGCTTGCCCTCTACGGCAGCGGCGCCCGCCGCACCGTCAAGGGCGGCACCGGCTCGGGAGAGGTCAATTCCCGCTATTTCGTGACGGCGGAGGAGGGCCTGGAGGCCGCCGGCTTCACGATCACGACCAAAAGCTGGCTGGACGCCTACGGACAGCTCTGGCCGGAGGCGAAGAAACGCTTCCTCCGCAAATTGAAGCGCAGCGCCCTGAAGCGCGGGACCCTGGCAATCCTCAGCGATATGGGGGCCGTGATGCCGGAGCCGGACTACGAGCTCCCCCTGGACGGCGACGGCGAGGCGGCGGTCTACGTGCTGGCCCGGATCTCCGGCGAGGGCTCGGACCGGAAGCCCGTCCCCGGCGATATTCGGCTGACGGGAACCGAGATCCGGGACATCCTCGCCCTCAACCGGAACTATGAACGGTTCATGCTCGTTTTGAACGTGGGCGGGGTCGTAGACCTCTCCCCGGTTATGGAGGTCCGGAACATCCTGCTCCTGAGCCAACTCGGCGTGGAGACCGGCAGCATTCTGGCGGATATCCTGCTTGGGAAGGCAACTCCCTCCGGCAAGCTGACCACCACCTGGAGCGCCTGGGGCGATTATCCCGCCGTCGGCAGCTTCGGAGAGAAGGACGACACCCGCTACAACGAAGGGATCTACGTCGGCTATCGCTATTTCGACAGCTTGGGCAAAAAGCCGTTGTTTCCCTTCGGCTTCGGTCTGGGCTATACCGACTTTGCGCTGAAAGCCGGGGAACTCACCGAGGCGGCGGGAACAATCACGGTGGGGATCTGTGTCAAAAACACCGGCAGCCGCCCGGGCAAGGAGGTAGCGCAGCTCTACGTCTCTCAGCCCCGGGGAAAGCTGGACAAGCCCTATCAGACGCTTGCGGCCTTCGTCAAAACGGAGACCCTGCAGCCGGGAGCGGAACAATGCGCAGTCCTGCGCTTCGATCTGCGCGACCTGGCCTCCTATGACGAAGCCCGGGCAAGCTGGATCCTGGAGCCCGGCGACTACGTGCTGCGCCTGGGCAGGTCCAGCGCGGATACCGAGCCGATCGCCAAACTCCGGCTGGATGGGGAAGCGGTTGTGAAGAAAGTCAAAAACTGTTTCGGGAAACCGGATTTCAAGGACTGGAAGCCGGAATCGAAGACGGTAGAAACCGGGGAGGAGCTTCCCGTTCTGCCCGTCAGCGCTTCCGTATTGCAGACAGAGACCGCAGACTACGAGCTGCCTCATGAGATCGATCCGATCACCGAGAGTCTGACAGACGAAGAGCTCTGTTTGATGAACATCGGCGCCTTCAAACAGAAGGGCTCCAAGAGCGTGATTGGCAACGCCGCCAACGCCGTGGCCGGCGCCGCCGGCGAAACCAGCTCCGCGCTGCTCCGAAAGGGGATCCCGCCCCTGGTCATGGCCGACGGCCCTGCGGGCCTGCGCCTGAGCCGCCGCTATACGAAGGACGAAACCGGGGTCCACGGCCTGGACGGCGGGATGCCGGAGAGCGTGATGGAGCTGATGCCCGCGCCCGCCGCCTTCGTGATGAAGCGGATGGACAAAAAACAGAAACCGGTCGCGGGCGAGGTTTTCGAGCAGTACTGTACTGCCATCCCCATCGGCACCGCCCTGGCCCAGAGCTGGAATCTGGAGTTCGCCCGGCAGTGCGGCGACATCGTGGGCGACGAGATGGAGCGCTTTGGCGTCCATCTCTGGCTGGCTCCGGCCCTGAATCTTCACCGGGACATCCGCTGTGGGCGGAACTTTGAATACTTTTCCGAGGACCCGCTGCTCTCCGGCAAGTTTGCCGCCGCCGTCACGCAAGGCGTACAGCGGCATCCCGGACGCGGAACGACTGTCAAGCATTTTGCCGCCAACAACCAGGAGACCAACCGTTACAGCTCCAACAGCCAGATCAGCGAACGGGCCCTGCGGGAACTCTACCTGCGCGGCTTTGAGATCGCGATTCGGGAGAGTCAGCCGAAGGCGCTGATGACGTCCTATAACCTGATCAACGGCGTCCACAGCTCCGAGCGGCGGGACCTGATCGAGGACGTGCTGCGGGCGGAGTTCGGCTTTGAAGGCATCGTGATGACCGACTGGATCATCGGCAGCATGTATTTCGGCAAGCACAAATATCCCGCCCCGAATGCCGCAAGGATCGCTGCCGCCGGAAACGATCTGGTTATGCCCGGCGGGCAGGGGGACCTGAAGGCGATGCTGAAAGGCTTGAAAGAGGGCCTCGTGACCCGCAGCCGGCTTCAGATCAACGCGACCCGCGTCCTGCGCCTGGCGAAGCAGCTCACGAACGATTGACAGGAGGTTTTTGCATGAACGCGATCCGACTGAGGACCGAATATCTGAAGAATCCCCTTGGTATAGACATCAAGCATCCCCGTCTGATGTGGAACTGCGAGGGCGGCACGAAACAGACCGCGTATCAGATCGTTACGGAGAACTGGGACAGCGGCAAGGTCGCATCCTCCTCCATGTGGGCGGAATACCCCAAAGGGCTCCACGACCGCGAGCGGGTCTGCTGGAAGATCCGCCTGTGGGACGAGAACGATGAGCCCGGCCCCTGGAACGAGGCCTTCTTCGAGCGGGGGATCTCCACCTGGGAGGCCAAATGGATCACCGGCAATTATACCGTTAATAAAAAAACGCGCTATCCCGTGGACTGCTTAATGATCCCTGAGTACCTGCTGTACAAGCTCTGCGGCGTCAAGTCCCACGAGTACACCAACGCCACCACCGGCGGAATGGTCAGCGCCGAGACCGGGGAATACGACCCCGCCATCATCGACGCACTGGGCCTGCCGAAGCGTCTGTTCCCAAAACTCCAATCCCCCGGCGCCGTGATCGGCGAGTATGAGGGCATCCGGGTCGTTCTCTGCGCCACCCATGACACCGCCTCCGCGGTGGAGGGGATCCCGATGGAGGAGAATGCTCCCTACATCTCCTCCGGCACCTGGTCCCTCCTCGGCGTCAAAACCGAGAGGCCCATCACAGACGAGGCCTCCGAGGCTGCCAACTGGTCCAACGAGGGCGGCGTGGGCTATAACCGCTATCAGAAAAACATCATGGGCATGTGGCTGGTCAACCGCCTGCGCGCCGAGCTCTGTCCAGACAAGCCCTGGCCGGAGATCGTCGCCGCGGCGGAAGCCGGCGCTTTCGATGAAACCGTGGACGCCAACGACGGGAGCTTCCTCTCGCCCAAGTCCATGCGGGACGCCTTCGACAGAGCGCTGGGAGGAAGGGCCGACACGGACGATACGGCGCATTTCTCTGTTACGAACATGCCCCCGGAGCTGTTGGTGGAGCTTTTCCCGCCTCGCCGTAATCTGGTCATCGCGGACTATTTCCGCTGCGCCTACCGTTCCCTGGCCCTGTCCTACCGGAATGCCTTGGACGAGCTGGAACGATATACAGGAAAAACCTATGACAAGCTCTGCATCGTCGGCGGCGGCGCGAACAATCAATTTCTCAATCGCCTGACGGAGGAAGCTGCCGGAAAAACCGTGATCGCCCTGCCCATCGAGGCAACGGCGATCGGCAATCTGAATATTCAAATCAAGGCTTCCCCTCGAGGGGAAGCTGTCGAGCGAAGCGAGACTGATGAGGTGGAACAATGAGTTACACAGAAGCAAAACAGAAATACGCCCGTTTCGACGTGGACGCCGAAGCGGCCATCGAACGGCTGAAGACCGTGCCCGTGTCCCTGCACTGCTGGCAGGGTGACGACGTGCGGGGCTTTGATACCGATCCCAACAAGCCCCTGACCGGCGGAATCCAGACCACCGGCAACTACCCCGGCAGAGCTCGGACGCCGGAAGAGCTCATGGCCGATCTCGACGAGGTCCTGAAGCTGATCCCCGGCAAGCCCAAGATGAACCTTCACGCCTCCTACGCCATTTTTGAGCCCGGCGAATGGGCGGACCGGGACCGGCTGGAGCCGAAGCATTTTCAGAAGTGGGTCGATTTCTGCAAGGAACGCGGCCTGGGCTGTGATTTCAACCCCACCTTCTTCTCCCACCCCAAGTGCGACCCGCTGACCTTGTCCTCGCCCAATGAGGAAACGCGCCGCTTCTGGATCGAGCACGGGAAGGCCTGCATCCGCATCTCCTCCTATCTGGCGGAGGAGCTGGGGGAGCCCTGCGTCATGAACATCTGGACCGGCGACGGCTTCAAGGACATCCCCGCCGACCGCATGGGTCCGCGGATGCGCTACCGCGAGAGCATCGACGAGATCCTTTCCGAGCCCTATGACTTCAGCAAGGTCAAGCCCTGCATCGAGTCGAAGGTCTTCGGCATCGGCGTGGAAGCCTACACCGTCGGCAGCGCCGAATTTGCTCTCAGCTATGCCGCGATGAACAGGGACAAATGCATCCCTCTGATGGACAACGGCCATTACCATCCCACCGAGGTCGTCTCCGACAAGATCCC
>CAMUYE010000008.1 GCA_947164825.1 uncultured Clostridia bacterium
CATTGGTGACCAGGGGCGCGCCGTACTTCTTGCCGAGCACCACGTTCCGGCCCTTGGGCCCCAGAGTGACTTTCACGGTATTCGCAAGCTGGTCGAGACCGGCCTGGATCTTCTTTCTGGCTTCTTCGCCGTAAATAATCTGCTTTGCCATAGTGTTTCAGCCTCCAATTATTCTACGATTGCCAGAATATCGCTCTGGCGGACGATGGAATACTCCGCGCCGTCCAGCTTGACCTCGGTGCCGGCGTACTTGGCCACGACGACCTTGTCGCCGGGCTTGACGGTCATGACGATCTCCTTGCCGTCCACAATGCCGCCGGGACCGACAGCAATGACTTCGGAGATGACGGGCTTCTCCTTGTTGGCGGTGGAGAGGATAATACCGGACTTGGTGGTTTCTTCGGCCTCCGTGGCTTTCAGCAGCACACGGTCAGCCAAGGGCTTTAACTTCATAGGAATGCCTCCTTAAAATAATTAACAAAGCAATAGGTTAGCACTCTTTATTTCTGAGTGCTAACCTATTATAGCATGTTTGTTAAGTTTGTCAACCGTTGATTTGTAAATTTTCTGTTTCCGAGCTCAGTCCCAGACGCAGATCGGAATCCCGGATCCCGGGCTGCAGGCTGCGTGTTACTTGTCCTTTCCCTCCATCTCCAGGATGGTTCGGAACTGGGTCTCGTAGAGCTCGCGGTAAATGCCGTTCTGCGCCAGCAGACTCTCGTGGTCGCCCTCCTCGGCGATGACGCCGCCCTGGACCACCAGGATCCGATCCGCCTTCAGGATGGTGGATAAGCGGTGCGCGATCACGATACTGGTCCGGCCCTCCATCAGATGTTCCAGGGCCTCCTGGATGGCGTTCTCCGAAATGGAATCCAGGGCCGAGGTGGCCTCGTCCAGGATCAGGATCTTCGGATTTTTCAGGATGACGCGGGCGATGGAGAGACGCTGTTTTTCGCCGCCGGAGAGCTTCAGACCCCGGTTGCCCACAATGGTCTCGTAGCCCTCGGGCTGACTGGCGATATACCCGTGGATGTTGGCGATCTGACAGGCCTGCTCCAGCTCCGCGTCCGTGGCGTCCGGCTTGGCGTAGAGCAGATTCTCCCGGATAGTCCCATTAAAGAGATAGCTCTCCTGGGTCACCACGCCGATGTTGGAACGGAGATACGTCAGATCCATGTCCCGCACGTCCACGCCGCCCACGGTAACGCTGCCCCCCAGCACGTCATAGAGCCGGGGCAGGAGATTGACTACGGTGGATTTGCCGGAGCCCGAGGGACCCACGATGGCGTACATCTTTCCTGCAGGGACGGTAAAGTCGATGTCCGTCAGCAGCGGCTTTTCCGGGTCGTAGGAGAAGGCCACGTGGTCGTAGCGGATGTCGGCGTCCTTCATATCCGGCTTCATCCCGTTGTCCTTGGAGACGATGGGATTTTTCATGTCAAAGTAATCAAAGATCCGGGTGAAGAGGGCAAGGGATCGGGTGAAATCCACCTGGATGTTCAGCAGGCTCTGAACGGGCCGGTAGAGACGGTTGATCAGGGCCACGGTGGCCGTGATGGTACCGACGGTGAGGCTGGTATCGGACTTGGCGATGATCAGCCAGCCGCCCGCGAAATAGATCAGCAGGGGACCGAGCTGGGTGAACATGCCCATGATCACGCCGAACCATTTTCCGGAGCGCTGCTCTTTGAGGCTGAGCTTCGTGACCTCCTGATTGATGCCGACAAAGCGCTTGTACTCCCGATCCTCCCGGGCAAAGAGCTTGACCAGCAGCGAGCCGCTGACGGACAGGGTCTCGTTGATCATCTGGTTCATCTCGTCGTGCTTTGCCTGACTCTCGCTCAACAGCTTAAACCGGGTATGACCCACGCTGCGGGTGGGAAGGATCAGCAGGGGGATCACCACCAGACCCACCAGGGCAAGCTGCCAGCTCATGGTGAACAGTGCCACCAGGGAGGTCACCACGGTGGCAACGTTGCTGACGATGGAGGACAGGGTCCCGGAGATCACCGAGCTGACGCCGGAGATGTCCGTGTTCATGCGGGTGATGATGTCGCCCTGTTTCTCCGAGGTGAAGAAGGCGTGCGGCATGTGCTGGAGATGGTCGTACATCTGGTTCTTCATGTCGAAGATGATGCGCTGGGAGATCCAGGCGTTGATGTAGCTCTCCAGCACGCCGATGACCTGGGAGATGGTCAGGGTGCCGAAAGCCGCCAGCAAAAGCTGGATCAAGAGCTTCATGTTCTTGCCCACCAGGGCCTCGTCCACGATGCGGCCCGTGATGATGGAGGGCAGGAGACCCACCGTGGCAGAGAGCAGGATCGCCACGAAGACGAACAGGAATTGCAGCCAGTAGGGTTTGAGATAGGACAGGATCCGAAGCAGAAGCGCCTTGCTTACCTTGGGTTTGTTTTTCTTTTCCTCGTCGGTGAGGAAGCCCCGCGGACCGAGTCCACCGCCGGGTCCGGGCATGAAATCACCTCTTTTTTGATGCATTTTGGGAAACGCGGGACGCAAGGTAAAAATGAAACTCTATCCGGTTCCATGTTAGCATATCCGCGGGGCTTTGTAAACCGATAATCGTTGATTTTTCAAGAAAGATGTGATAAAGTAGCAGGGGAAACGGATCAAAGGGGGATGAAAGCTTGAAGAAATGGAGACTGCCGTTGGCCCTGGCGCTTACGGTTCTCTGGCTCTGGTTCATTTTCGCCAGATCCGCGCTGAATGCGGAGGAGTCCGACGCCGAAAGCGGCGCCGTTCTGGAACTGCTTCTGCGGTTTTTCCCGTTCCTGACCATGCATCTCGTCCGAAAGCTTGCGCATATTACCGAATACGGTATTCTGGGCGTTCTGCTCTGTCTCGACTGGAAATGGATCGGAAAAGGGAATGTGCTTCTTCCGGCTGGGGTCGGACTCCTCGCGGCAGCGGCGGACGAGTATCTGCAGACCTTTATCCCCGGACGCAGCGGCGAAATCCGGGACGTTTTGCTTGATTTTTCCGGTGTTGCCGTAGGCATCGCTGTGCTCTTGCTGCTGTTCCGATGGAAGGAGGCGAAACACCGTGCCAAATGAAACCAGACCCGGAAATATCCACAGCGGTCATCGGGCCAGAATGCTGGAGAGCTACCTTTCAGCCGGGATCGACAGCCTCTCCGACGTCGAAGCCCTGGAACTGCTGCTGGGATACGCCATTTCCCGACGGGACGTCAATCCGTTGGCCCACCGCCTGCTGAACGAATTCGGCAGCCTGCACCGGGTCTTCGAGGCTCCTGTGGAAAAGCTGCAGCTTGTCTCGGGCGTCGGACCCCGAACGGCGGCGCTGATCCGACTCGCGTCGGAGCTCTGGGGACGGTGCGAGCGTTCCCGGCTGACCGATCAGGTATTCCTCCGAAACACCGGAGAGATCGGCCGCTACCTGGTGGCCCAGACCGATGGAGCGGGGGAGGAACGGGCCTGGCTGCTTTCTCTGGACGCCCGCTGCCGGGTGATCGAGTGTCGGGAGCTGTGCCGGGGCGCTGTCAATTCCGTCAATCTGCCCTTCCGCCGGGTGGTGGAAGCAGCGCTTCTGGCGAAAGCCACCAGCGTTGTGCTGGCCCATAACCATACTTCCGGCACGCTGCTTCCTTCGCTGGAAGACGTCACCTATACCAGGCAGATCGCCCAGGCGCTGGAACTGGTCGACGTGACGCTGATAGACCATTTTGTGCTCGGCGATCGGAACTATATCTCCATGAAGGCCAGCGGCATGTTCATCCGATAATCCACCGTCAATCCGACTTTGGAATACCCGAAGGATCACAGGAACCTTTTCCCGTAATTGCGCGTCAATACGGGAAAAGGTCCCTTTTTTCGCCTCGGCGCATAGGATGACCGGGAGGGATTCTTATGTATGACTGCTATTTTACCGTTCGATCCGTTACGCCCGGACAGAAGGGAAGAGACGCCCTGCTCCGTGCAGGGCTTCGCTGCCGTCTGCTCCGGGCTCCGGCGGCCACCTCGACGCAGGGCTGCGCCTACGCCCTTGCGGTGCGGCAGGCGGATTGGCCGCAAGCTGCGGAGATTCTGAACCGGGCCGGTGTCCGGATGGAGGGTCGGTGGCTCCGCCGGGTCGACGGCACTTTTGAGAGGGCGACGCTATGATCTACCTGGACAACGCCGCTACGACTCTGCGCAAGCCCCCCGGCGTACCCCGGGCCGTGGTTGAGGCGATCCGAAGCTGCGCCAATCCCGGCCGGGGCGGTCACGCCGCCGCGGCCAAAGCCGGGGAAATCGTCTGGCAGACCCGCGTTCTTGCGGGGCGCTTCTTCGGAATGGAACCGGAACGGGTCTGCTTCACCGCCAACGCCACCGAGGGCCTGAACGCCGCCCTTCGCACCCTCGTCAACGCTGGGGACCGGGTCGTGATCTCCGGTCTGGAACACAACGCCGTCACCCGTACGCTGGAAGGCCTCGGCGCTGAGACCGTTCCGGTCACAGCACCCATCTTCTGTCCCGCCGCCTGGCTGGAACGCTTTGAGAAAGCGCTGACGCCGGATACGCGTGTCGCCGTCTGCCTCCACGTTTCCAATGTATTCGGCGCGGTTTTGCCGGTAAAAGAGATCGGCGCGATCTGCGCGCAGCGGGGCATCCCCTTCGTGGTGGACGCCTCCCAGTCCGCCGGCCTGCTCCCGGTTCGTCCCGCGGAATGGAACGCGGCGTTTACGGCCATGCCGGGACACAAGGGCCTGCTTGGCCCCCAGGGGACCGGCCTGCTGCTTTGCCGGGAGCTTCCGGCGCCGCTGCGTTTCGGCGGAACCGGCAGCCGTTCGCTGGCGCAGACGATGCCCGACGAACTGCCGGACCGCATGGAAGCCGGGACGCTGAACGTGCCGGGGATCGCCGGGCTGGGCGCGGGTCTGCGCTGGCTTTCGTCCCAGGATCCGAAGCGCCTGCTGGAAAGAGAGCGCAAGCTGCTTGCCGCAGCGGAGAAGGGCCTTTCCGAGCTTGGAGCGCAGACCTTTACGGGGCCGGAACAGCTTGGCGTCCTGTCTTTTCGCTTCCCCGGCATGGACTGCGAAACGGCGGCCGCCGCCTTTTCGGATCACGGGATCGCCCTCAGAGCGGGCCTGCACTGTGCGCCGCTCGCCCATCGGACGGCAGGGACGCTTCCGGAGGGAACGATCCGTCTGTCCGTTTCTGCGATGACGACGCCTCCTGAGATCGAGGGCTTTCTTGCCGTCGCCCGTAAGCTCCGGCGCTCAGGGAGAACGTAAAAAAACACTTGCTATTTTGAATTGAATGAGATATAATTTATGAGATAAAATAGGATTATTGTATAATGTATAAGTGTGTCACACAGCTGCAGGAGATTTCTCATATGAAAGAAATACAAGAATTTTTCGCCAATCTGACGAAGACCTTCCCCACGATCGGCGTGATGGACATCGTCGACATCCTTGTGGTTGCCGTGATGATCTATTACGTGATCTACCTGATCTGGAATACCAGCGCCAAGCGGATCGCCTGGGCCATTGTCATTTTACTGGTGGCGACCCTGGTGACGGAGCTGCTGAACCTGCATACGGTCAACTATCTGCTTGACCGTATCTTACAGCTCGGCTTCGTCGCCCTCGTCATCGTCTTCCAGCCGGAGCTGCGCCGTCTGCTTGAACGGCTCGGCAGCCGCAGCACGGTCAAAGGCCTGATCGGCCTGACCAACGGCCCCAGCCAGCGGGACAGCGTGGAAGCGATCGACCAGGTGGTTGAGGCCTGCGAGGCCATGTCCAGGGAACGGGTCGGCGCTCTGATCGTCTTCGAACGGACAAATTCTCTGGAACAGATCGCCGCCACCGGTACGAAAGTGGACGCCGCCGTCTCCCAGGAACTGATCCGCAATATCTTCTTCCCCAAAGCGTCGCTCCATGACGGCGCGATGATCATTCAGGACAGCCGGATCGAATCCGCCGGCTGCGTGCTGCCGCTGTCCGAAAACCGGACCCTCTCCACCGATCTGGGAACGCGGCACAGAGCCGGCGTCGGCATGAGCGAGAGCTCTGACGCCCTGGTCATTATCGTCTCAGAGGAGACCGGCGCGATTTCGGTTGCCGAGGAGGGAATGCTCAAGCGGCACCTGGCCACGCAAACCCTTCGCAAGCTGCTGGTTCAGAAGCTGGTCGGAGAGGAAAAACAGCGCGGCGTGTTCGAATTCATCAAGAACAAGACCCGCGGGAAGGGAGGCGACGACAATGGGTCAGAAGCGTAAGATCATTATGATGCTGGTCGCCCTTCTGGGTGCGGTGATGCTCTGGCTCTATGTGGTCACAGCCGTCGCGCCCGAGGCCGCGAAAAGCGTCCGAAACATTCCCATCAACATTGACGGCAGCGCGGTCCTGGAGCAGCGCGATCTGATTATCACCGATCAGGACTACAGCACGCTTTCGGTGGAACTCAACACCTCCCGCGTCAATCTCAACAAACTCAACGCGGAATCCATCACCGTCAACGCCGACGCCAGCCGCATCAAGGAGCCCGGCGTCTATGCGCTGACCTGCAACGTGACCTTCCCGGACACAGTCCGTGCCAGCGACGTGGATCTGGTTCGCAAGAGCGTGGATTCCGTCACCGTCACGGTCAACCGTCTCATCGAGAAAACCGTCCCGGTTTCCCTGGAACGGATCGGCGCGGTCCAGGACGGCTATCTGCTGGAAAAAGCCGAACTGAACCCCGATACGATTACGCTTCGCGGACCCGACTTTGAGGTGGACAGGGTCGTGAAGGCTGTGGTGGCTTTTGACGTCTCCGATGTGCAGGAAATCGTGGAAACGACCCTTGACGTCACCTTCCTGGACGAAAACAACGAAGCGGTGGAGTTCAGCTCCGAAGCCGTTACCGTCAGCGCGACCCAGATCGACATGAGGCTGCCGGTCTATCGCACGAAGGAGCTGACGCTTGCGGTGAACACGGTGGAAGGCGGCGGCGTCAAAAATGAAAACGCAGAGATCAGCATCGAACCGCAGACCGTTCTTGTCAAAGGCGACAGCGAAGATATCGATCAGCTCGATGATGTCTACGTTCTTGACACTTTGGTGTTGTCCACGCTGGACAACGAGAATGAGTTGACTTACACGCTTTCGTTCCCCGGCAGTGTCTCCTTGATCAACGACGAAAGCGAAGCGATCGTCAAGGTTCTGCTCAAAGGCGTCACCACCGATACGATCAACGTTACGGATATTCGTTTGATCAATCAACCGGCGCAATACAAGAGCGAAGCAATCTCGAAATCGGCTAAGGTCATAATCCGCGGCAGCACCGCGGAGATCCGGGAAATCAAGCAAAGCGAGAACAACGGGATCTATATCGAAGTGGATATGTCAGACTATACGGAGACCGGCGGCTATTCGATCTCCGGTAAGGTGATCAATCCGAATCATCCAAACGTCGGCGTGACGGAATCCGTGGAGATCATCGTGGTGATTTCTGCTGTTGAGCCCGAACCAACCGAAGGCGAAGACTAAGCGGCGGTGTTCGGCTATGTAAGACCCCGGTGCGACAAGCTGACCCAGGCGGAGCTTGACGCGTATCAGGCCGCCTATTGCGGCCTGTGCCGGACGCTTGGGAAGCAATACGGCTTTCCAACCCGTTTCCTGGTCAACTACGATATGACCTTTCTCTGGATGCTTCAGGCTTCGCTCCGCAAAACGGAGCAGACGACCCGCTGCCGGTGTCCCGCCCGGGTCTGCGGCAGCATGCAGTGCTTCCGCGATTCCGAGGGGTATGAGAACGCCGCAGCCTGCACGGTGATACTCTGCTGGGAAAAGCTGCGGGACGACGTGCGGGACGAAAGCTTCTTCCGCGGCCTTCCAAGTCGGCTGCTCAGCCATGTTTTCCGCCGCGCCTACCGAAAGGCCGCCCGCCGTCTTCCCGATTTTGCCGCACTGACTGCAAACCAGCTTGAAGCGCTGAGGAAGCTGGAAACGGAGAACTGCGCGTCCATCGACGCCGTTTCGGACGCCTTCGCGAGGATCGTTTCGGGCTGCGCCACGGAGTCTTCGGATCCCGCCGTCCGCCGCCCGATGGAGGAGCTTCTCTATCAGACAGGCCGCTTTCTCTACTTGGCCGACGCCCTGGACGACCTGAAAAAGGACTGTCAAAGGAAGCGATACAATCCGCTGCGCTTTCGGTTTTCCCCGGAAGACGGCAAACTTGCGCAGGAGGATCTGGACTATTTGACCCAGCTTACCGACAGCTCGGTGAATCTTGCCGGGTCTGCCCTGGCGCTGCTTCCCCTCCGCTCCTTCGGGAGTCTGATGGAAAACGTCATATATCTCGGCCTGCCATCGGTTTTCGAGGCCGTCAAGGCCGGAAAATTCCAAAGCAGAGCCAGGATCCGCTTTTCAAGCGGCAGGGAACGGAAAGCAGGCGGCAGACACGCCCGAAGGGAAAAATGAAGCCTGCAGGGCCGTCTGCCCGCTCCGCCGTCAGGCGAAGCGATGAATTCTGAACCAAAGGAGAAACATAAATGAGAGATCCCTACGAGGTGCTCGGCGTATCCCGATCCGCCTCCGACAGTGAGATCAAATCCGCCTACCGGGAACTGGCAAAAAAATATCATCCCGATAACTATGTCAACAACCCGCTGGCAGACCTCGCTTCCGAGAAAATGAAGGAGATCAACGAGGCCTACGATACCATCACCAAGGCACGAAGCGGCCAAAGCAGCGGGAATTCCGGCAGCAGCCAGGGCGGCTATCAGAACAGCTATCAATCTTATCACGGCTACAGCGGCGGCAGCGGCGTTTACGCGCAGATCCGCTCCTATATCAACGCCAACCAACTTGACGCTGCGGAATCCCTTCTGAATACCGCGCCCGATCGGGACGCCGAGTGGTACTACCTCAAAGGCGTCATAGCCTACCGCCGCGGCTGGCTTGACGAAGCCCGGCAGAACTACCAGACCGCCTGCGCCATGATGCCCGGCAATTACGAATACCAAACCGCGCTGCGTACCGTCCAGGGCGGCTATTCTCCCTATCGGCAATCCAACTATCAAAGCAGTGATATGGACGCTGCCTGTGATATCTGCAACGCCCTGCTCTGCCTGAACTGTCTGCTCGGCAGCAGACGGGGCTGTTGATGCGGGATGCATCAGGAAAACTTGAACACTTGAACAAAGGAGCGACCCATTTTGATTAAGAGTATGACCGGTTACGGCCGGGCCGTCGGCGTCTTCGCGGACAAGCAGATCACCGTCGAGCTCCGATCCGTCAACAATCGGTATCTGGACTGCGGCGTCAAGCTGCCCCGGCTCTACACCTTCTGCGAGGAGGCGGTCAAACAGGCCGTCAAGCAGTCCGTCACCCGGGGCAAGGTGGACGTTTTCGTCACCGTGAACATGACCCAGAGCACCGACGTCTCCATCGTCCTGAACAAGCCTGTTCTGGAGGGCTACCTGGCAGCCATGAAGGCCATTGCCGACGGCTATCCGGTTCGGGACGATATCTCCGTCAGCACCCTTTCCCGGCTGCCCGACGTTTTCACCGTCGAGAAGACGGAGCAGGACGAGGACAGGCTGAAGGCGGAGCTGCTTGGCGTCGTGCAGGAAGCCCTGGACAATTACGACGTCATGCGGCGCACGGAGGGCGAGGCCCTGGCCCGGGATCTTTCCGCCAAGGCCGATTTCATTCTGGAGAAAATCGCCTTTGTGGAACAGCGCTCTCCCCAGACCGTGGCCGAATACCGGGAAAAGCTCCTGGCCAGGATGCGGGAGGTTCTGGATTCCGCCTCCGTGGACGAGGCCCGCATCCTCACCGAGGCTGCCATCTTCGCGGACAAGGTCGCCGTGGACGAGGAGACCGTACGGCTCCGCTCCCATCTGGATCAGCTTCGCACCATGCTTTCCGCGAAAGAGCCCATCGGCAGAAAGCTTGACTTCCTCATGCAGGAGATCAACCGGGAGACCAACACCATCGGATCGAAGTGCGCCGATCTGGAAATCGCCCGCACCGTCGTGGACGTAAAGGCAGAGCTGGAAAAGATCCGCGAACAGATCCAGAACATCGAATAGGGCGAAGCGATGAAACTCATAAATATTGGATTTGGTAATCTTGTCTCTGCGCAGCGTTTGCTGTCCGTTATCAGCCCGGATTCCGCGCCGGTCAAGCGGCTGGTGCAGGAGGCCCGGGACCGGGGCATGCTCATCGACGCCAGCTTTGGCAGAAAAACCAGATCGGTCCTTGTGATGGATACGGATCACGTGATCCTATCCGCCCTGGAGCCGAAGACCGTCCGCGCACGTGCGGACGGAGGAGAAGAGGAGGAAGAAGATGAAGAGGAAGGGTAGACTGATCGTAATTTCCGGCCCCTCCGGAGTCGGAAAGGGAACCGTCGTCAAGGCGCTGATGGACAGAGACCCCCGGGTGCGGCTTTCCGTATCCGCCACCACCCGCCCCATCCGTCCCACGGAAACCGACGGCATCCAATACCATTTCATTACCCATGAAGAATTTGAACGGATGATCGAAGCCGATCTGTTCCTGGAGCACGCCCAGTACGTGGGCAACCGCTACGGTACCCCGGAAAAAGCGGTGGACGAGATGCTGGAGCAGGGCTTCGACGTGATCCTGGAGATCGAGGTCCAGGGCGGCGTCCAGGTCATGCATCGCCGTCCCGACGCCATCACGATCTTTATTGCGGCGCCCTCCTTTGAGGAGCTGGCCCGCCGCCTGCGGGGCCGGGGCGATACCGACGAGGAAAAGGTTCAGATGCGGCTTCAGCAAGCCCGCATGGAGTATCTGATCGCGCCCCAGTATCAGTACATTGTCGTCAACGATCTGTTGGAAGACGCCGTGGACGACGTTCAATCCATCCTCCGCTCCGAGGAATTACAATCCGAACATCAGCAGCATCTTTTGAAGGAGGCGCTTTAAATGCTTTATCCCCCCATGAGTGAACTCTTGACCCACATCGACAGCCGCTATCTTCTGGTTAACGTCGTAGCGCGCAGAGCCCGTCAGATCGCCATCGAGGCCAAGGAATTCGGCGAGGAAACCACGGAGAAGCCCGTGACCCTGGCAATCCGGGAGGTTGCCGAAGGCAAGCTCGCTGCCGAGGTCAAGAAGGAATACCTGCGGTGAACCCGGCGCCGACCGCGGAGCTAAGGCCACGATGATTGCCAAAATCGCCGTAGACGGCCTGGTCTACGCCATCGACAAACCCTACAGCTACGAACTTCCGGAAGAGCTGAGCGCTGCAAAGCCCGGCTGCCGGGTAAGCGTTCCCTTCGGATCCGGCAACCGGCTCCGGGAAGGGATGATCCTCGCTCTGGAGGCGGGCACAGATCCCTCGCTGAAAGCGATTCAGTCGCTGATGGATCCCGAGCCGGTGCTTTCCGAGCGGATGCTGCGGATCGCCGCCTTCGTGCGCGAGCGCTATTTCTGCAGCTTCTACGACGCCATCCGGGCCATGCTTCCGGCGGGGCTCTGGCTGAAGAGCCGGGAGGTATTCGCCCTTGCAAAGCTCCCGGACAACTGGGAATCACGCCTGCGTGACGAACCCCTGACCGCAAAGCTGGTCAGTCTGCTGCGGGACGCCGGCGGCCGCATGACGGACGACGCCGTCTATCGGCAGTGCGGCAGCGGGCCGGAGATAAGCGAAGCCCTGCGCCGCCTGCGGGATCGGGGCTGGCTCCGGGCCGACACCGAGCTGCGACACAAAAACAGCGATAAGACCGAGCTGATCCTGGAGCTCACCGCCGAACCCGAACAGATCGCCGAGCATCTGCGGGCCCGGGGAAAGGCCGCTCCCATGCAGCGCGCCGTGATGGAGCTGCTTTCCACCGTCGGCGTGATCTCCCAGAAAGAGCTGCAGTATTTTACCGGCGCCTCTCTGCAGACGGTCCGTTCTCTGGAGCGGGCAGGTCTGCTGCGGATCACGGCCCAGGAGCTTCTACGCCGCGCCAAAATTGCGCCCTATGAGGGCGATACGCGCTTTGCGCTGACGCCTGCCCAGAAGGACGTCTTCGATGGGCTTTCTGCCAAGCTGAACTCTTACGATCCGGGCTCCGCGCTTCTTTACGGCGTTACCGGCTCGGGAAAGACTGCGATCTATATCAATCTGATCCGGAGCTGCCTGGCCCAGGGCCGGTCGGCCCTGCTTCTGGTTCCGGAAATCGCCTTGACGCCCCAGCTTCTGAGCCTGTTTTCCGCCTGTTTCGGCAAGGAGATCGCCGTGCTCCACAGCGGGCTTCGGGTCGGAGAACGCTACGACGAGTATAAGCGCATCGATCGGGGCGAAGCCCGGGTCGTGGTCGGCACCCGCTCCGCGGTTTTCGCGCCGCTGGGGGAGCTGGGCCTGATCGTCGTGGACGAGGAGCAGGAACATACCTATAAATCGGAAAACAGCCCCCGCTATCATGCGCGGGAGGTCGCCCTGTACCGCGGAAACCGGGAAAAGGCCCTGGTCGTGCTGGGTTCCGCCACTCCAAGCGTGGAGACCATGTACCGCGCCCGGAACGGCGTTCACAGTCTGTTCCGTCTGCCTGCCCGCTACAACGGAAGGGAACTTCCAAGCGCGGAGCTGGTGGACATGAAGCAGGAGTTGATCGCCGGCAATCCCACCGCCGTCAGCGGACGGCTGCTGGAAGCGATCCGGGACCGGATCGCACGGAAGGAAAAGTCGATCCTTCTTCTGAATCGCCGGGGCAGCAACCGCCTGGTTCTTTGCGTGGAATGCGGCTACGTTCCAAGCTGTCCCCGCTGCAGCGTCAATCTGACCTATCACATGGCCAACGAGCGGCTCATGTGTCACTACTGCGGCCACTCCCAGCCGGTGTTTGCTTCCTGCCCGGAATGCGGCGGCACGTTAAAACGGGTGGGGATCGGCACGCAGCAGCTTGAATACGACCTGGGGAAGCTGCTTCCCGAGGCAAAGCTTCTTCGTATGGACGCCGATACCATCACGCCGACGAATCCCCACGAGGCGGTGCTCAGCCGCTTTGCCCAGGAGGACGTCTCCGTGCTCATCGGCACCCAGATGGTCGCCAAGGGACTGAATTTCCCCGACGTGACCTTAGTCGGCGTCGTGGATGCGGACGCCTCTTTGTACGTGGACAACTACCGCTCCGCCGAGACGACCTTTTCCCTGATCACCCAGGTCGTGGGGCGTTCGGGACGGGGCGAGAAGACCGGCACCGCCATGATCCAGACCTTCACGCCCCGCAACGCCGTCCTGCGCCAGGCAGCCGCCCAGGATTACGACAGCTTCTATGAGACGGAGCTGCCATTGCGTCGGCTGCGGAATTGCCCGCCCTTCTGCGATCAGATCCAGATCGGCTTCATCGGCTTTCCGGAGCGCCACGTGGAGGACTGCGCGAAGCGATTTGCCCAGGCGCTCTGGCAGCGGCTGACGCAGACGCGGCTTCGCACCGACGTGACGGATCTGCTGGGGCCCGCCCCCGCGGCCATCGCAAAAATCAACAACCGCTACCGCTACCGTCTTACGCTGCTGTGCGCGAACTCCAAGCCGCTTCGGCAGGAGCTGGCCGCGCTGATCAAGAGCTTCTCGAAGGAAAAGGAAAATCGGGAAGTCAGCCTGTATGTGGACGTAAACGGATACGAATAATCCCGTTTTTGTTGTTAGTTCTGAGTTGTTAGGAGAACCAATATGGCATTGAGAAAGATATTGACAGACGGAAATCCGACACTGAATAAGATGTGCAGACCCGTGACCTCTTTTGACGACCGGCTTGCCACCCTCATCGACGATATGAAGGAAACCGTAGTCCAGGCCAACGGCGTCGGTCTTGCGGCGCCCCAGGTGGGCGTGCTGCGCCGCGTCGTCGTGGTGGACCTGGGAGACGAGATCGTGGAGCTGGTCAACCCCCGCATTCTGGAGGAGTCCGGTGAACAGGACGGCCTGGAGGGCTGCCTGAGCGTTCCCGGCCGCTTTGGCATGGTAAAACGGCCCAATCTGGTGAAGATCGAAGCCCAGGACCGGCACGGAGACTGGTACGAATATGAGGGCGAAGAGCTGATCGCCCGCTGCTTCTGCCACGAGCTGGAGCATCTGGACGGACACCTCTACACCGAAAAAGCCTATCGGATGCTCACCGAGGAGGAATACGAGGCGCTCATGAAACAAAACCGGGAGGAAGACGAATGAAGCTTGTCTTCATGGGAACTCCGGCCTTTGCCGCGACCTGCCTTGCCGCCGTCCTGGAGACGGAGCATGAGATCGTCGGCGTCTACACCAAGCCCGACACCCCCAAGAATCGGGGCATGAAGCTGATCCCTTCCGAGGTCAAGCTCCTGGCCCAGGCGCACGGCCTGCCGGTCTTTCAGCCCGCCTCCTTCCGGGACGACGCCGTGGTGGAGGAGCTTCGGAGCCTTACGCCGGATCTGATCATCGCCGTGGCCTACGGAAAGCTCCTGCCCCAGCGGGTCCTGGACATCCCGCCTCTGGGCTGCATCAATATCCACGGCTCCGTCCTGCCTGCGCTGCGGGGCTCCGCTCCGGTTCAGTGGGCCGTCCTGAACGATCTGCCGGAGACCGGCGTCACCGCCATGTATCTCAATGCCGGCATGGACGAGGGCGATATCATCGAGATCCGGAAAACGCCCATCGGGGAGAACGAGACCGCGGGCGAGTTGATGGATCGTCTCGCCCTTCTCGGCGCGGCGCTGCTGAAAGACACCCTGGCCGCTATCGCCAAAGGAACTGCGGCCAGGACGCCCCAGGATCCCGCCCAGGCCAGCTACGCCCCCATGCTGACAAAAGAGCTTTCCCCCGTGAACTGGAATCGTCCCGCCCGGGCAATTCTGGCCCAGATCCGGGGATTGACCCCCTGGCCCGGGGCGACGGCGGTGCTGGGCGGCACGGAGTTCAAGCTCTGGGAGGCTCGCCCCTGGCCCGCGGAGTCCGCCGCGGAACCGGGAACAAAGACTGCCCCCGGCACGCCGCTGGCCCTGAACAAAAAAGGCCTGGTCGTGGCCTGCGGAGACGGCGCGATCCAGATCACCCGCCTCCAGGCCCCCGGCGGCAAGGCCATGCCCGCCGCCGACTACTTCCGGGGACACCCGATCCAAATGAATAATGAATAATGAATAATGAATAATTGAGGTGTCGCTTCGCGACGGTTTGAAATCGTAGGGGCGGCCACTGGCCGCCCGCACAACGCAAACGCTTCCGAAAAAAGGAGGGCCTATGTCCGCACGCGATACGGCCTTATCTGTATTAATCGACTGCCGAAAAAACGGCGCATGGATGGACGCTGCGCTGAAACAACATCTCTCCCGGGACCGTTTGGACCGCCGGGACGCCGCTCTGGCCACCCGGCTCTGCGCCGCCGTGCTGCAAAACCGGATGCTGTTGGATGCATGGATCAGCCGCTATCTGAAAGGAAAGCTGTCGGCGCTCCAGCCGGTTGTTCTGGACGTTCTGCGCCTGGCAGTCTGTCAGCTCCGCTTTTTTGACAAGCTTCCCCCGAATGCCGTAGTGAACGAGGCGGTGGAGCAGGCCAAGCGCCTGGCCAATCCCCGGGCTGCGGCTCTGGTGAACGCCCTGCTTCGGGCCATGCTGCGGGATCCTGCCAAGCTGACGCTTCCCACTGAGCTTTCCCTCCGTTACAGCCATCCCGACGCTCTGGTGGAGCTGCTGCGGGAAAACGTAGGCGAGGAGAAGCTGGAGGCGCTGCTGGCGAGCCACAATGAGGCCCCTCCCGCCAATATTCAGACCAATCTGCTGAAGAACGATACCCCGACCCTCCGCGACTCCCTGGAAGCCGAGGGTCTGCACGCGGAAGCCCATCCCTGGCTGCCGGACTGCCTGCTGCTGAGCGGCGGTGGGATCGAGCAGTCCGCGGCTTTCCGCGAAGGCGCCTTTTACGTCCAGGATGCAGCTGCGCGGCTTGCGGTGCTTGCTCTGAGTCCGGAGCCGGGAGAGCGCGTGCTGGATTGCTGCGCCGCTCCCGGCGGCAAGAGCTTTGCCGCTGCCGTTACCATGCAAAACAGGGGAGAGCTGATCTCCTGCGATATCCATCCCCATAAGACGAAGCTGATCGAAGCCGGTGCGGAACGGCTTGGAATCAGCCTGATCCACGCCCTGCAAAAGGACGCATCCACCCCCGATCCCGCATGGGCGGGATCCTTTGACCGGATCATTGCCGACGTTCCCTGTTCCGGCCTGGGCGTCATCCGAAAAAAGCCGGACATCCGCTATAAGGAGCTTGCCCCCACAGAGCGGCTTCCCCAGGTCCAGCGCCGCATTCTGGAAGCGCAGGCGACCCATCTGAAACCCGGCGGGACCCTGGTTTACAGCACCTGCACCGTGCTCCGCCGGGAAAACGAAGCCGTTGTGGAAAGCTTTCTGGCGGATCACCCGGAATTTTACCTGGAACCTTTTGCCGTTCCCGGCGTCGGAACAGTGGAAACCGGCATGAAGACCCTGCTGCCCTGCGATGAGGGAACGGACGGATTTTTTATCGCGCGCTTGAGAAAGAAATGAAACAAGAAATCAAATCGTTGACCCTGTCAGAACTGAAAACCGCGCTGGAAGAGATGAAACAGCCCGCTTTCCGGTCCAAACAGGTCTATACCTGGCTTCACCGGGGCGTGCGCTCCTTCGACGAGATGACGGATCTTCCGAAGGCGCTGCGGGAAGTGCTGGCGGAGCGCTATTTGCTCACCGTCCCGGAAGTCGTCCGCTGCCAGGTTTCCGCGCTTGACGGGACGGTCAAGTACCTCTGGCGGCTCAGCGACGGAAACTGTGTGGAGACGGTACTGATGAAGTACCACCACGGCAACACCGTCTGCATTTCCTCCGAGGTGGGCTGCCCCATGGGCTGCGCCTTCTGTGCGTCCACCATCGGCGGGCTGGTTCGCAGGCTCTCCGCCGGAGAGATGCTGGACGAGGTGCTCTTCACCGAGCTGGATTCCGGAGAACCGATCTCCAACATCGTCCTGATGGGCATCGGAGAACCCCTGGACAATTACGACAACGTATGCCGTTTTCTGGAGCTGGTCAACAGCGGGGAAGGCATGAATGTGGGCATGCGGCATATCAGCCTTTCCACCTGCGGGATCGTCCCGAAGATTCTGGAGCTGGCCGAAAGCAGGCTGCAGCTCACCCTCTCCGTGAGCCTTCACGCCCCGGACGACGAGACCCGCAGCAGGATCATGCCCGTCAACCGCCGCTGGCCCGTGGATGAGCTTCTGGCCGCCTGCCGGGAATATTACGCGAAAACCAACCGCCGCATTTCCTTTGAATACGCCATGATCCGGGACGTGAACGACAGTCCGGAGACCGCGCGTCTGCTGCTGAAAAAACTGAAAGGCCTGCCCGCCCACGTGAATCTGATCCCCCTGAACAACGTGGAGGAAAGCCCGCTCAAACCCAGCGAACGCGGAACGGTTCTCCGTTTTCAAAAGATCCTGGAGGATCAGGGCGTCGCCTGCACGATCCGCCGCACCCTGGGCGGCGACATCGACGCCTCCTGCGGCCAGTTACGAAGAAAATACCAAAAACAGACGCCGTAGGGCCGCTCACAGAGCCCCCCGCTGATTTCCACGCGCAAATACGCATGAGAAAGGAGCCCTGCCAATGGAAGTATGGGGTATGACCGATCCCGGACTTGTACGGTCGCAAAATCAGGATTATTATCTGCTCCAGAAGCTTGGAAACCACGATCTGACCGCCGTTGTCTGCGACGGCATGGGCGGCGCCAAGTCCGGCAATATTGCCAGCCGCCTGGCCGCAGAGGTCTTTTCCGAGGAGATCCGGCGCGGCTACCGCGCCAACATGAGTCAGGATCAGGCAGACTACCTCCTGCGCACGGCGGTGTCCATCGCAAACACGGCCGTCTATGAAAACGCCCAGCTCAACCCCGATATGAGCGGCATGGGCACGACGCTCGTGGCGGTTCTCGTAATCGGAAAGCGCGCATATTTTGCAAATGTGGGCGACAGCCGGGGCTATCTGATGAACCGCCAGGGCATTCAGCGTGTCACCGTGGATCACTCCCTGGTGGAGCTTATGGTCCAGCGGGGAGAGCTCAGCTCTGAACAAGCGAAAAGCTATCCGGGCAAGAATTTCATCACCAGGGCCATCGGCACCGAACAGAGCGTGGAATGCGATCTCTATACCGCGGTCCTGCGGCCGGGAGACTGCGTCCTGCTCTGCAGCGACGGTCTGACAAATCATTTAGCGGATCAGGAGCTGTTGTTTGAAGTGATCCACGGCGTGAACAAGCAAGACTGCTGCCAGCGGTTGATCGGCATCGCCAAGGATCGCGGCGCACCGGATAATGTCACGGCTGTCCTGATAGCCTGTTGAAGCGGAAGGGAGAATAGAATATGGAACAATATATCGGAAAGCTTCTGGACGGACGCTATGAGATCCAGGAGATCATCGGCGTCGGCGGCATGGCCGTGGTTTATAAGGCCATGGATCACCGCCTGAACCGTCTTGTAGCCGTCAAGATCCTCAAGGACGACTATCTCAACGACGCGGATTTCCGCCGCCGTTTTCACGGGGAGTCCCAGGCTGTCGCCATGCTTTCCCACCCGAACATCGTGAGCGTCTACGACGTGTCCAAGAACGACGGGATGGAATATATCGTGATGGAGCTGATCGACGGGATCACGCTCAAGCAGTACATGGATCAGCGTTCGCCCCTCTCCTGGCGGGAGACCCTGCATTTCTCCATGCAGATCGCCAAGGCTTTGGAGCACGCGCACAGCCGGGGCATCATCCACCGGGATATCAAGCCCCATAACGTGATGATCCTCAAAGACGGCAGCGTGAAAGTGGCTGACTTCGGCATCGCCCGCATCACCTCCGCCCAGAACACCCTGACCAAGGAGGCCCTGGGTTCCGTCCATTACATCTCCCCCGAGCAGGCCAAGGGCGCCCGGGTCGACAACCGCTCCGACATCTATTCCCTGGGCGTGGTCATGTACGAAATGCTCACGGGCAGACCCCCCTACGACGGCGAGACCCCGGTCAGCGTCGCCATCCAGCACATCAACGGGACGCCGCTCTCCCCGTCGCTGCTCAACGGCGATATCCCCACGGGCCTGGAACAGATCACCATGCACGCCATGTGCTCCGATATCAACATCCGCTACGCCTCCATCACCGATATGCTCCGGGATATGGAGGAGTTCCGCAAGAACCCGAGCATTCGCTTTACCTTCCTGCCCAAGGGCAGCGTCGCGCCCGCGGGGGCTGCGCGGATCCAGCAGGGGAAGCAGCAGGACCCGGCAGTCCGCAAGAAGGAGCTGGAACGGGAATATGAACTCCAGGATCGGGATGAGCGCCGCCGCAGGATCTGGATGATCGCCGCCATCGCGCTGGCGGTTGCGGCTCTGATCGGTCTGCTGTTTCTGATCCTGGGCCAGCGGGGCGAGGACCCCCAGCCCAGCGACAGCGCCTCGACTTCCGGAGCCATCACCACGACCATTCCCAGCGAGGTCGTCGTACCCATCTTCATCGGCTCCATCTACGACGATATCCCCAAAGAGAACTATCCCTACATCAAGCTGGTCGTCAACGAGAGCTCTTACGAGTACGTCCAGGACGCCAATAAATTCCCCGCGGGCGTGGTGTTCGACCAGCGTCCGGCCAACGGAGAAAAGGTTCCCGTCGGAACGGAAGTGTTCCTGTACATCTCCCTGGGTGAAAAAACGGATAAGATGCCGAAGCTCGTGGGGTATTCCGCTGAGAACGCCAACAGCCTGCTCAAGGCGCTGCAGATCGAACTCACGATCCTGACGGACAAGGAATACAGCGACGACATACCGGAAGGCTACGTGACCCGCACGGATCCCGAAGAAGGCGCCGAGCTGAAAAACGGCCGGGTCGTCACCATCTATATCAGCCAGGGCAAGGAGACCAAGACCGTCAACGTGCCCAACGTCGTCGGCGCGTCCCTTGAAAACGCCACCGCCTCCATCACCGCCAAGAAACTGAAGATCAGCAGCAGCGAGGAGTACAGCGATAAGGTCCCCGCCGGTTACGTGATCTCCCAGAATCCCGTAGGCGGCACTGAGGTGGAGGAAGGCACCACGGTCAAGGTGGTCGTCTCCAAGGGCAAACAGACGGTTACCGTGCCGAACGTCAGCGGTATGTCTGAGAGCGCGGCGATCAGCGCTTTGGAAAAGCTGCATTTCACTGTAAAGATCAATCGCGAATACAACGACTACGTCTATGAGGGCCAGGTCATCCGGCAGTCTCCGGACGCCAACACCGAAGCAATGCCCGGGAGCACGATCACGATCACGGTCTCGATGGGACCGGAGCCGAAGCCCTCGTCCAGCGAGCCTGAGCCATCCTCCGACGATCCGGAACCCTCCTCCAGCGAGGACGTGGAGCCGTCCTCCTCCGATGAAGCAGCGGCGCCCTGATGGGAGAAACTATGGATGAATTGACCGGCGTGATTGTCAAGGCGCTCTCCGGCTTTTACTACGTGGACACCGGAACCGAGGTCCTGGAATGCCGCGCCCGGGGGATCTTCCGCAAAACCGGAGAATCCCCCCTGGTGGGCGATCGGGTCACCCTGCGGATCGAGCAGGGGAAGGGGACGGTCCGGACCATCCTTTCCCGGCGGAACCGCTTTCTCCGACCCGCGGTGGCCAACATCGACGCCCTGGTGATCCTGGCATCCCGCTCCATCCCCGTGACGGACCCCTTTTTGATCGACCGCATGACGGTCCTCTCCCTGGCGCAGGGCGTGGAGCCCATCATCTGCGTCAACAAGAGCGATCTTGAAGATCCCGCCCCCCTGGCCGCGCTCTATGAAACCGCGGGCTTTTCCGTGGTCTGTACCAGCGCGGAAACCGGAGAGGGGATCGACGAACTGCGAACGCTCATTTCCGGAAAAACCGTGGCCTTTACCGGCAACTCCGGCGTCGGGAAAAGCACGATCCTCCAAAGGCTCTGCCCGGAACTGAAAATCGAGACCGGCGAGGTCTCCCAAAAGCTGGGCAGGGGCCGCCATACGACCCGGCACGTCGAACTCTTCCCCATCGGGGATGCGAGCTATGTGGTCGACACGCCCGGCTTCTCTTCCTTTGAGCTGGAGCTCATGGAGCCCATCCCCAAGGAGGAACTGTCGGAGCTCTTTCCGGACTTCCGGCCCTATCTGGGAAGCTGCCGCTTCCCGGACTGCGCCCATCGAAAAGAGCCCGACTGCGGCGTCCTTGCCGCCGTCGCCGCCGGACAGATCCGCCCTTCCCGCCACCGGAGCTACCTGCGGCTCTACGAAGCCGCGGAGCAGATCAAGCCCTGGGAGACCCGCCAGTAGACGAGGGATCAGGGAATGTAGCGCGGGCAATCTGCCCGCCGTGTCCCGCCGAAAGGGCGCTCATTGAGCGCAAGCCGTTCCCCACACGAACGAGGAATCAGGGATCAAGGATCCGCCCGTACTTCTCAATTCTTACTTCTCAATTCTCAACTTGTCATACCCGCCGCCTTCCGCCGCATAGACTTGCAGCGGAAGGCGGTGTTTTTATGTTCTGCAATCGATTGCTGTGCCGTCCCATCCTTTGGGCAGGCGCGGCTTTTTTGATTTCAGCCCTGATCGGTTCGTTTTGGATCAGCTTTCTGTTAGGCGGGCTCCTTCTGTGTATCGGGATTCTGACCAGATGCCCGTAAAAATCAGGAACGCGAGGCATGTCCGAAGACTCTGACACATATAGTATTAGCAGAAATCACAAGGAGGAAGCGGCAATGGAAATTCTGTTTCAAACACAGACAATCAAATATCTCGCCGAAAAACGCTTTGACGATCTCCATCAGGAGCAGACCGGAGAGATCGCGATTCCCGAAACCCTGCCCGCCCTGGGCAAGGTGGTGGACTGCTTCGGGACGGTCCTGGTCCGGGATCGGACCGTGGACAGCTCCGGCGGCAGCGTGAGTGTCTCCGGCGGCATTCAGGCCGGCGTGCTTTACGTCCCGGAAGGGGAGGAGGGTTTGGAACGGCTGGAGCTTTGGCTCCCCTTTACGGTGACAAAGAAAGTACAGGCCCAGCCCAACGCGATTTTGCACTACTGGGGCTGGCTGCGATCCATCGACGCCAGGTTCGTCAATGAGCGGAAGCTGCTGATCCGGGCGGATCTCGGCAGCGAGCTCACCCTTTTGACGCCCACGGAGCTGGAGCTTCAGAAGGTCGAAAGCTGTCCGCGGGGGCTCATGTGCAAAACGGAGACCTTCCCCATGCGGCTCCCGCTCTGCGCAGCGGAAAAGGAGGTGCGCATCGCCGACGAAGTGCTGATGCCGGAGTCCGGGCCCGGGATCGACAGGCTGCTCAAAGCCCAGTGTACGGTGGAGCTCGGAGCGCGGCGCATCCTCGGAGAGCGTGCGGTCTTCGAGGGAGAACTGCGCCTTCGCGTTCTCGGCATGACCGAGGACGACGAGCTCGTCTCCTGGAGCGGCACAGTGCCCTTCTCGCAGTACGCGGACCTGGACGGCAGCATGTCCGAAGACGCCGATCTCGTGATCCAGCCGATCCTGAACCACATGGAGATCGACACAGACGGCCAGCCGGACAGTCTTCGCCTCCTCGTCAACGTCAGCTTTACGGCCCAGATGGTGGTCTGGGGCGAAGTGCCGGTTACCCTGACCCAGGACGCCTATTACCTCAACGGCAGTTTCGAGCCGACCTGGCAGACGGTGGAGCTCTCGCCCTGCCTGGACAGCCTGGAACGTGATCTGAACCAGAGCGTTGCCCTGCCTGAGGAGCTGGGAGAACTGCTGGATTGGACGGTTTTCCGGGACAAAGCCTCCGCCTCCCCGGGCGAGGATGCGGCCCGGGCCAACATGGGCGTCAACATCCTGTATTATGACGGCAGCCATAAGCTGCAAAACAGGTTCATCCGGCAGGAGATCCGGATCGAACGCAAGGCGGATCCCTCGGCGGATTGGCGCTGCACGTTGGGCCTTGCCTCGGAACCGAGCCGACAGGGGAGCGCGCTGCTGCTTCCCCTGCGGGTGCGGGAGCGTTACTGTCAGATGAGCGCGCTGCGCAATCTCAGCGGCGGAAGCCTGACCCCGGAGCCGAAGGGAGAAGGCCCGTCTCTGATCGTTCGCGCCGCGTCGGGCGATCTCTGGGAGATTGCGCGGGAGAACGGCAGCACCGTCCAGGCCATCCAGACGGCCAATGAACTCGAGGAAGCCTGTCTGACACGGGAACGCCTGCTGCTGATCCCAACTGGCAGGGGAGTCAACACCCTGGAGGAGGTGGTACGATGAAGCTGTATGAGGATATGGAGCGGCGTACCCGGGGGAACGTCTACATCGGCGTCACCGGACCGGTTCGCGTGGGGAAATCCACCTTTGTCAAGCGGGTAATGGAGGAGCTGATTCTTCCAAATATCCAGGATGAATACATCCGGGAGCGGGCCAGAGACGAACTGCCCCAGAGCGGTTCCGGCAAGACGATCATGACAGCCGAGCCGAAGTTTGTCCCGGAACAGGCGGTGGAGATCTGTCCCGACGGGCAGACAAAACTCTCCGTCCGCCTCATCGACTCGGTGGGCTACGTGATCCCCGGCGCTCTGGGGGCCATGGAGGACGGGGCGCCGCGCATGGTCACGACCCCGTGGTTCGACCGGGAGATCTCCCTGACCGACGCTGCGGAGCTGGGCACAAAGAAGGTCATGGAAGACCACTGCACCGTTGGAGTCGTGATTACCACCGACGGCAGCGTTACCGACATTCCCCGGAAGGATTACGCGGAAGCGGAGCTCCGTGCGATCCGGGATATGCAGGCCACGGGAAAGCCCTTTCTCGTTCTGCTCAATACGACCCGGCCGGAAACCCAGGAGACAGCGGAACTGACCGCAAGCCTGGAACAGAGCACGGGAGCGCGGGTGCTGGCAGTGGATATCCTGAGGCTGGACAGGGACGGGATCACGGGGATTCTGTCGGAAATGCTGGGCCAATTCCCCCCGGCGATGCTGGAATTCAGCTTCCCCTCCTGGTTCGACGCTCTGGAACCGGAGCATCCCTGCAAACGGCAGCTCTATTCTGTGATCCGGGATGCTGCGCCCCGTGTAGAGCGCGTCAGCAAGGCTGCGCTGATGTCTGAAGCCCTGGAGGCTATGGAAGACGTCAGTACCTGTTCCGTGCGGGAGATCGACCTGGGTTGCGGCACGATCCGCTATGCCGTAACGCTGCCCGACGCGCTGTTCTATGAACTGTTGTCCCAGCGTTCCGGCATCACGATGAACGACGACGCGGATCTGCTCCGTGCGCTGAGCCGCTATGCCGAGATCCGCGAGGAATACGAACGCCTGCAGTCGGCCTTGGAGCAGGTTCGCAGCACAGGCTACGGCGTCGTGATCCCGGAGCGGGAAGAACTAAGCCTCCAAACTCCGGAACTGGTCAAAAAGGGCGGGGCCTGGGGGGTGCGGCTGCGGGCTTCCGCGCCGTCGATCCACATGCTCCGGGCGGATCTGGCCGCGGAACTGAGCCCTACGGTGGGCAGCGAGGTCCAGGCCCGGGAACTGGTACAAAGTCTGGTTTCCGCCTGTGAAGGCGACGACGGAACGGTATGGGAAAGCAATTTGTTCGGCAAAACGCTCTATGACCTGGTCAGCGAAAGACTGAACGCAAAGCTCACCGATCTGCCGGAAGACGCACGCATGAAGCTCCGCCGCGCCCTGGAGCGCATCGTCAACGAAGGCGCCAACGGCCTGATCTGCCTCGTGCTGTAAAAAAAGAAATCGGGCTTGCATTCCATTCTCATTTGCGGTACAATATAAATGTCATAAACAAGTGACATTACAGTGTACCACATGGGAAAGGATGAAGATACTTTGGAACCCTTTGCAACGATGACGCTTCCCGAGAAGGAAGCCCTTTACAAGACTCTGCGGGAAGAATATGACCGTGTCTGCCAGCGGAAGCTCAAGCTCAACATGGCCCGCGGAAAGCCCGGCAAGGAACAGCTGGACCTTGTCTCCGGGATTCTGACGGTTCTGACCGATCCTGAGGATTGCGTCAGCGACGGAATGGACGTCCGCAACTACGGCGAACTGGCCGGTATTCCCGCCGCCAAGCAGCTCTTCGCCGAGATCCTTGGCTGCAAGCCGGAGCAGTGCTTCATCGGCGGCAGCGCCAGCCTCCAGCTTATGTACGATCTCATCGCCAAGGCCATGACCCACGGCCTGAAGAACAGCCCCCGTCCCTGGTCCCGGGAAGCCAAGCTCAAATGGCTCTGCCCGGCTCCCGGCTATGACCGCCACTTTGGCATCACCGGCCATTTCGGCATGGAGATGATCCCGGTTCCCATGACGGAAGAGGGGCCGGATCTGGACGTGGTGGAGGAACTGGTAAAAGATCCCGCCGTCAAGGGCATCTGGTGCGTTCCCAAGTATTCCAATCCCCAGGGTATCGTCTACTCCGAGCAGACCATCCGCAGACTTGCGGCGCTTCGTCCCGCGGCCCCGGACTTCGCCCTGATGTGGGATAACGCCTACTGTGTCCACGAGGTTTTCGGCGAGTATCTGCCCTTCCCGGATATCCTCTCCCTCTGCGCCGAGGCCGGGAACCCGGATATGGTCTATGAGTTCGCCTCCACCTCCAAGATCACCTTCCCCGGAGCCGGTATCAGCGTCATGGCCTGCAGCGAGGCCAACCAGGCCTATCTCCAGAGCCTGCTGAAGTACCAGATCATCTCCTACGACAAGGTCAACCAGCTCCGCCACGTTCGCTTCCTCCGGGATAAGGCCCACACCATCGAGGTCATGAAGGGTCACGCCGAGGTGCTGCGTCCCAAGTTCTCCTGCGTACTGGATACGCTGGCCCGGGAGATCGGGCCCCTGGGCCTGGCCGACTGGGAAGAGCCCAAGGGCGGCTACTTCGTCTCCGTCAACACGCTGCCCGGCCTTGCCAAGCGTACCCTGGCTCTCTGCAAAGAGGCCGGCGTCACCATGACAGCCGCCGGTGCCACCTTCCCCTACGGAAAGGATCCCGCCGACAGCAACATCCGCATCGCGCCCAGCTATCCCTCTCTCGACGAGCTCCGTCAGGCAATTGAAATCTTCTGCCTCTGCCTGAAGCTCGCCGCGCTGGAGCAGTATGCCGGATAACGGGTTCCGACCCAACAGCCCCCACGGGAACGATACGCCCGTGGGGGCTGCATTACTTTCCGATGAGAGTTTTCGGCAGTAAAACTTTCCGATGGGACAGCGGCAGTAAAACTTTCCGATGGCAGGCAGTAAAACTTTCCGATGGGAATTTGCTTGCAATCCTGTTTGTTTTGTGGTAACATGGATCAGAGGTGGTATTTATGAGCGAAAAAGAGATGAACCGCGAAGAGCTGGAGCATCAGGCAATGGAAGCCGCAGCCGCACAGGAAAAGAAGGAAGAATACGTCGAGCGTCCCATCGGTCACCGGGTCCTCGCCTGGGTGCTGATCGGGGTCGTGATCGTCGGCGTTATCTTCAGTTATTGCTGGATTTCCGGCATTTTCCACTGAGAAAATGCGTATTTTAGGCATTGATCCCGGCTACGCGACGACAGGCTTCGGCCTGTTAGAGTCGGACGGGCATGGGAACGACAGGCTGCTTCGCTACGGCGTCGTCACGACGCCTCCCGAGCTGCCCTTTCCCCGGCGTTTGGAGATTCTGTTCGACGACCTGACCGAGCTTGTGACGGTCACGAAGCCGGACGTATCAGCGGTGGAGGAGCTCTTCTGGGGCCACAACATCACCACGGGCATCGGCGTCTCCCACGGCCGGGGCGTGATCCTGCTGGCCCTGACCAAGGCGGGCATCCCCGTCTTTGAGTACACCCCCATGCAGGTCAAGCAAGCGGTGGTTGGCTATGGCAAAGCCGAGAAACGGCAGGTCATGGACATGACCCGCCGGCTTTTGCATATGGAAAAAGTCGCCCGTCCCGACGACGCGGCGGACGCCATCGCCATCGCCCTCTGTCACGCGCGAAGCCAAACTTCTATGCTGGCGAGATTGAAACAGGAATAAAGGGAAACAAAAAATGTTTTATTATCTGAATGGAAAGATCACCGTCCTCGAAATGGGTCTGGCGGTGGTGGACTGTGCGGGCGTGGGCTATGCCTGCCACTGCAGCACCTACACCCAGTCGCAGCTTCGGGTCGGGGAGGAGCGTCGGCTCTACACCCACGTGAACGTCAAGGAAGACGCCTTCGACATCTACGGCTTCTCCGGCAGGGAAGAGCTGCGGTTATTTGAGCTGCTCACCGCCGTCACCGGAGTCGGTCCCGCCTCCGCCCTGGCGATCCTCTCCGTCCTCTCGCCGGATCAGCTCTCTCTCGCCATTATGACCGGCGATGAAAAGTCCATCACGCGGGCGAAGGGGATCGGCGCCAAGAGTGCGAAACGGATCATTCTGGAACTCAAAGACAAGCTGGGCGGAGAGCTGGACTTCTCTGCCGGGAACAGCGGCGCCGCCGTTCCCGCCGCCGCCCGGGACGGCAGCAAAGTCGCGCTTGCCACAGCGGCGCTGGCGGAGCTGGGCTACACCCAGTCTGAGGCCGCCTCCGCGCTGAAGGGAGCCGACGCCGAGAAGCTCAGCGTCGAGGAGCTTGTCCGGTACGGCCTGCGGGCCATGGTGATGAAATAAGGGGGTACGGATATGAGCATCGATTTTTCCAATGATTACGAGGCCCCCGTCGTCACGGCTTCCATTACGCCCCAGGACGAAGGGGAGATCTCCCTGCGCCCCAGGACGCTGCGGGATTATACCGGCCAGGAGAAGGCCAAGGAGAACCTGGCCGTCTACATCGAGGCCGCCAGACGCAGAAACGAGCCCTTGGATCACGTTTTGCTCTACGGGCCTCCGGGCCTGGGCAAAACCACGCTGGCAGGCGTCATTGCCAATGAAATGGGCGTCAATATCCGGGTCACCTCCGGCCCGGCCATCGAGAAACCCGGCGATCTGGCCGCCCTTCTGACGAACCTGAACCCCGGCGACATCCTGTTCATCGACGAGATCCACCGGCTCAACCGGGTCGTGGAGGAGATCCTGTATCCCGCCATGGAGGATTTTGCCATCGACATCATCGTGGGCAAGGGGCCCAGCGCCAACTCCATTCGTCTGGATTTGCCCCGCTTTACGCTGATCGGCGCCACCACCCGGGCAGGGCAGC
The DNA here is from genome assembly GCA_947164825.1 of uncultured Clostridia bacterium. Classification (GTDB taxonomy): domain Bacteria; phylum Bacillota; class Clostridia; order Oscillospirales; family Oscillospiraceae; genus JAFRPC01. The sequence continues at coordinate 28,102 of CAMUYE010000008.1, forward strand.
TCTCATCGCCCCTGCGGGATCGCTTTGGCGTCAGTCTGCGGCTGGAGCTCTATCGACCCGAGGAGCTTGCCCGCATCGTCACCCGTTCCGCCAGCCTTTTCGGCATGCAGATCGACCCGGACGGCGCCAGGGAAATCGCCTCCCGCAGCCGGGGGACCCCCCGAATCGCCAATCGCATCCTTCGCCGGGTCCGGGACTACGCCCAGATCTACTACGACGGCGTCATCACCGCGGACGCTGCGGCCCACGCCCTGGAGAAGCTGGAGATCGACGAGCTGGGCCTGGACCGGATCGACCACCGCATGCTTCGTGCCATCATCGAGAACTACGGCGGCGGCCCGGTCGGTTTGGAGACCCTTGCCGCCACCATCGGCGAGGAGGCCGTCACGCTGGAGGACGTCTACGAACCCTACCTGATGCAGATCGGTTTTCTCTCCCGCACGCCCCGTGGACGATGTGTGACACAGCTTGCTTATGATCATCTTGGAATCACTTATCTCGGGCAACAGCAGATGAAGCTTTGATCGCTTACGATTCGGCAAAATTCGGGTATTTTTATGCATTCGTTTTTGTTGATTTCCAACAGATGTGAAAAAAAATCGGCAATTTTGCGAAAAAATTTGTTGACAGAAGCCCAATGCGTGGTATAATTGTCAATGCATAAATTAAAATAATGGTAGAAGTATACAGTCAATTTTCAGATTTGGAGCTGCTTGCCCGTTCTGAACATTCCCAGGACGCCATGCATGAGCTCATCACCCGCTATACCCGCCTTGTACGTGCTTGCGCCAGACCGCTTTTTCTGGCCGGCGGCGATCATGAAGATCTGGTACAGGAGGGAATGATCGGGCTGCTGGACGCAATTCGCAGCTACGCGCCGGAGCTCGGAACCCCGTTTGAGGCCTACGCAGCGCTTTGCGTTCGCCGCAGGATGTACTCCGCGATCCGTGCCGCTGCGGCGCAAAAACACGCGCCGCTCAACGATTCGCTTCCGCTCGATACGCTTGCCGTATCACAGACCGACGATCCGGAAGCGGAGTTGATCAGCAGGGAGCGCCAGCGGGATCTGATGAAACGCCTGAACGACTGTTTATCTTCCGCCGAACGTACCGTTTTGGGGCATTATCTGGAAGGGGCGTCCTATCTCGAAATCTCCCGGCGCGTCGGAAAACCATTGAAATCCGTGGACAATGCGGTCCAGCGGATCCGCCGCAAGGCGGCAAACATCCTTGGCGAAAACGGACACCCCGTTTAGCATATTCAAATTTTGCCCATGTTCGCGCACAAAATGGACAGGCAACCAAAAGAGAGGTAAAAATCCCATGTTCGAAGACAAGACCTTAGTTTGCAAAGAGTGCGGCAACGAGTTTGTTTTCACCGCCGGCGAGCAGGAATTCTACGCTGAGAGAGGCTTCCAGAATGAGCCCCAGCGCTGCAAGGCCTGCCGTGACGCCCGCAAGAACGCGGCCCGTGGTCCCAGAGAATTCTTCACCGCTACCTGCGCGGCCTGCGGCCGGGAAGCTCGCGTTCCGTTCGAGCCCAAGACCGATCGCCCCGTGTACTGCAGCGAGTGCTTTGCAAAGATGAGAGAGAACGGCTGATTTCATAAAACAGCCTTGCGGCATCCGGTTCCGGATGCCGCTTCTCTTTTGTCGCGCTTATCCTGTAATACTGAACTCCCATAGAAACCTTTAATCTGTTTCGGCAGGAATTGTGTCATACTTCGTTGTCGTCCTTGCCGGGCGTCAAGCCCGCCTGCGTCCTCCGCCTCGTCTGACGCAATTCCTGCACGGAACATTTTTCAATCTTTCTATGGGAGTTCAGTATAACACGTTCCTTTGGTTTTCCCGCAGCGCTTTTCTTCGGTTTTTTTGCTGGACAATCGTCATGAGATATGATATACTAAATTGAAAAGATATGGACTTTTTCTTCCAAAAAAAAGAGGGATACTATGAACAAAGGGAAAGCGATTTTGGACCGGATTCGCGGCAGGCTGCCGCTGGTGGTTTTCGTGCTCTGTGTGATCCAGCCCCTGCTGGATGCGGCGGGCTACTGGCAGAAGTATTTCGGCGTTTCCAACGCTGTAACCATGGCCCTGCGTATGATTCTGCTCGGTGGTACGGTCCTGCTGGGCTTTGTGCTGTCTGACCGGAAGCGGTACTATTTCCTGACCGCGGCGGTTCTGGCTGCTTTGACGGCGGGGCATATCTTTGCCTGTACCCGTTCGGTCAACGGCTACCAGGAGCCGATCAAGGATCTGATCAATCTGGTCCGGATCTACTTCCTGCCCCTGATGACCGTCAGCTTTATCACCTTCCTGCGGCAGAACGACGCTGTTTTCCCCGCTGTGATCCGTGGCATGGTAACCGACCTGTTCCTCATCGCTGGGATCCAGTTTGTCAGCGCCGTCACGGGTACCGACCCGCACACCTATTCCGTGGACAAGACCGGTATCCTGGGCTGGTTCCTCTGGACCAACAGCCAGAGCGCGATCCTGGCTATGACCGTTCCCGTGACGATCTGCTGGGCCCTGCGACGCTGGGAGAAAAAACTCCTGCCCGTAATACTGGTGACGGCTGTGGCCGAGGCCACGCTCTACGTGCTGGCCCCCCGGCTGGCTTACGCCAGCATGGCCGCTGCCGGTATCGGCGTGGCAATCTGCCTGCTGCTCACGAACCGGAAACGCTGGCCTCAGGCCCTGGCCATGGTTCTGGTGACCTGTCTCTTTGTGGCGGCTTATCCGCTGTCGCCGACCTATAAACGACTCAACGCCAACGAGAACCGCACCGAAAAGACTGTGAAGCAGATTCAGGAGCTCGACATCCATATCGAGACGGAGCCCGCCACAAGCCCCGAAGGCGAGACCGGAAAAGAAGCCGAGAAGCCGGGCAAGCCCCAGGTCATCCTCGACGAGAAAAACGCCGAGAAGCTGGAAAAGCTCTACCGTTCCCAGGACATCCTCTGGTCCGTGGTGGAGCGCTTCGGCCGCGACAAGGTTTTCGAGGCCTACAACTACAGCCTGGATCCCACGGTCATCGGCAACACCCGGCTGATGAAGATCCGCTTCTGCGAGCTGCTGATGGCGGAAACGGGCACAGCCTCCCATCTCTTTGGCCTGAACCTGAAAGAAATGACCTGCCAGCGTCAGGACAAAAACGGCCTTCCCGTCACCGATAACTACGACGTGGAGAACGATCTCCACGGCGTCTACTTCCTCACCGGAGCCGTGGGACTCGGGGCCATGATCGTTTTCCTGCTCTTTTTCGGCGTCCGGGCCCTGATTGCAGTGATCCGCCGCCGGAAGCAGTGCTTTACGCTGCCCATGTGCGCCTTTGCAATCGCCTACGGTCTGAGCCTGATCCACGCCTACTACACCGCCTCCGTCCTGCGCCGCAACAACGCCTCCTTCTATCTGGCGTTGATTCTGGCAGGGCTCTGGTATCTCTCCCGGAACCATGAAACGAAGCACGAGAGCTGAGGACCGGAAGCACACAGAGGGAGTCGCGGATCGGATCCAAACACGGGCTCCCTGGCTGGAGGCCCTGCGGGCAAGGCTGCCCATCCTCGTGTTCGTCTGTTTTGCGGTACAGCCGGTGCTGGACGCCGTGGGCTACTGGCAGCAGCGCTCGGAGACGGAGAACGTCCTGACCCTGATTCTGCGGATGCTGCTTCTTGGGGGCGGCCTGCTCCTGGGCTTTCTGCTCACGGAGCGGAAAAAGGTCTACTGCGTCATGGCCGGGGTCCTCGCGGTTTTCACGGCCCTCCACGCAGCGGCCTGTCTGCTGGCGGAGGGGACCTATACTCTGGCTCTTTCGGACCTGGTCAATCTGGTCCGCATTTACTTCCTGCCTATGACGACCCTGCCGCTGATAACCTTCCTGCGGCAAAACGAAAAGGTCTGGCCCGCGCTGAAAAAGGGCCTGCTTGCCGACTTCGGGCTGATCGTCCTCATCGAGCTGCTGGCCGTCCTGACAGGCACGGATCCCCACACCTACCGGGACGACGGCGTCGGCGTTCTGGGCTGGTTCCTCTGGACCAACAGCCAGAGCGCCATTCTGGCGATGCTGATGCCCATACTGATCTGCCTGGCCCTTTGCCGCTGGGAAAAGCGGGTCCTTCCCGTGGCCCTGGCCGCCTTTGCTGCCGAGCTGCCTCTGTACCTGCTGGGGCCCAAGCTGGCCTATGCCTGCCTGCTCTGCGGCGGCCTGGGAATCGCTGCGGTGCTTTTTCTGTGGTTCCGGCCCCGCTGGAAGCAGGCAGTGGCGATCCTGCTGGTGACGGTCTGCTTTGCAGCGGCTTTCCCGCTTTCCCCCATGCAGGCGAGGCGGCGCATCGAGACGGCCCGGAACCAGGCAAATCAGAGCGCCATCGACACCATGGAGACGCAGCCCACGGGGGAAGGGCAGCCTACCGGGGAAGGCCACGAGTCCGCTGAGACGCAGCCCTCCCGGGAGGCTCTGGAGCGGATCTATAACAAATACCAATACGGCGCAGTCCAGCGCTTCGGCCTGGATCGGGTTCTGGCCCTCTACGGCGGGACCACGGACGCCTCCGTTCTGGGGAATCAGCGTCTGAAAAAGATCAATTTCTGCAAGCTGCTGATGGAGGACTCGGGACCCATGAGCCGCCTCTTCGGCCTGAACGTCAAGGAGATGCGGGTCTTCATCGAAAAGGGCTTCTACCACGGTAGAACCGACACCTGGGAGGACGGCTGGGAGAGCCTGGACCCCGAAAACGACTTCCACGGGATCTACTATCTGACCGGGATCGTGGGGCTGGTTCTGCTGCTGGCCTTTCTGATCTGGTTCCCGGTCCGGGCCGCGATCCGGGTGCTGCCGGAGCTGAAACAGCGGCTGAGCCCGGAGCTCACGGGCTTTGTATTTGCGTTTGGTTTCTGCATGATCCACGCGATCTTCACAGCCTCCGTCCTGCGAAGGAACAACGCTTCGGTCTACCTGGCCGCCGTGCTGGCGGGGCTGTGGTATCTGACGAGGCATCAGGCAACAGGCAACAGGCAACAGACCCGCCTGTAGGGGTGGTCATTGGCCGCCCTTCGTCCCCGCACGGACGAGGCAACAGGGGACAGGTGACAAGAGACTGATCTCTGTAGACTAACACAGAAAGGAGGAGAGGGATTTGAATGCTGCAACAATTACGTTTCGGGAAAAATTGACCGCGTGGCTGCCGCGCTTTGTCCTTCTCTTCTGCGTGGTACAGCCGATCCTGGACGTTCTGACCTACTGGCAGGAAACCCTGGGCTATTCCAACGTGGTGACCTTTCTGATCCGGGTCCTGCTGATCTCGGTGCTGATCTGGGTCGGCTTCCTGCTCAGCCGGAAGAAATGGGTTTATTTCCTCTGCGTCGGCGTGCTGTCCCTCTACATGGTGGGGCACCTGCTGGCCTGTCACCAATACGGCTGGATTGACATATATTCCGATCTGAAGGATCAAAGCCGGATCCTTATGCTTCCGCTGATGACGCTCAGCTTCGTCACTCTGATCCGCCAAAATGAGGATTGTGTAAAGGCAGTCAAGCTGGGCTTTGCCGTCAATATGGTCGTGTTTCTGTTCGTCGCTCTGATGGCCAACGTCACGGGGACAGACCCCCATACCTACTACGACAAACACATCGGCGTCCTGGGCTGGTTCCTCTGGGGCAACAGCCAGAGCGCCATTCTGGGCATGATCACGCCGATCATCATTGCCTGGACTCTGCGCCGCTTCGAGGGAAAGCAGCTTCCGGTCATTCTGGCGGCTGCGGTCTGCTTTGCCATGCTTTTTTTCAACGGCACCCGGGCCGCCTACGGCATTCTGGCCGGGACCGGCCTGCTTTTGAGCGTCTGCATCTTTGTGACCGACAAGACCAGACGTCCCGCAGCCGCGGCGATCCTGATGATCGCCATAGCCTTCTGCGCGCTCTATCCCTTCTCGCCCACCAAGGCCAATCAGGACGCCCTGAAACAGCGGGGCGAGGTCAAACAGGAACGGCTGTACAGGGCCGTGGAGCCCTACGGCATCGAGCCCGGCACGGAGCGCACCGAAGACCCCGAAGCCCTGGCCGCGGCCTACCGCTACTGGCTCCAGGGCATGATCGACCGCTTCGGCCTGGAACGGGTCGCCAAGGCCTACGATTACACGCTGAATCAGGAGCTGCTCTCCACTCGGCGGGACAATATGCTCCGCTTCTGCGAGCTGCTGATGGAGGACGCCCCGCCGCTGAGCCACGCTTTCGGCCTGGAGGTGGGCACCATGCGGCAGGAGACCACCCTGTACTACTACTACAAGGACGCCTTTCTTCCCGGCACCGAGATCTTTGAGCCGGAAAATGACCTGCACGCCATCTACTACCTGTGCGGCGCTGTGGGCCTGGGGCTGATGCTGGCCTTCCTGCTCTGCTTCGGCCTTCGGGCCCTGCGAACCCTGCTGCTTCGGTTCCGCTCCGTCTTCCGTCCGGACTATCTCGCAGTGTTCGCAGCCTACGGCTTCTGTATGCTCTGCGTCTACAGCACCTCCGCCGTCCTGCGCCGCATCAATACCTCCGTCTATCTCGCCATGGTCCTGGCCATGCTCTGGGAGCTGAGCCGTCTGGACCGATACCCCGCCAGCCAGAAGAAAGGAGCTGCCAAAGCCTCGTGAAAATCAGCATCATCATTCCGATCTACAACGTGGAGACCTGGCTGTCCCGGAGCGTGGAGGCCATCCTTGCCAACGACACGGCGAACTGTGAGATCCTGCTGATCGACGACGGTTCATCCGACGGCAGCCCCGCCCTCTGCGACCGTTACGCCGCCGAGCATCCCGATCTGATCCGGGCGATCCACCAGAAGAACGCCGGACCCGGCGCCGCCCGCAACACAGGCATCGCCGCCGCGACGGGAGACTGGTTCCTCTTTGTGGACAGCGACGACCGCCTGGCCCCCAACGCCCTTTCCCGCCTGCGGGAAGTCGCCGCCGAAGGGGAGGCCGACGTGATCTCCTTCCAGTTTTTCAAGGAATCCGTGGAGGGTCAGTCCTGGGAGGAGTGGTCCGGCCCCATGCAGAGCCTGGAGCGCTTCTCTCTGCGGGAACAGCCCGCCTTCCTGCTGACCCAGCCCTCCTGCTGGCTGCGGCTGTGGAAGCGCTCGGTCTTCGAGGACAACGGCATTTCCTTCCCCAACGTGGTCTGGTACGAGGACGTCCGCACGGTGACGAAGCTGCTGGCAAAGGCGAAACAGATTGTCAACCTGCCGGATCACCTCTACTACTACCTGGATCGGCCCGGCTCCATTATGAACAGCAGTCAGCTCCCCCGGAACCGGGACATCCTTCCGGCCTTTGCCGACATTCTGGACTGGTTTGAAGCCGAGGGGCTGACGAAAGCCTATTATGACGAGCTCTGTGCCCTGACGGTCCAGCACGTGCTGCTGGCGGCCTCGGTGCGGGTGGCCCGGATCGACCCGAAATCCGAAATCCTGGAAGAACTCCGGGCCTTTACGGAGAAACGCTTCCCTGACTGGAAGAAGAACCCCTACAGCAAAACCCTTCCCCGCCTGAAGCGGCTGGCCCTTCATCTGGTGGCCCAAAAGCGCTGGCGCCTGATCCGCACCCTGTTCAATCTGAAAGGATAAGCTATGAAATTCAGTGTTGTCGTTCCCGTTTACAACGTAGCCGACTATCTGCCGAAGTGCATGGACTCCCTGCTCTGCCAGAAGTGCAGCGACTGGGAGCTGATCTTGGTGGACGACGGCGCCACCGACGGCAAGTGCCCGGCCCTCTGCGACGAATACGGGGCAAAGCACCCGGATCTGGTTCGGGTGATCCATCAGCCCAACGGCGGTCTCGGCGCGGCCCGGAACACGGGCCTGGAACACGCCCGGGGAGACTATGTTCTTTTCGTGGACTCCGACGACACCGTGGCCCCGGACACCCTGGCCCGGCTTTCGGAGGAGATCGAAAAGACCCATGCGGATATGTACGTCTTTTCCTTCCGATACGTCACGGAAGCGGGGGAGGAGCGTCCCGCGGAGCCGCGTCCGTCTGCTGGGAAAACCGGCCCCATGACGCTGCGGGAGGCCCCGGAGCTTCTGCTGGACCCGCCCATGGCCTGGGCGAGACTCTGCCGCAGAAGCCTGTTCCTGGATCATTCGATCCGTTTCCCGGGCCGGGTGTGGTATGAGGACCTCTGCACGACTCCCAGCCTGCTGCTTTACGCGGCCTCCATTGTCGCGCTTGACGACGCCTTCTACGGCTATCTGCTCCGGGAGGGTTCCATCATGCGCAGCTCCAACCTCAAACGCAATCTGGAGATCCTGAACGCCCTGGACATGGCCCGTGCCCCCTTCGACGCCGCGGGACAGACGGAGCAGTTTTGGCCCCAGCTGAGCTGCCTGGCCGTGACCAGCGTCCTCGACGCCGCCCGCCGGGTCCTCACCGTGGACCCAAAGGCGGACTTCCTGCCGGACTTCCTGAACTACGTGAAGGAACATTACCCGGACTACCGCAAGTGTGAGCTCCTGCCAAAGCTGGGGAAGAAAAAGCTGATCCTTCTGAAGCTGCTGGAGGGGAAGCATTACAGGCTGGCAAAGACCATGTTCCGATTGGCAAAGCTCCTGTAGCGGCGCACAGTGTGCGCCGCCTGCGCAGATGCGTAATTCTGAAAAAAGAGGCAACACCGTGTTTTCCAAACTCAAAAACCTCAAAGGAAAAAAAGAGGGCGCTCTTGCCTGGAACACCCTCATGCTCTACATCCTGACCTTCTCAAATTACCTGATCTCCCTGGCCATCGTGCCCTACGAGTCACGGGTTTTGAGCAAGGACGGGGCGGGCGGCTACGGCGCGCTGGGCGTCGCCATGGCGATCATGGTCTATTTCCAGCTCTTCATTGAGTTCGGCTTCCTGTTCTCCGCCACGGAGGAGGTCTCCAGGTACCGCCAGGACGGTCAGCGGCTGAATACCGTTATGACCGCCGTGACTCTGTGCAAGCTGGCCCTCAGCGTCGCGGCCCTGCTGGTCCTCTTCGTGCTCTGCCAGGTGATCGACGCCTGGAAGGGGAAGTTTGGCTTCTATCTGCTGTTCTTCATCGGAACGGCCATCAACGCCATCCTGCCGGACTACCTCTACCGGGGCCTGGAGAAGATGTCGGCCATTACGATCCGGACGGTTTGCATCCGGGCCTTTTCCGCGCTGGGCATCATCCTGTTCCTGAAAAAGCCCGAGGACATCTGGATCATCCCGGTGCTGACGGCCATCGGCAACTTTGTGGCGGTCCTGGTCTGCTTCTACGACGCCAGGAAGCGGCTGAACGTCCGGTTCTGCCGGGTCAGCTTCAGCGAGGTCTGGCTGCGGATGAAGCAGTCCTCGGTCTTCTTCCTGTCCCGCTTCGCCACCACGGCCTATTCGGCGCTGAACACCGTGATCCTGGATATGGTGGCGCCCAAGGAAAGTCTGGTCCGAGACTACTACACCGCCTCGGACAAGCTCATGAGCACGGGCAAGATGGCCCTGTCGCCCATTTCCGACAGCCTCTATCCCTATATGGTCAAGCATCACGACTACCGGCTGGTCAGGAAGGTGCTGCTGATCCTGGAGCCCGTCATCTTTGCCTTCTGCGCCGTCATGTTCGTCATCGCGCCGCAATTCTGCAGATTCTTTTTCGGCGAAGGCTTTGAAGAGGCCGGAAAGGTGCTGCGGGTCATGCTGCCCACGGCGGTCATCATTCTGCCCAGCTATATCTGCGGCTTCCCGATGCTCTCCTCCATGGGTCTGGCGAAGCACGCCAACTACTCCACGATCTTCGGCTCCGTGATCCACGTAATCAATCTCGCGATCCTGTATTTCACCGGGCACATGAATATGATCACCCTCGGCGCGGCCATGTCCGTGGCGGAGGCAGTGATCCTTGCGTACCGTTTGCTGATTATCTGGCGGTATCGAGACCGTCTGAAACAAAAGGAGAACGAACATGTCGATCCATGATCTTGCCGTCAGGGCGATCTGTAAGATGACGCCCATCAAACACAACCGGATCGTATTCGACAGCTATTACGGCCGGGGCTATTCCGACAGCCCGAAGGCTATCTGCGAGGTCCTGCGCCAAAGCGGGGAGGACCTGGATCTGGTCTGGCTCTGCCGGGACGAGGCGGCGGAAAAGACCCTGCCCGAAGGCGTCCGCGCCGTACCCAACCACGGCATGAAAAAGCTCAAAGCCCTGGCCTCCGCCAAGGTCTGGGTGGATAATTGCCGCAAGTATGAAAACTGCAAGCGCAAGGGCCAGATCTACATGCAGACCTGGCACGGCTTCACGCTGAAAAAACTGGAGCAGGACGTGGAAGACAAGCTGGAGCCGGCTTATCTGCGGGCTTGCAAGTCCGACTCCGCCCAATGCGACGTGATGATCTCGGGCAGCGGCTTTATGACGAAGCTCTACCGGGAGCGCTTTTGGTATCAGGGGCCCGTGCTGAATACCGGCACCCCGCGCAACGATATTTTCTATCGAAACCACGCCGAGATCCACGCGAAGGTCTGTCAGGCCCTGGGCCTGCCGGAAGACCGGAAGCTGGCCCTCTACGCCCCGACCTTCCGGGACGACCACAGCACCGAGGCCTACCGGCTGGACACAGCCCTGGTCCGCCGCAAGTGCGAAGAGCACTTCCAGGGCCAGTGGTCCGTCCTTGTCCGGCTCCATCCCAACGTCGCGTCCCAGTCGGGCGAGCTCTTTGCCTACGACGGGGACCGGCTTGTGGACGTCACGGCCTATCCCGACATGCAGGAGCTGCTCTGCGCGGCGGGCCTGCTGATCACTGACTACTCCTCCTCCATGTTCGACTATGCCCTGACGGGCAAGCCCATCGTCCAGTTCGCCACGGACATCGAAGCGTATCAAAAGGGGAGAGACTTCTATTTCCCCCTGGACAGCCTGCCCTTCCCCCTGGCGAAGAGCAACGAAGAGCTGGAAACCATTCTGACGGAGCTTCAGCCCCTCTGGACCAGCCCCGAATGGGCTGAATTCGCAAGAGAGCACGAATTCTGCGAGGACGGAAACGCCTCTGTCAAGTGTGCCGCAATCATTCTGCAACAGATCAAAAAGGAGAATACCAAATGAAACGTGTCATCACCTACGGAACCTTCGACCTGCTCCATTACGGACACATCAATCTGCTCCGTCGGGCCAAGGCCCTGGGGGACTATCTGATCGTTGTCCTGTCCACCGATGAGTTCAACTGGAACATGAAGCAGAAGAAGTGCTATTTCACCTATGAGATCCGCAAGCAGCTTCTGGAGGCCATCCGCTACGTGGACCTGGTCATCCCCGAGGAGAGCTGGGAGCAGAAGATCTCCGACGTCAAGGAGTACCACGTCGACACCTTCGTCATGGGCGACGACTGGGCCGGCAAGTTCGACTTCCTGAAGCCCTACTGCGAAGTGGTCTATCTGCCCCGGACCCCGGAAATCAGCACCACCCAGATCAAGAACGATCTGAACCACAAGGGCTGAGATGCGGGACTTTTTGGGAAAAGAAGCGGAGCTGGGCGGCAAGCGCCTCTGGCTCCTGGACATGGACGGCACCATCTACATGGAAAACCGGATCTTCGACGGGACGCTGGATCTTTTGACGGCCATCCGCGACCGGGGCGGCCGCTATGTGTTCATCACCAACAACTCCTCCAAGTCTGTCACGGACTATCTGAAAAAGGTCCGGGCCATGGGGATCCCGGCAGGGGAGGAGGACTTTTTCACCTCGGCCCAGGCGGCGGTCCTGCTGCTGCAGGAGCGCTATCCCGGGGCGAAGGTCTACTGTCAGGGCACGGCCAGCCTGGTCCGGGAGCTCCGGGAGGCGGGCGTCGACGTGACGACCGAGGTGGAGCCGGTGGACCTGGTGCTGACGGGCTTCGACACCGAGCTCACGATGGAAAAGCTCCGCCGGACCTGCCAGATCCTGACGGAGCAGAAGGGCGTGCCCTACTACGCCACGAACCCGGACCTGGTCTGCCCGGTCAGCTTCGGCTACGTGCCGGACTGCGGCTCCATGAGCATCATGATCCGCAACGCCACGGGCCGTGAGCCCATCTTCATCGGCAAACCCGAACCCACCATGATCCAAATCGTGATGGAGAAATTCGGCTGCACGAAAGCGCAGACCGTAGTCGTGGGGGACCGGGTCTACACCGATATCGCCTCCGGCTTCCGTGCCGGGGTCGATACCATCGGCGTCCTCTCCGGCGAGGCCACCCTGGAGGATTTCCAAAACACCGACACACCGCCCACCTGGCTGTTTGAGAACGTCCGGAAGATTTGGAACGCGTTGGGATAAAAAAGTAAGAAGTAAGAAATGTCCGATACGGATATTTCTTACTTCTTACTTTTTACTTTTTACTTTTGCTTTCCGTGTTATTTTCCGCTTGTCTGGGCAGCGGGCGCTTCCGCCAGCTTATTGAGCGTTTCGGTGGGGGTGTCGATATGCCCCCGGTGGCGTTTCTGTTCGGGATGGGGCGGGTTGAGCTCCTTGGGGGAGATCTCGCCGGCCTTGGTCAGGGCGATCTTGGTGAGCATGGGGCCGACCAGCTCGTAGATCAGCACCGAGAAGAGCACGATGGAGCGGATCACGGCTCCGTCGGGGCCCAACTGGGTGGAGACCGTCAGGGACATGCCCAGGGCCACGCCGGCCTGGGGCAGGAGGGTGATGCCCAGCCATTTCTGGATGGTCGGGCTGCACTTGGTCAGCTTCGAGGAGATGGAGGCACCGCAGATCTTGCCCGTGGAACGCAGAAGGATGTAGGCCGCGCCGACGAGGACGGCAACCCAGTCCTTGAAGACCGAGAGATCCAGCTCCGCACCGCTGATGACAAAGAACAACACGAAGAGGGGCGCGGTCCAACGGTCCGTTTTCGCCATGAGTTCTTCCGAGCTGGGACAGACGTTGCAGAAGACCGTGGCCATCATCATGCAGACCAGCAGGGGAGAGAAGCCGAGCTCCACCTCGGCGCCCAGGTCGATGCGCAGCATGGACAGGGACACGGCGAAGACCACGAAGGTGATCGCCACGCAGAGCCGCTTGGAGCGGGAGTGGAAGAAGCGCTCGAACCAGGTGTAGATGAAGCCGAGCACCGTGCCCAGCGCCAGGGAGGCAACGACCTCCAGCAGAGGATTCACCAGCACGGAGACCAGGCTGACGCCCACGCCGCTGATCAGGCTCTTGGCAATGCCGAAGCTGACGGCGAAGACGATGAGGCCTACGGCGTCGTCCAGGGCGACGATGGGCAGCAGAATGTCCACCAGGGGACCCTTGGCCTTGTACTGGTTTACGACCATCAGCGTGGCCGCCGGGGCTGTGGCCGTGGCGATGGCGCCCAGGGTGATGCAGTCGGCCACGTTGATCTTGTCAGGCATCAGCAGGTGGAGGCCCAGCAGGCCCAGGTCCACCAGAATCGTCGCGGAAAGGGCCTGGAAGACGGCGACGACCGTGGCCTGTCGGCCGATGGCTTTGAGCTGTTTGACCCGGAACTCATTGCCGATGGCAAAGGCGATGAAGCCCAGGGCCACGTCGGAGATGGGTTTCAGCAGAGACACTTCATCAAAGCTGGTGAAGCCGATGCCCTCGACCCCCAGCCGGCCCAGCACGAAGGGGCCGATCAGCAGACCGGCGATCAGGTAGCCGGTAACGGCGGGAAGCTTCAGAGGCTTCACCACCCGGGAGAGGATCAGTCCCGCAAAGAGGGAGACCGCAATAGAGAGAAGAACTTCCATGTTTATTTTGTCCCGAAGATTCGGTCTCCCGCGTCGCCCAGACCGGGCACGATGTAGGCGTGCTCGTTGAGTTTCTCATCCACGGCTGCCACGAAGAGATCCACGTCGGGATGATCCCGGCGAATCACGGCGACGCCCTCGGGCGCGGCGATGATGTCCATGAGAATGATATGCTTGCAGCCGTATTTTTCCTTCAGGATGCTGATGGCGGCGGAGGCGCTGCCGCCGGTAGCCAGCATGGGATCCACGACGAAGACCTGACGCTCGGAAATGTCGGGGGGCATCTTGCAGTAGTATTCCACGGGCAGATGGGTATCGGGGTCGCGGTAAAGGCCAATGTGCCCCACCTTGGCGGAGGGGATCAGATCGATCATCGCGTCCACCATGCCGAGACCGGCCCGCAGGATGGGGACGATCGCGAGCTTTTTGCCGGACAGCTGCTGGACCGTGGCCTTGCCGATGGGCGTCTCGATCTCCACCTCGCGCAGAGGAAGATTCCTGGTTGCCTCGTAGCACATCAGCTGGGCGATTTCTCCCACCAGTTCGCGGAATTCCTTGACGCCGGTTTCCTTGTCGCGCAGAATGCCGAGCTTATGCTGGATCAGCGGATGTTCCAAAACGTGTAAAGAAGCCATATTATTCCATCTCCTGTTTTATAAAATTTCTGGTTATTCAGATCTTTTTTCCAGGCGCTCACGTTCGGCCTGGGAAAGACGCAGATAATTAGGGAGGACCAGTGCGGGGTCCTGGGTCAGACCGGCCTGCGCCGCTTCCCAGGCGGCCAGGGCGACGCCGGAGGCTCGCTGATGCCGCAGGTGTTCGGGCAGAAGCTCAAAGGATAATTCCCGGGCCGTCTGGGACCCGTTCAGCGTATCGTACACCAGTGCCGCACCGTCGCCCAGCAGGCGGATGGGCGCATCAAATCCGCGCAGATCCTCTGCCAGCGCTTCGATGGAGATCGCTCGGTCCTCCCGCAGACGGACCGGTTTTTCGGCCCGCACTTCAAAGATCGCGTTGTAGACCTGGCTTCGCCGGGCGTCCATGCAGCAGCAGAGCGTTCCCTTGCAGCAAGACGCGCTCCAGGCCATAGCCTCCAGCGTGGAGACCGGCACGCAGGGCAGCTCCAGCCCCCAGCAGAAGCCCTTCGCAGCGGCGGCCCCGATGCGGACGCCGGTAAAGCTGCCGGGGCCGTTGGCCCAGGCCGCGAGATCCACGTCGGCAGGGGACAGCTCGCAGTTGTCCAGCAGATCCTTCGCCATCTTCATGAGAGTCCGGCTGTGGGTCTGACCGCTGTTTTGAAAGTATTCCCCCGTGAGCAGGCCGTCGGTCAGCAGGGCCACGGAGGCGGCTTTTGCGGAGCTCTCAAAGGCTAAGATTCTCATACCGTCCTCCCGTGATGCTGATATGCCGGAGCGATTCGTCGGCCGGATCGCGGTCAATGGCAACGACCAGAGGGTTCTCCAGCGCGTCCCAAACGTTTTCGCTCCACTCCACGGCACAGACGCCGCCCCGGTCGAGATAGTCCTCCCAGCCGAGATCAAAGAGCTCTTCGGCGTCCCGGAGCCGGTACATATCGAAGTGAAACAGGGGCAGGCGTCCCTGAGGATATTCGTTGACGAGGGTGTAGGTGGGGCTCTTCACGCGGCTGCCGGGGGAAAGGATGGCGGCGAGGCCCCGCACGAAGACGGTCTTCCCGGCTCCGAGATCCCCGTAAAGGGCGATGAAGGGGCGCGCGCCGGTGTCCCGGATGATCTCCCCGAGGCGGCGTCCGGCGGCTTCGGTCTCCTCGGCGTTCCGGGTGACGATGTCGATGGCGTACTGTTCGTTCATGGCGTATCCGGCTTCCTTGATTCTCTGTGGATATTATACCACGGATCCCGGAAAAATACAAGAACTTTTTCCCTCCGAACGAAAAGGAACCGCGTCCCCCGTCCGGCGATGGAGCGGAGAGCG
>CAMUYE010000009.1 GCA_947164825.1 uncultured Clostridia bacterium
ACGCCCTGCCCCAGGCTCCCCAGCAGTTCAAGCAGCTGCTGATGACCTCCGGCTTCGACCGCTATTTCCAGATCGCCCCCTGCTTCCGTGACGAGGACGCCCGCGGCGACCGCAGCCCCGGCGAGTTCTATCAGCTGGATATGGAGATGGCCTTCGCCACCCAGGACGACGTCTTCGCCGTCCTGGAGGACGTGCTGCCCCCCATCTTTGCCAAGTACGGCAAGTACGATATCGCCAGCAAGCCTCCCTTTAAGCGCATCCCCTATCTGGAGGCCCTGGAGACCTACGGCTCCGACAAGCCGGACCTGCGCATCGACCTGACCGCGAAGAACGTCACTTCCCTCTTTGAGAACACGGAGTTCGCCCCCTTCCAGGGCAAGACCGTCCGGGCCGTGCCCGTCTCCGACTGCGCCCTGACCCGGAAGCAGATCGAAAAGCTGCTGACCGACTGCGAGGTCCAGAGCGGCACCAAGGGCTACTGGTTCAAGACCGACGAGAGCGGCAACCTGGCCGGCGGCGTGGCGAAGTTCGTGGACCCGGAGAAGGCCAAGGCCCTGCTGGACCTGAAGCCCAACACCCTGGTGCTCCTGGCCGCGGAGACCAAGAACATCGGCGTCATCATCAAGACCTTCGGCCCGGCCTGCCCCGGCCACTTCGACAAGGAGCGCTACGAGTTCTGCTGGATCGTGGACTTCCCCATGTACGAGATCGGCGAGGAGAGCGGCGAGCTGGAATTCTGCCACAACCCCTTCTCCATGCCCGAGGGCGGCATGGAGACTCTGCTGAAGGCGGAGCGGGGCGAGATCGACCCGCTGAGCATCCTGGCCCAGCAGTACGACATCGTCTGCAACGGCGTGGAGCTCTCCTCCGGCGCGGTCCGGAACCACGACCCCGAGATCATGATCAAGGCCTTTGAGTTCGTCCGCCTGGGCGAAGAGGACGTGAAGGCCAAGTTCCCCGCCATGTACAACGCCTTCTGCTACGGCGCGCCTCCCCATGCAGGCGTGGCCCCCGGCGTGGACCGGATGGTCATGCTCCTGGCCGGTGTGGACACCATCCGGGAGGTCATCCCCTTCCCCATGAACAAGAACGCCCAGGACGTGATGATGGACGCCCCCGGCACCGTGACCCGGAAGCAGCTCGACGAGCTGCACATCGCCGTGGTCAAGGACGAAGCGTAAATCCGGGTCCTCCGGCCCGCTCCTCCCGCACGAGCCGGAACGTAAAACGCAAAATGCAAAATGATAAGAGGTGCGCAGGATGAGCAATTCCTTTGCTGTGCTCGGGCGGCTCTTCTATTCCGCCCTGGTGCTGCTTCCCATCGGGGCCCTGGTCCATTGGTTCGGCGTTCTGGTCTTCCACGTCAAGCAGAAGAACGCTTATTCCGACGCCGCCGGGCTGCGGTACCGCCGGGTGCGCACGGTCTTTCTTGTGATCGCCATCGTGATGACGGTCCTTTCCCTGGCTGCGTGGGGAATCGTACTCTGCTTCTTTGGAGACATGACGCCGACCCCCATCCCCGTGAGTTGAGCCGATCCCCCTGTGCGGGAACGAAAAACCGCATCTGATTGCCGAATCTCCGAAATAGAAGCCCGAAAACCGAAACAATAAAAGGAGGCCCAGCCATGTTCTGTATGAATTGCGGAAATCAAGTACCGGACGACAGCGCCGTCTGTCCCTATTGCCGCACGCCGCTTGCGCGGCCGGTGGACGCGGCGCCGACCGGAGCCCGGAAGGCGCTTCCGATCATCGCCCTCTGCTGCGGCGCTGCCGGGACCGTGGTCGGCTCAGCCGGCTACATCGCCACCTGGTTCGACACTGTCTTTTCTCATTCGTATGCAACGAGTTTACCGTCCGCTCCGCTCCCGGTGATCTTGTTGAGCTGCCTTCTGGGCCTGGCCGCCATTGTCTGCGGCGTCATCGGCCTGGTCCGCTCCATTCGGACCGGCGGGAAAAAATACGTGACCGGCATCGTGCTCTCCGCCATCGGGATCTATTTCGGCATCAGCGCGCTGAGTACCTGCTCGATGTTCCTGATCATGAATGGCATGAGCGGGGTGTTCAGTCAGTATTCCGATTTCTTTTTCGAATTCTGATCGCATAAACAAGTCCGGGACAGATCGGCCGATCCGTCCCGGACTGTTTTTTCCTTGTTATACTGAACTCCCATAGAAAGATTGAAAAATGTTCCGTGCAGGAATTGCGTCAGACGAGGCGGAGGACGCAGGCGGGCTTGACGCCCGGCAAGGACGACAACGAAGTATGACACAATTCCTGCCGAAACAGATTAAAGGTTTCTATGGGAGTTCAGTATTATTGTCCCTCTGCCCGCAGCCTTTGCGCCCTTGCTTCCAGCAGCCCCATAGTCAGCCAGAAGAAGGGCATGACGATGACCGAGGAGATGCAGAACAGCATCGCACAGAGGAAGCAGATCAGGCCGCCGCCCAGGATCGCCACAGCGCGATCCCTGCGATACCTGACCCAATGGTACAGGCTGATCCCCACGACGCCGAGCCAGCTCAGCAGGGCGGGCAGGCCCTGGCAATAGAGCACGTGCAGCGGGTAGCAGTGGCCGTCGGTGAGGGTGGCCCGGGCGACCTCGACCCCGTTCTCGTCATAGCGAATGAAGGGCGACAGCCCGGAGAAGCGAACCATATCCGGCCCCACGCCGGTCCAGAGCCGGTCCGGGATCCGTTCGAGCATCTGCCGCCAGATATAGAAGCGGCCGGAGCCGAAGGTATCGCTGACCTCGCCGTGGAGCAGCCGCTGCAGCTCGTTGATCGGCTTCAAAACATCAATATACTTGTCTCCATACACCAGCTCCTCCGGAAGCCGGATGAAGAAGAGCAGCAGCAGCCCCGCCACCGCCAGCGTCCCATAGGCCAGGAGCACCCAGCGGCGCTTCCCGGCGGGACAGAAGACCAGCCCGCAGACAGCCGCGCCCAGGATCATGCCCACCGGGCCGCAGAGCACCCTGATCCAGAGCAGGATTGCGAGGCAGGCCGCGGCGAGGATCCAGGTGGGCCAGCTCCTGGCCGGTCTCTGCTTGATCGTGCTGAGGATCAGCATGGGGACGACCAGCGCAAGAAAGGCGGAGACGATATCCACGTTGCCGATGGTGCCCGCGTAGGCGCCCTTGTATTTGACGCCAAAGCCGTCGTAGTAGTTCAGTTTTTCCGGATAGAGCCCCAGGGGATTCTTGCCGAGGGCCTGGAGCAGGCAGAGCAGGCAGAAGGCCGTCAGAGACCAGAACAGCACCCAAAACAGCCGCTTGGTCGGCTTGCCCCAGCGGGATACGATCAGAAAGACCAGCACGTAGAGGCTGAGGGTCAGCGCGGCTTCGTGGGCCTTTTCATTGTACCAGGCCTTGGCCCCGTAGGGCGAAAAGGCCGCGGAGACCAGCGTACAGGCCAAAAACGCCAGGGCGGCGATCTGCGTGGGCGTGGGCCTGCGCAGCTTCTTTTTTACCAGGTCGTAAATGAAAAAGCAGACGCCGAAAACCGCGAGCTCTCCGGCAAGCGCGTAGAAGGTCCAGGTCTTTGCCGCCGAGATTCCGGAAAAGCCCTTGAAGCCGGGGAACAGGAGATCCACGACAAGAAACTGGCCCACCCAGATCTCTGTCACAATCTCTGTCCATACCGGTTTTTTCCGTTGGATTTTGCGATGCTCGCCCACAGGACTCACCCCCTGCCTTTCCTTCGTTCGGATATTCGTATCATAGCAAAAAACGCGGGAAAATGCAACATAAAACCTCCTCCGGTTCCCGAAAACCGGAGGAGGTTTCAGCTTGTGCCGTTCCGCTTCGATCGGAGAACGGCGCGTTACCGTTCCGCTTTGATCGGAGAACGGCGCGTTGCCGTTCCGTTGTGGATCGAAAAACGGCGCGTTACCGTTCCGCTTTGATCGGAGAACGGCGCGTTGCCGTTCCGCCGTGGATCGGAGAACGGCGCGTTGCCGTTCCGCTGTGGATCGGAAAACGGGATTACTCCTCGGGGGAGAAGTCTTCCTTCCCCACGCCGCAGAGCTCGCAGGTGAAATCATCGGGAAGGTCTTCCCACTTCACGCCGGCCTCTTCCTCGTCGTAGACCCAGCCGCAGACATTGCAGACATACTTCATGTGTTTTTCCTCCTGGCCGTATTCAGACGTCGCCGTCCGTGGATCCATTATAGCATCTTCCCGCCGGATTTGCAAGGACAATCGCATCGGGATTCGCTTTCCGCAGATTGGGATTTGTGGGGCTATCTCCGTAGGGGGCGGCGTCCTCGACGCCCCGAACGTGCCGTTCTCTGATCCGTCCGGGCCGTCGGGGACGCCGGCCCCTACGGAGTGCCAAATCCGAATTTTGCGATTCAAAACGCGAAAAGGGTATTCCATTTTCCCGCAAAATAAGGTAAAATATCGGTATCGAAACGAATTCCGGGAGGGAATGAAATGGAGCTGACCAACGCCCGTGAGATGCGGGCTCTGTTGGAGGAAAACGGATTTCACTTCTCCAAGGCCAAGGGGCAGAACTTTCTGACGGCGGCCTGGGTGCCCCGGCGGATCGCCGAGGAGGCAGGCGTGGACCGGGAGGCCGGCGTTCTGGAGGTCGGGCCCGGCATCGGCCCGCTGACGGAGCAGCTCTGCCTCCGGGCCGGGAAGGTGCTGGCCGTGGAGCTGGATCAGCGCCTGAAGCCGATCCTGGCGAAAACCGTCGGGCACTTCGGCAATCTGGAGCTGCGTTTTGCCGACGTGATGGATCTGGATCTGGCTGAGACGGTCCGGACAGCCTTTCCGGGCCTTCGGCCCATGGCCTGCGCCAATCTCCCCTATTACATCACCTCTCCCGTGCTGACGAAACTGCTGGAATCCAGGGCCTTTGACTCTGTCACGGTGATGATCCAGAAGGAGGTGGCCCAGCGGATCTGCGCCGCGCCGGGCAGCGGCGACGGTGGGGCCTTTACGGTTTTCTGCCACTGGTACGCCGAACCGAAGGCGCTCTTTGACGTGCCGCCGGACTGCTTTCTGCCCCGGCCCCAGGTCACCTCTACGGTCATCACCCTGAAAACGCGGCGGGAGCCCCCCTGCCCCGTGGCCGACGAGGCCCTCTTCTTCCGGGTGGTCCGGGCCGCCTTCGCCCAGCGGCGGAAGACCCTGGTAAATTCCATGATGACCGGCTTTTCCGATCTGGGCAAGGAGCGGATCGCGGAAATCCTGACGGCCTGCGGCCTCTCCCCCACCGTGCGCGGGGAAGCGCTGACCCTGGAACAGTTCGCGGCCATCGCCAACCGGATCGCCCTCCGATAATTCGCCCGCCGCTTTGCCAAATTCGGATTTGTCGAGCTCTCGCCGTAGGGGCCGGCGTCCCCGACGGCCCGCACGTATCAGATAACGGCATGTTCGGGGCGTCGGGGACGCCGCCCCCTACGGCGCTACAAATCCCGATTTTCTGTTCTGTGAAAGCTGGTAAAGGCCTATGCCCATCTCCGCAAACGAATACTTCAAAGGGCGCTTCGGCTGCAAGGTCTACAAGCTGGCGCTGGACGGGGGCATGAGCTGCCCGAACCGGGACGGGACCAAGGGGACCCGGGGCTGTATCTTCTGCTCCGGGGCTGGCAGCGGCGACTTCGCCGAGGGGCGCATCCGCTTCGCGGGCGGCCTGGGCGCGGAGGACTCCACCCGCACGCACAGCGCGGGCAGCCATGGCGCGGGAGACTCCACCCGCCTACGCTCCGTGACGGAGCAGATCGAGGCCGCCAAGGCGCGGGTGGCCGGGAAGATCCGGGACGGCAAATACATCGCCTATTTCCAGAGCTTTACCAACACCTATGCGCCCCTGCCTTATCTGGAAGCCCTGTTTACCGAGGCCATTTCCCACCCCGATGTCTGCGCCCTGGCGGTGGCCACCCGGCCGGATTGTCTGCCGGAGGAGGTGTTGGCCCTGCTGGGGCGGCTGGACCGGATCAAGCCCGTCATCGTGGAGCTGGGGCTCCAGACCATCCACCCCGCCACGGCGGCGTTCATCCGCCGGGCCTATCCCCTCTCCGACTTTGACCGGGCCGTGGATCGCCTGTCGGCCCTGGGCCTGCACACCGTCGTTCACGTGATCCTGGGCCTGCCCGGGGAAACGGAGGATATGGTCGTTCAAACCGTGGACTACGTGGGCCGCAGCGGAGCGAAAGGCATCAAGCTCCAGCTCCTGCATGTGCTGGAGGGCACGGATCTGGCGGAGCTCTGGCGGGCGGGGCAGGTGCCGGTCATGGAATTGGAAGACTACGCCCGGCTCCTGGGCCGCTGTCTGGCGGTGCTGCCGGAGGACATGGTGATCCACCGGCTCACCGGCGACGGGGCGAAAAAGGATCTGCTGGCGCCCCTGTGGAGCGCGGACAAGAAGCGGGTTCTGAATTATGTAAACTCCTATTTGAAAGGAAACGGATATGTATTTTGATTCACATGCCCACCTGGACGACCGGCGCTTCGACGAGGACCGGGACGCCATTTTTGAGGACCTGAAAAACCATGGGGTCGGGCTGATTATGAACATCGGCTGCGACCTGAAGAGCAGCTTGCAAAGCATCGACCTGGCCCACAAATACCCCTTCGTCTACGCCGCCGTGGGCTCCCACCCCGACGACGCGGCGCAGCTGGACGACCGGCTCCTGGAGATCTACAAGAAGCTCTGCGCCGACGAGCGGGTGAAGGCCATCGGGGAGATCGGCCTGGACTACCACTACGAGGACCCCCCGCGGGAGGTCCAGCTGCCCGCCTTCCGGCGGCAACTGGAGCTGGCGAAGGAAGTGGGCCTGCCGGTCATCGTCCACGAGCGGGAGGCCCACGCCGACGGCATGGAGCTGATCCGCCAGTTCCCGGAGCTCACCGGCGTCTTCCACTGCTATTCCGGGGCCCTGGAACAGGCCAAGGAGCTGGTGAAGCGGGGCTGGTACATCGGCTTCACCGGGGTCGTAACCTTCAAGAACGCCCGGAAGGCCCTGGAGGTGGCGGAATGGCTGCCCCTGGACCGGATCCTGATCGAGACAGACTGCCCCTACATGGCGCCGGAGCCCCACCGGGGCCGGCGGAACGACAGCCGCTACGTGCCCCTGGTGGCGGCGAAGCTGGCGGAGCTGCGGGGAATCACACCGGAGGAGATGGGAGAGATCACGACGGAGAACGCTCGCAGATTGTTCCGGATCCCGTGAATTGGCCCGGCGCGGATCGGGTCGCGCAGCGTTTCAGCCATACAAAACGACTATTGATTGACCGCTTCACGGCCAATCAATAGTCGTTTTGTATGGTTTCTCTTTCCTGTTTACAGCCGTGCCAGGATCGTACGGACGTCGTCGGGGGTGAAACTGTATTCCGTGTCGCAGAACTGGCAGCCGATCCGGGTGTCCTTGCCTTCGGCGGCGATCTCGGTCAGCTCCTCCCGGCCCAGGCTGATGAGGGCGGCCTCCACCCGCTCCCGGCTGCAGTAACAGCGGTATTCCACTTCGGTGGGCTCGAAGAATTCCAGCTCCATGCCGCCGGTGACCCTGGTCAGCAGCTCCTGCAGGCTCAGGCCCGCGTCCAGCATGGCGGTGACAGAGCCCGCGGCGGCGATCCCCGCCTCCAGCTTGTCGATCACGGAATCGGGCGCGCCGGGCAGGAGCTGGAGGATAAAGCCCCCGGCAACCCGGACGCTGTGATCCGTGTCCACCAGAACGCCCAGGCCGCAGGCGGAGGGACACTGCTCGGACTGGACCAGGTAGGCCGTCACGTCGTCGCCGATCTCCCCGGAGACCAGCTCTACGGAGCCCACGTAGGGCTCCTTCATCTGCAGATCCCGGATCACGGTCAGCATGCCGTCGGTACCCACGGCGGCGCCCACGTCCAGCTTGCCGGCGTATTTTTCCAGCAGGGTGATATGGGGGTTCTGGACGTAACCCCGGACGTTGCCCACGGCGTCGGAGACGGCGAGGATCGTTCCCAGGGGGCCGCCGCCCTTGATCTGAAGGGTGACGGAGCCGTTTTCGATCTTCTGCATATTCCCCAGCATGGCGCAGGCCGAGAGGACCCGGCCCAGGGCCGCCGTGGCGGTGGGGGTGGTATCGTGGATGGTCCGGGCCCGCTCCACGATGGATTTGGAATTGATGGCGACGGCCTTCACAAAGCCGTCGGTGGACATGGCACGCAAAATTTGGTCAGACATGGTATGCTCCTTTGGTAAATGCAAAATGCAAAGTGCAAAATGCAAAATATACGCAGGTGATGCCGTAGGGTGCGATCATGCCCGCGCAGCGGGACGATCGCACCAATCGCCCGCAGGGCGATTTCGTTACGCCGGCACACATCGTTCTCCGCCTGACGGCGGAGCGGTGCGATCGTCCCCGCCCTCGGGCGGGGCATGATCGCACCCTACGGGCGCTGGGCGGCGATAAAGATCCGCTGCTCGTTGGGGGAGGGGGCTTGCAGCTTGCGGTCGGCGTACGTGCGGACATTGGTGAAGCCCGCATCGGTCAGCCATTGGGCGAGCTCGTCCACCCGGTAGGCGTATTCCAGGTGCTCCTCCCGGCTGCGGCGCCAGAGCCTGCCTTCCTTCTGGAAGATATCCATACCGTAGGTGCAGAGCCTCGATGCTTCGTCGAAGTCCGCCCGCCAGAGGCAGAAGACAGATTCGTCCTCGTCCAGGAAGATTTGGCCGTCCAAGCCCCGGAGCTTGGCCTCGGAGTTGATATCGAAGAGGAAGAGGCCGCCGGGCTTCAGGGCCTTGAAGACCCGGGCGAAGCTCTCCCGCAGGGCGGCGGGCTCCGTCACGTAGTTGACCCCGTCCAGGCAGCAGACCGCCAGGTCCACCGGGGCGGGCAGGCGCAGCTTTTCCATCCGCTGCCGCACGAAATAGGGCGGGTTCTCCGTCAGCGACCCGGCCTTGTCGGCGGCCTGGGTCAGCATCTCCTCGCTGGCGTCCACGCCCAGGACGGACAGGCCCTCCCGGGCCAGGAGCAGCGTCATGGAGCCGGTGCCGCAGGCCAGATCCACGGCGCTTTCCGGCTTCAGGCCGTATTCGGCCCAGAGCTCCTTGTAAAAGGCCAGGATCGCCTCATAGGGAACGTCGCTGGTCAGCCGGTCGTAGGAAGCCGCAAGAGATTCGTAAGCCATTTTGCCCTCCGTTGAGAACACCGTCCCCGGTACCGGAGACGGTGCTTGATTGCTCAGTCAATCCTGCTGAATGCGTCCAGCAGGGGCTGCGGGTCGCCGCCTTCTGTGGCGAAGGTGACGGTGATAATGGCCATATAATCCTCAGAGAGCTCTGTGGCCCAGACCTGGTATTCGTCCACGGTCGTCGTCTCATTGGACAGAACCATATGCAGGACCGTGGTCTCCTCGCCCAGGAAGCGAAGCGTAGTGGTCTCATAAGTGCCGAGCTCCAGGCCTGCAGCGCTGAACTGGCTGCGGAAGGTCTCTTCGGAGAGCTGGAAAACCTGTTCCATGCTGTAGGCAGCCAGGGCGGCGTTGTTGGGCTGGATCAGCACGTTGACGTTGTCGCCGTTGTCGCGGGAGAAGATCATGTCGATCAACTGGCCGCGCTCGGCGATGGCCTCCGCCAGATCTGTGGCCTCGAACATCGCTACCGACATATTGTTGGCTTGGGCCACCTGTTCTTCCGTATAGAAGAAGCAGTCCTCGGGCAGTTTGACCTGGAGCTTCAGTCCCTCGTTGACGTAGACGTCCCCATCCACGACGCCTCGGCCGGTTATGACAGGCTCAGCTTCGGTGCTGGGCGCGTCCGTCTGGGGAACGGAGCTCGTGTCCGGCACGGGGGTCGTGTCCGGCACGGGGGTCGTGTCCGGCACGGGGGTCGAATCGGCTGCGTGTTCGGTTCCTGCCGTTGTGATTCCGGCGGAGTCCGAAGGGGCGTCGACGTTCTTGCAGGCGCTCAGCGCAAACAGCAGGCAGAGGGCCAGAAGCAGGGTCAGGGTTCTTTTCATGTGCTGGTGTTTTTTCATGTGCTGGGTACTCCTTTTAGCTGATTTCCAGCGGCGCGGTGAACGCAAAGCATCACACAGGCTTACGCCGCTGTGGGATTATTCATCATCCGGATCCGCGGCTGCAGGATCGCTGCAGTGATCGATGTGGTGACGGATGCGGCTGGTGATCATGTTGAGGGCCACCAGGTTCTTGCCGCCCTCCAGAACCACGAGATCCGCGTTCTTCTTGCTGGGCTCCACGAACTGCTCGTGCATGGGCTTGACGGTCTCCAGGTACTGGGTCAGCACGGACTGGAGGCTGCGGCCGCGCTTGGCCACGTCCCGCTTGATGCGGCGGATCAGACGGACGTCGGCGTCGGTGTCCACGAAGATCTTGATATCCATTTCGTCGCAGAGGGCCTTGTTCTCGAAGATCAGGATGCCCTCGACGATGATGACGCTGCGGGGTTCGATGGTGACGGTCTCTTGGGTGCGGTTGTGGATGGTATAGTCGTAGACCGGGCATTGGATGGGCTTGCCGGCCTTCAGCTGCTTCAGGTGCTCGATCATCAGATCCGTCTCAAAGGCGTCGGGATGGTCGTAGTTGAGCTTGCTGCGCTGCTCGAAGGGCATGTCGTTATGGGCCCGGTAGTAGTTGTCGTGGCTCAGAACCGTGATGTCGTCGCCGAAGCCCTCCATGAGATTCCGCATCAGGGTGGTCTTGCCGCTGCCGGAGCCGCCTGCGATGCCGATGACCAAAATCTTTTCTGCCATAGTATCCATCCTCCCGCGTACGATATTCAAAAATATACCCTGGCAGGCTGCCGCCCACCAGGGTATATTTTATCAGATTATGGGGGTAAAGTCAAGAACTAACGCATACCCTTGTCGTAGGGGATGCCCTCGGCCTTTGGCGCTTTGGAGTTCTTGGAGGTGCAGGCCAGCACGATCAGAGATACGATATAGGGCAGCATATTGTAGACGTTGGGCGCGAGCTTGATCGTATCGTCCCAGTTCCAGCCGAACACGTTGATGGCGCTGTGGACGTTGCCCAGGGCTCTGAATATGCCGAATATCAGCGCCGCGCCCAGGATCTTGAAGGGGTGCCAGGCGCCAAAGATCATAACGGCCAGAGCCAGGAAGCCGAAGCCCGCCACGCCGTTCTCGAATTTCCAGAGGGAACCGGAGGCGGTGATGTAGGTGATGCCGCCCACGCCGCCCAGCAGACCGGAGAGCAGGACGCCGGACCAGCGCATTCCGAAGACGCTGATGCCCACGGAGGCCGCGGCCTGGGGATGCTCGCCGCAGGCGCGAAGACGGAGGCCGAACTTGGTCTTGTAGAGCAGGACGTAGACCACGACCAGCAGGATCACCGCCACGATCATAAACCAGTTCAGCTCAAACTTCCCGATGTTGGTGATGAAGGCCTCCTTGGCCTTGCCGTAGAAGATCTCCGAAGAGTGGTCGTCGGGATTCAGGGCGGTGTTCATGGATTTGACCACCACCGTAGCCAGAGCGGTGCTCAGCATGTTCATGGCGGTACCGACGATGGTCTGGTCGGCTTTCAGGTTGATACAGGCCACCGCCAGCAGGGATGAGAAGACCACGCCGAAGAGGATGGCTGCCAACAGGACCGGCAGGAAATATCCCAGATTGAGAATGAAGTTGGTCGTCGGCGTGTAGGGCAGGAATTTCATAACCAGAGCGCCGCCCAGAGCGCCCATGACCATGATGCCTTCGAGGCTCAGGTTAATGACGCCGGAGTGCTCGGAGACGCAGCCTCCCAGAGCGACCAGCAGCAGCACGGAGGCGAAGATCAGAGTGTATTGGAGCAGTAATACCATTACTCGTTACCTCCTTCCGGATTTTTCGCTGCTTCTGCGGCAGTTTTCTCCGCTGCATCCGCGGCCTTGACCGCAGCCCGTTCCTCTTCGGTGAAGCGCTCCTCCGACTTGCGCAGGCTGTTATTGATCAGCGTCTTGAAGAAGAGCACGAAGCCGCAGAGGTAGATGATGACGGCGGAGATCAGGTCGGCGATCTGCGCGCAGTAGTGGCTCAGATCCACGTTGCCGCCGCCCATGGTGATGTGGGTGATGAAGTAGGAGGAGAAGATGCAGCCGATGGGGTTCAGGCCGCCCAGGAAGGCGGCGGCGATGCCGTTGAAGCCCATGGCGGGCACCGCGTTGGCGTTGACGTTCCACTGCTCGAAGTCGGACAGATAGTAGAGCGAGCCGCCCATGGCAGCCAGACCGCCGGCGATGGCCATGGTCAGGATGATGTTGCGGTTCTCCTTCATGCCGCAGTACTTGGCGGCGTTGGGGTTGTTGCCGGTGGCCTTGAGCTCGTAGCCCAGCTTGGTCTTATCCAGGATGATCCAGACGATGACGGCCACCAGAACCGCGCAGGGAATGGCGATGGTCACGTACTGGTTGTTGGAGAAGATCTTATCGAGGCCCAGGGTGGGAAGGACGGCGCTCTTGGCCTTGTTGACCAGACGGAAGGTGTCCTTGCCGGCCGGGTCCATGGCGGGCTTCAGCAGCATGTTCATGCCGTAGAGGGAGATCCAGTTCAGCATGATGCCGGAAATGACCACGTTGACGTTGAGCTTTGCCTTCAGCAGACCGCCCAGCGCGCCGCTGAGCGCACCGGCTGCGATGCCGCAGATCAGGCAGAGGTACCAGGGGCACTGCAGGCAGATCGCCATGTAGAGCGCCAGGCCCATGCCCAGGCAGTACTGACCGGCGGCGCCGATGTTGAACAGGCCCACCTTATAGGCGAAGAGCACGGAGAGCGAACAGAAGATCAGTGGAGCCGTCTTGGCCAGGGTGGAGCCGAAATACTTGAGCTGCGCGTTGAAGGAGGGATATTGGAAGAAGTTTTGGATGACGGCAAGGATCGCTTTGCCGGCGCCCTTGGCGTTGATGAGCAGCAGAACGAAGAAGCCGACGATCAGGCCCAGGATGATGCAGATGATGGACGTGATAAAAGTCTGAAAGCCGTCGTTGCGGATCAGGGAGCTCTTTTGTTTCATTTCAGCCAGCCTCCTTCCTTACTGTCTCTTGGCGCCTGCCATATACAGGCCCATCTCTTCGACGGTGGTCTTCTTGGGATCCAGCTCGCCGACGATCTCGCCCTCGTACATGACCAGGATCCGGTCGGAAAGGCTCATGACCTCTTCCAGCTCGAGAGAAACCAGAAGAACGGCGTTTCCGGCGTCGCGGTGTTTGACGATCTGCTTGTGGATGAACTCGATGGCGCCCACGTCCAGGCCGCGGGTAGGCTGGACGGCGATCAGCAGCTTGGGATTCTTGTCGATCTCACGGGCGACGATGGCCTTCTGCTGGTTGCCGCCGGACATGGCCCGGGCGGGGGTGATGGGGCCCTGGCCGGAGCGGACGTCGTACTCGTCGATCAGCCGCTGGGCGTATTTGCGGATATTGTCTTTCTTGAGGAAGCCGGCCGCATTGGTGAACTCGGGCTCGAAGTAGCGCTGGAGGACCATGTTGTTCTCGAGGGTGTAGTCCAGCACCAGGCCGTGCTTATGCCGGTCTTCGGGGATGTGGGACATGCCCGCGAGGGAACGATTGCGAATGGACATCCTCGTCATGTTCCGCCCCAGGAAGTCGATCCTGCCGGCCTTCAGAGGCTCCAGGCCGGTCAGGCCATAGACCAGCTCCGTCTGACCGTTGCCGTCGATACCGGCGATACAGACGATCTCACCCTCGCGTACCTGGAAGCTGACGTTCCTGACCGCGTTATTGCGGTGGGCCTTGGAGGCCACCGTCATGCCCTGCACCGTCAGGACCGGCTCGCCGGGCTTGGCGGGCGCCTTGGGAACCACGAATTCCACGTCGCGGCCCACCATCATGCGGGAGAGCTCTTCCTTGGTGGTATCGGCGATGTTGACGGTACCGATGTACTTGCCCTTGCGGAGCACGGAGCAGCGGTCGGCCACCTCCATGATCTCGTTGAGCTTGTGGGAGATGAAGAGGATCGACTTGCCTTCCTTGGCGAGGCCCTTCATGATCTGCATGAGCTCTTCGATCTCCTGGGGGGTCAGAACGGCGGTGGGCTCGTCGAAGATCAGGATCTCATTGTCGCGGTAGAGCATCTTGAGGATCTCGGTGCGCTGCTGCATACCGACGGTAATGTTCTCGATGATCGCGTCCGGATCGACCTGCAGGCCGTACTTCTCCGACAGGGCCATGACCTTCGCTCTTGCTTCCCGCTTCTGCAAAAAGCCGGCGGTGTTGGGTTCGACTCCAAGGATGATGTTGTCCAGGACGGAGAAGCACTCGACCAGCTTGAAGTGCTGATGCACCATGCCGATGCCGAGCCGGTTGGCGTCGTTGGGGTTGTGGATCCTGACGACCTGACCGTCCTTCTTGATGACGCCCTCCTCAGGCTGATACAGGCCGAAGAGCACGCTCATCAGCGTGGACTTACCGGCGCCGTTTTCGCCCAGGAGCGCATGGATCTCGCCCTTTCTGAGCTGCAGGGTAATATTGTCGTTGGCAATAATACCCGGGAATCGCTTGGTGATATTGAGCATTTCAATTGCGTAATTCTCCAAGCCATGCCACCTCCTGTGTATTTTAATACAGTTTGATTATACTACAGACCGCTGTGGATTTCAAACAGTATTTTTGTTTTTTGGACATATTTTTTTAACAATTTGACAAAAGCAAAGAGGACCGGCGAGCCGGTCCTCTCGTTTGTGCGGTTTTCCGTCAGATTACTTGATGTTGCCCAGGTACTGGACAGCGATCTCGACGTCGGGGGCGTTCTCGGTGTCAGCGGAGACCTTGATCTCGCCCTTGTACAGAGCAGCCACGAGAGCCTTGTAGTCGTCCTCGGTGAACTTGCCCTCGGCCCACTGGGTGGAAGCGGGCAGCTGGACGTAGTTCTCGGTGGGGTTCTCGGACACGAGGCCCAGAGTCTCAACCTTGCCGCCCTCGAACTTGCCGTCGGCGATGTTGCCGAGCAGAGTCTTGACGGTGGCAGCCAGACCCTTCATGGCGGAGGTAACGGTCATGCCCTCAGTCCACTTGGCGTCGATGGTGGGAGCCTGGTCGACGTCAACGCCGATGACCTTGCCGCCAACCTTCTTGGCAGCGTCAGCAGCGGAGGTGTAGATGCCGCCGCCGCAGGCGAAGACGACCTCAGTGCCGGCAGCGTACCAGGTATCCATGTAGGCCAGGATATCGGAGTCGCCGTAGAACTGGTTGCCGTAGACGTACTTGAGCTCGATCTGGTCAACAATGCCCAGCTCCTTGGCAGCGTCGTTGACGCCCTGCACGAAGCCGTAGCCGTAGCGAACGACAGCGGGGACAGCCATGCCGCCCAGGTAGCCGATCTTGGTGTAGCCCAGCTTGACAGCGGCGACACCGGCCATGTAACCGGCCAGCTCTTCCTGGTAAACGGCGGAGTACAGGTTGGCGGGGTACTTCCAGGAGAAGTCAGCGGCAGTGCCCTTGGCATCCTGGAGGTCGTACTCGGAGACGTCGAGGGCGACGTACTTGACGTCGGGGTAGTTCTCAACGGTCTCCACGATGGCGCCGGCGAAAGCGAAGCCGGGCATCAGCAGGACGTTGTAGCCTTCGGCAACAGCCTTGTCGATCATGGCGACACGCTCAGCGGTGGAGTCGCCGGTGGGCTTGTAGTAGGTGAAGTCAACGTTGTTGGCCTCGCACCACTCCTTGGCACCCTCATAGGTGGCCTGGTTGAAGGACTCGTCAGTGATATCGCCGTAGTCGGTGATCATGGCGACCTTCATGTCGCTGGTGTTACCCTCAGTCCCGGTGCAGCCCACGAACAGGGCGGCGACCATGGCGAGAACCAGCACGAGAGCGAGAATCTTCTTCATGTTTTTTCCTCCATTTTAATGTGTGAAATATGACAGGCCATATGGCCTCATCATCAGATGCATTATGGCACAAGCCGGGCAAAAAATCAAGACATTTTTACAGCTTTGTTAAACTTTTACAAAATATCCTGTTTTCATCCCGGAAAACAGCGCAAAAACAATGCATTTCGACGAAGGGCGTCGGCGGAATCCGGCGTTTCGACTTTCCGGATTTTTTTCAGAAAACCGTTCAGAAAACACTTTACCTTTTCCCTGCTTTCGATTATAATGTAGAGTGGAATATGGTGAGGTCATCCGCGGGATCGTCTGTTTCAGAGGCGGACCGGGACGACGGAGGACCGCCCGTTTCGAAGGGAGAGAGAAAACTTGAAATCCACGTACAAAAGAAGGCTCGGCTTCTATGGAAAAGCGGCCTTCTGTCTTGTATGCTTCGTCGCGTTTTTCTGCATCTTTGCCATTCCGATGGGTCTGGGCAAC
Organism: uncultured Clostridia bacterium; assembly: GCA_947164825.1. Classification (GTDB taxonomy): domain Bacteria; phylum Bacillota; class Clostridia; order Oscillospirales; family Oscillospiraceae; genus JAFRPC01. The sequence continues at coordinate 16,268 of CAMUYE010000009.1, forward strand.
GCGCTGAACACGCTGATGAACACTGCCTATGATCTGCTGACCGGCACCGTCTTTTACATCATGGCCATCGCCGTCATCGCCGGCGCCCTCTGCGGCCTGCTGACGGAGTTCGGCGTCGTGGCCCTGCTCAATAAGCTGCTTTCGCCCCTGATGAAGCCGCTGTTCGGCATGCCGGGCGCTTCGGCTCTGGGTATGGTCTCCACCTACCTTTCCGACAACCCCGCCATCCTCACCCTGGCGGACGACACGAAATTCCGCCGCTTCTTCAAGGCCTATCAGATCCCCGCCCTGACCAACCTGGGCACGGCCTTCGGCATGGGCCTCATCGTCACCAGCTTTACCCTGGGCATGAGCAGCAGCCTCGGCAGCAAGGTCTGGGTGGCCGCCGTCTGCGGCAATCTGGGCGCCTTCATCGGAGCCATCGTCTCCACCCGGCTCATGCTTTTCTCCATGAAAAAGGCTTACGGCCCCGACAAGCCCGCCCTGGAAGAGAGCGTCGCGGTGGCCGAGGAGGAACACAGCTTCCACCACAAGGGCCTCCTGCACGTGCTGGACGCCCTGATGGACGGCGGCAAAAAGGGCGTTTCCATGGGCCTCGGCATCATCCCCGGCGTGCTGATCATCTGCTCCATCGTGATGATGCTCACCAACGGACGGCCCCCCGCCCAGTATAAATACGCCGTGGTCCAGCGGATCTCCGAGAGCGGCGAGGTGCTGGAGGCCACGAAGTTCATCGAGATCCCCGACTCCGGCAACTATCTGCTCCGGGTCTCCCCCGAGAGCAGCGATTCCTATTGGATGAAATACTACGAGGACGAGGCCGAGCCCTCCTACTCCTTCGCCAGCGGCCGGACCTTCACCGAGGACGAGGTCATCCACGTGGGCTTCCCCAACATCGGCTTCGGCGACGAGGACTCCCGCTACCGGCTGGTGCTCTACAAGGCCGACGAGACCACCAAGACCGAGATCGATCTGACCCGGGACGACGTGGTGGGCCGGGTCTACTCCGGCCTCATCCCCGCGGAGGCCTATCGGGGCAACTCGGGCGAGGGCGTGGGCATCCTGCCCTGGCTGGCCAACAGGATCAGCTTTATCCTGAAGCCGCTCTTCGGCTTCTCCAGCGCTGAGGCCGTCGCCGTCCCGGTGACCGCCCTCGGTTCTGCCGGCGCGGCCCTGGGCCTGATCCCGGACTTCATCCACCGGGGCCTGGTCAACGTCAACGATCTGGCCGTGTTCACCGCGGTCTGCATGTGCTGGAGCGGCTACCTCAGCACCCACGTCTCCATGATGGAGGTCCTGGGCTGCCGGGAGCACACGGGCAAGGCCATCATCAGCCACACCATCGGCGGCCTCTGCGCCGGCGTGGCGGCCCACTGGCTCTTCGTGCTCTTCATGCTGCTATAAGGCCCTGTCAAACGCGGCTGTCAAGCCGGATCGAACGCTGTAACACCGTATTGAACGCTGTAACACCGTATTGAGAATGTAAAACGAACATGAAACGATTGTTTGCAAAGAAGGTCGAGCTGTCCCCGCTCTGGACGGCCCTGCTCTGGCTCGCGCTCGGCTGCTTTATTCTGGTGGTCTGCACGGCTCTCCAGCCCGGCCCCGTGCTCAAGACCCTGCAAAACTTCCTGCACGCGCCGAAGCTGCTGATCCTCAATCTGTTCCCGGTCCTGGTCCTGCTGGGGGTCCTGACCGCCCTGCTGGGCAATCTCTTCTGGGCGGGCTCCGCGAGCTCCCTGCTTCTGGGTCTGCTCTCCCTGGTCAATCTGATCAAGGTGGAGTGCCGGAAGGATCCCCTGATCCCGGCGGATTTCGGCCTCCTGCGGGAAGCCGTCGTCGCCACCGGGGACTATCAGCTCGACCTGCATATCCCCTATCTCCTCGTGCTCCTGGGGATCTCCCTGGTCCTGCTCCTGCTGGGCTTCAAACTCAAGACCCGGCTCCGGCCCTGGCTGCGGATCGCCGCGGGGCTGGTCCTGGCCGGTCTGTTCGCGGGCTCCATGCTCACGGTCTATCCCTCCTACGACGTCTATTACAAGGCGTCCAAATCCGTGCCCGGGCTGCAGCGCTACAACGTCGCGGCAGTCTTCAACGAGACCGGCTTCCTCTACTGCTTCCTGCACCACTATCGGCTCTATGACGTTCCGGCGCCCGAGGGCTACGACAGCGCCGAGGCCCAGGCCTGGAACGACGCGCCGCGGCAGAATCCCGAGCCGCCGACCACGGACCTGGTATTCGTCCAATGCGAGGCCTTCACGGATCTTTTCGATCTGCCCGTCTTCGACTATCCCGAGGGGGAGAATCCCCTGGCCCTCTGGCACAGCGTCCGGGAATCCGGTCAGGCCCTGTCGGGGCACATCGTCGTGTCCAACTTCGGAGCCGGCACCGTCAACACGGAGTTCGACATTCTGACCGGCGTTCAGACCGCCAGCATGAACAACACCAGCTCCGCCCTCCGGATGATCCACAAGCGCACGGCCTCCCTGGCCCGGACCTTCGGCTCGTTCGGCTATACGCGCTGGTTCATGCACCCCGGCCAGTCCTGGTTCTATAACCGGGACAGCGGCTACGAGTACCTGGGCTTCGAGGATCGGAGCTTCTTGGAGGACTTCTCCGGCTCGGACGAGGAGCTGAAGGGGATCTACGTATCCGACCGGGCCTTCGGAGAGGCCCTGACAGCCAGATATGAGGCGCATAAGGCCGCCTCCGACGCCCCCTGGTTCGCCTTCACGGTGACGATCCAGAATCACCAGGCCTATACCTGGACCAAGTATCCGGAGCGTCCCCCCGAAGCGCCGCTGCGGCAGGCCGTCATGGCTGAGACGCTGGAGACCAGCTCCGTCTACGCGGAGGGGATCCGGGATTCCTCCCGGCTGCTCTTCGACCTGTGCGCCTACTTCAACGAACAGGAGGATCCCCTGCTGCTGGTGTTCTGGGGCGACCACCTCCCCGCCATGGGGAAGGGCTATGACATCTACCGGGAGCTGGGCCGGAACATCGGCGACGACCTGGACGCCGCCTCCGCCATCGACACCTATACCACCCCGTTCCTGATCTGGGCGAACCGCGCCTGGCTGGAGGAACACGAGCTCGCGGCGGCGGCCGCCGCCCTGGAGCTTCCCGCGGACGGCCGGATCAGCGACGTCTATCTGGGCGAGCTGGTCTACGAGCTCTGCGGGCTCAGCGGCTCCGATCCCTTCTGGGACTACCTGGGTCAGCTCCGCAGACAGCTGCCCGTCATGTGCCAGGGGCGCTACGTCCTGGCCGACGGGACCGTGACCGAAGCCCTGCCGTCCGATCTGCAGGCCCTGGTGGACAAGCTGCAGCGCTGGTACTACTACCGGGTGGCGGAGGAGCGGATTCCGCAGATCATGCCTGATCCCTGATGCCTTTACGGAAAACCCATCGAACGGGGTACAGCGTCAGACAGCGCAAAACAAAACAGGCGGTGCCTGATGCCTGATGCCTGATCCCTGATGCCTTTACGACAAACCCATCGAACGGGGTACAGCGTCAGACAGCGCAAAACAAAACAGGCGGTGCCTGATGCCTGATGCCTGATCCCTGATGCCTCATCAAAATACCTGCTTAACAGATACCCAACATTGGCAAAGGAGGAAACCCTATGGCACAACAGATCCTGGAGTACAAATGCCCCAACTGCGGCGGGATCATCGAATTCGATTCCGAGCTGCAGCAGATGAAATGTCCCTACTGCGACACGACCTTTGATCCCGCCGCCCTCATGGCCATGGACGAGGCCCTGAACAACCCGCAGCCGGACCAGATGGAGTGGGAGACCCCCCAGAACGCCTTCGACGAGGCGGAACTCTCGGGGATGAACGTCTATTCCTGCCAGTCCTGCGGCGGCGAGATCGTCACCGACGCCACCACCGGCGCCACCCACTGCCCCTTCTGCGGGAACCCGGTGGTCCTCACCGGCGCCTTCGCCGGAGCTTTGAAGCCGGACTACGTGATCCCCTTCAAGGTCAGCAAGGAACAGGCCAAGGAGGCCCTCAAAAAATTCGCCAAGGGCAAGAAGATGGTGCCGAAGTTCTACACCTCGGAGAGCCATCTCGACGAGATCAAGGGCGTCTACGTCCCCTACTGGCTCTACAGCTCCGACGTGGACGCGCAGTTCAACTACCGGGCCACCCGGACCCGGATGTGGCGGACCGGGGACATGCAGTTCACCGAGACCTCTCATTTCCGGCTGGAACGCCAGGGCGGGCTGCGCTTCGAGAACGTCCCCGTGGACGGCTCCACCAAGGTGGACGACACCCTGATGGAATCCATCGAGCCCTACGATCTGAGCGAGCTGATCCCCTTCCAGACCGCCTACCTCTCGGGCTACTTCGCCGACAAGTACGACGTGGACGCCGAGACCGGCGTGGAACGGGCAAACGAGCGCATCCGCAGCAGCACGGCCCAGGTCTTCAACCAGACCGTGGGCGGCTACATCGCTCCCGTGGCGGAGACCTCCTCCATCCGGCTGCTGAACAATACCTGCCATTATGCCCTGCTCCCGGTGTGGCTCCTGAACACCAGCTATCAGGGCAAGCTCTATCCCTTTGCCATGAACGGCCAGACCGGAAAGTTAGTGGGCGATCTGCCCGTGGGGAAGAAGGAATACTGGCTGCGCTATCTGCTCTACGCGGGCATCAGCGCCGCCGTGATCTTCCTGATCACCCTGCTGTTCCGGTAGAAAGGAGGCGGCGAACATGAAACGGATCTTTTCTCTGACCCTCTGCCTGTGTCTCGTTCTCATCCTGCTGACCGCCTTTGCCCTCCCCTGCTTCGCCGAGGACGGCATGCCCCTCACCGTCACCTCTCAGCCGGGAAGCGGCTCCGGCAGCGGCAATCCCCTGGTGGTGGACAACGCCGGTCTGCTGAGCTCCGGCGAGCGCGAGGCCCTGGAACGGAAGGCCCGGTCCATCTCCGACGCCCACGGCTGCGAGGTCATCATCCTGACCGTCAATGACGCCGGGTGGAAATCCGCCCAGGAGTACGCCGAGGACTACTACGTGGAGCACGACTACGGCTTCGGCACGGACCGCAGCGGCATCATGCTCTTCCTGGACATGGGCGAGCGGGACTACCACCTGGCCACCCGGGGCATGGCCATCTCCGCCTTCCCCGACAACACCCTGCTCTTCCTGGAATCCCGTTTCCTGCCCGATCTCTCCGGCGGGGACTATGCCGAGGCCTTTGAGACCTATCTGGACTACTCCGACAAGATCCTCGGCGTGGCCGACAACAGCCTGTCTCAGAGCGAATATGAGCAGCTCAACGCCGAGTACAACGCCTATATGAGCGGCGATCAGGTGCAGCGCAAGCCCAACTACCTCAGGAAGGGCATCCTCTCTGTGGTCCTCGGAGCCCTTGGCGGCCTGATTCCCGCCGGGGTCCAGAAGTCCTCTCTGAAGACCGTCCGCAAAAAGAGAGACGCGGCGGGCTACGCCCAGGAGGGCAGTCTGAACCTCACCGTCAACCGGGATACCTACCTCTACTCCAACGTGACCTCCCACGTGATCCAGAGGACGGAGAGCAGCGGCGGCGGCCACAACATCGGCACCGGCCACAGCAGCACCCACACCCACTCCTCCGGCGCCACCTTCGGCGGCCACGGCGGAAAGTTTTAAACCATACGAAAGACCCCGGAGCCGCGGCTCCGGGGTCTTTCGTATGGCCGAATATCAGTTGAAGTTGATGACGCCGGAGAACTTCTCGGCCGCCAGGGAGGCGCCGCCGATCAGACCGCCGTCGATCTCGGGCTGGGCCATGAGGTCGTGGGCGTTCTTGTCGTTCATGGAGCCGCCGTAGAGGATGCGGACCCGGTCCGCGGCCTCGCCGAAGACCTCCCGGATGGCGCCGCGGATGGCACCGATGGTGGCGTTGGCGTCCTCGGGAGTGGCGGTCAGGCCGGTGCCGATGGCCCAGACGGGCTCGTAGGCGATGACCACGTCGTCGATCTTCTCGCCCACGTTCAGCAGGGCGACCTTGGTCTGCAGGCAGACCACCTCGTTGGTGATGCCCTGCTGCTTCTGCTCCAGGCTCTCACCCACGCAGACAATGGGCTTCAGGCCGGCTTCCAGGGCCTTCAGGGTGCGCTGGTTCACGGTGACGTCGGTCTCCGCGAAGTACTGACGGCGCTCGGAGTGGCCGATGATGACGTACTCCACGCCCAGCTCCTTCAGGGAGGCGGCGTTGCACTCGCCGGTGTAGGCGCCCTTATCGGCGAAGTGGACGTTCTGGGCGCCCAGATGGATTTCGGAGCCCTTCAGGGCCTCGGCGGCGGTGGACAGGCAGACGGTCATGGGGCAGACCACGACTTCCGCGCCGCTGCGGTTTTCGATCTTCTTCAGATCCTCGATCAGAGCCTTGGTCTCCGCGGGGGTCTTGTTCATTTTCCAGTTGCCGGCAATCATGGGGGTTCTCATAAATACGTTTCCTCCTTATACCTTTATTCAGAAGTGATTGGGTGTCGATTTCGGGTTATTTGCAGCCTTCGATAATCGCCTTGCCGGAGGAGGCGCCCAGGCGGGAAGCGCCGGCCCGGATCATGGCAACGGCGTCCTCATAGGTCCGCACGCCGCCGGAGGCCTTGACGCCCATGTCGGGGCCCACGGTCTCGCGCATGAGCTTCACGTCGTGGACCGTTGCGCCGCCGGTGGAGAAGCCGGTGGAGGTCTTGACGAAGTCCGCGCCCACCCGCTTGGCGGCCTGGCAGGCCAGGACCTTCTCCTCGTCGGTCAGCAGGCAGCACTCGATGATGACCTTGACCTTGGCCTCGCCGTCCACCGCGGTGACGACGGCGGCGATGTCCCGCTCCACCAGGGCCCAGTCGCCGGACTTGACGGCGCCCACGTTGATGACCATGTCCACCTCGCCCGCGCCGTTGGCCACGGCCTCGGCGGCCTCAAAGGCCTTGGCGTTGGGGGTGGTGGCGCCCAGAGGGAAGCCGATGACGCAGCAGGGGGTCACGTCGCTGCCGCTGAGCTCCTGGGCGACGAACTTGATCCAGTTGGGGTTGACGCAGACGGAGGCGGTGTTCATGGCCTTGGCCTCGTCGCAGATCTTCTTGATATCGGCCTTGCTGGCCTGGGGCTTCAGATAGGTGTGGTCGATATACTTTGCCATTTCGGCGGGGGTCAGCTTCACGGAATTCACTTGCAGGGGCATGGCGATCTTCCTTTCTGTTTTGGATTTGTTTTATTATACCATGGTTGGGGGAAAATGTACAGGTTTTTTTCTTAATTCTCAATGGCGCGATTGCGCGTCAGCGCCGCAGCTCCCGTTCTGCAGGCCTGCCAGGTCCTCCAGGGTGTCCACGTCCAGGAGCTCCCGGGCGGGGACGGGGAACTCGGCGACCAGCTCGGGGTGCTTCCGGATCACCTGGCTGCCGCCCCGGTCGCCGGTGAGGGCCAGGAGCTCTCCGCGGAGGGAAATCGGGAAGACGCAGGGGCTGCCGCGCCGCCCCTCCGCCGTGGGGACCAGGATGCGGGTCGGGTCCGCCAGGAAGCGGCCCGCCAGGGCCGCCACCGTCTCCCGGCGCAGCAGGGGCTGATCCGCCGCCAGAAAGAGGAGCCCGGCGCAGTCCCCGCCGATGGCCGCGGCGCCCAGCGCCACGGAGGAGCTGATGCCCCGCTCCGGGGCCGGATTCCGGACCACGCCGAAGCCGTAGTCCCCCGCCAGCGCCGCCACGGCGTCGTACTGGGTCACCACGGTCACGGGGCCCAGCCCCTCGGCGGGAACGGCGTCAAAGGCCCGGCGGATCAGGGTCCTGCCTTCATACAGGGTCAGCAGCTTGTTTTGCCCGAAGCGGCGGGCGTTTCCGGCGGCCAGGATCACACATCCGATTTGCATGGTTGCTCACCTCGCTCTTTTTGATTACTTTATCAATCCCGTTACCGTCTGTCAAGGGGGATTGCAACGGCGGCCGGGAAAATCCGGATTTGTCGAGCTCTCGCCGTAGGGGCCGGCGTCCCCGACGGCCCGCACGTATCAGATAACGGCATGTTCGGGGCGTCGGGGACGCCGCCCCCTACGGCGCTACAAATCCCGATTTTTCTGAAATTGGGTCTGTACATTCCCGAAATTTGTGGTAATATAGAATTGAATAATTATGCTGATAAATATTATGCTGTTATATACTCAGAGAGGGGGCGGACGCGTTTATGAACAAGGTTGGCAAAAGCGAGATCCGCGTGGACGGCTATGACAAGGTCACAGGCCGCACCAAGTACTACGAGGACCGGATGCCTCAGGAGGCCCTCTACCTGCGGGTCAAGCACGCGGAGAAGGCCCACGCCCTGGTAAAATCCGTTGACGTCTCCCGCGCCGAGGCCATCCCCGGGGTGGTGAAGGTACTGACCTGCTTCGACGTGCCCGATCTCCCCTTCCCCACCGCCGGACACCCCTGGTCCATGGATCCGGGGCATCAGGACGTGGCGGACCGGCTTCTGCTGAACCGGCACGTCCGCTACTGGGGCGACGACGTGGCCGTGGTCATCGCGGAGAACGAGGTGGCGGCCAATCAGGGCGTCCGGGCTCTGACGGTGGAATACGAGGAGCTGCCCTTCGTGCTGGACGCTCAGAAGGCCATGGAGCCCGGGGCGCCCCAGCTCCACGAGGGCTTTCCCGGCAACGTGCTGAAGCACACGGACTACCGCCGGGGCGACTACCGGGCCGCCATTCGGGAGCCCGGTCTGGTAAAGGTGGAGGGCTGGTACGAGACCCCCACGGTCCAGCACGCCCACATCGAGAACCACGGCTGCTTCGCTTACATGGAAAACGGGCGGCTCACGGTGGTCAGCTCCACCCAGATCCCCCACATCGTCCGCCGCGTGGTGGCCCAGGCCCTGGGCCTGCCCTGGGGCGACGTCCGGATCGTCAAGCCCTACATCGGCGGCGGCTTCGGCAACAAGCAGGATGCCCTCTACGAGCCCCTCTGCGCCTGGTGCTGCACCCAGGTGGGGGGACGGCCCGTGCGCTTTGACTGTTCCCGGGAGGAGACCTTCGTCTCCAACCGGGTCCGCCACGCCATCCGCTTCCACATCGTCACCTGGCTCCGGCCCGACGCCTCCATCGCCGCCCGAAAGGTGGAGCTCTGGTCCAACCAGGGGGCCTACGCCTCCCACGGCCACTCCATCGCGGCCAAGGCCGTCAACTCCTTCCCCCAGCACTACCCCTGCGAGAACATGGAGGGCGACGCCTGGACGGTCTTCACCAACCGGCCCGCGGCGGGGGCCATGCGGGGCTACGGCATGCCCCAGGCCAGCTTCGCCGACGAGGCCAACATCGACGACTGCGCCCGGGCCATGAACATGGACCCCCTGGAGTTCCGGCGGCGGAACATCATGCCCCAGGGCTTCCACGACGCCTTCTCCGGCAACACGAATTATTATGACACCTACGGTCAATGCATGGCCCGGGGCGCGGCGCTGATCGACTACGAGCGCAAGCGCGCCGAGTACGGCCGCGACACCGGCAGGATCCGCCGGGGCGTGGGTCTGGCCACCTTCTGGTACAACACGGGCGTCTATCCCATCTCCCTGGAGACCTCCTCCAACCGGATGCTGCTGAACCTGGACGGCAGCGTGACGATGCAGTGCGGCGAGACCGAGATCGGCCAGGGCGCCGACACCGCCTACGCCCAGATGACCGCCGAGGCCCTGGGGCTGGCCAGCTTCCGGGACGTCCACGTGGTCTCCTGCCAGGACACGGACATCACCCCCACGGGCCTGGGCGCCTACGCCTCCCGGCAGACCTATATGGCGGGCTTTTCCATCGCCCAGACAGCGGCGCTTTTGAAGGAAAAGATTCTCCGGTACGCCGGGGAGCTCACCCGGCAGGACCCGGACTGCCTGGACATTCTCGACGGCAGCATCGTCCGGAAGGACGACGGCTCCGTCCTTATGAGCCTCAGCGAGCTGGCCATGACGGCCCAGTACAACCCGGTCCACTCCGAGCACCTGACCGCCGAGAGCACCTACACCATCCGCAGCAACGCCTACTCCTTCGGCTGCACCTTCGCTGAGGTGGAGGTGGACGTGGAGCTGTGCAAGGCGCGGGTGACGCGGATCGTCAACGTCCACGACTGCGGCAAACTCATCAACCCGGCCCTGGCGGAGGCCCAGGTCCACGGCGGCCAGTCCATGGCCATCGGCTTCGGTCTGTCCGAGCAGCTGCTCTTTGATCCGAAGACCGGCAGGCCTCTGAACAACAATCTGCTGGACTACAAGCTCTCCACCTTTATGGATCATCCCCGGCTGGAGGCGGACTTCATCGAAAACCCCGAGCCCACGTCCCCCTACGGCACCAAGGCCCTGGGCGAACCCCCGGCCTGCTCCGGGGCCCCGGCCATCCGCAACGCGATCCTGCACGCCACCGGCGTGGCAATGAACAAGCTGCCCCTCAATCCCCACGCCCTCTTCGCCGCGTTCACGGAAGCCGGGCTGGTGCACGACGGCTGGAGGGACGCGCCCGCTCCGTAGGGACGGCACTCTGCCGTCCGCCGCTCCCCGCTCGGAAACTCAATGCAAAATGCAAAATGGGACGGGGGAGCGACTTAAGACTGAAGACTGAAAAATGAATAGTGAATAATGGAGGTATTTTTCAATTCGCAGAATTGAAAAATGAAATTCAATTTGTCGCGGAGCGACACCTCAATTATTCTTTTTTAAGTCTTAAGTCTTCAGTATTCATTCATTTGCCCGCGTTACATCCAATTCGAGGAGGAAATCCCATGTACGATATAAAAGCGCTCTACGAGGCGCAGAGCGTGGCCGACGCGATCCGGCTGCGGCTGGAACACCCCGAGGCGCAGATCATCGCCGGGGGCTCCGACGTGCTGGTCCAGATCCGGGAGGGCCGGCGGGCCGGGAAAGAGCTGATCTCCATCTATTCCCTGGACGAGCTGCGGGGCGTGAGCCTGGACGAGGAGGACAATCTCCGCATCGGTTCCCTGAGCAGCTTCTCCCGCATTGCAAAGGATCCGCTGATCCAAAGCCGCTGCGCGGTCCTGGGCGAGGCCGTGGACCAGGTGGGCTCCCCCCAGATCCGCAGCATCGGCACCATCGGCGGCAACACCTGCAACGGCGTCACCTCTGCGGACTCCGCCTCCACCCTCTTCGCCTGGGAGGCCGTGGTGGAGCTGACCGGCATCAACGGCGTTCGCCGCCTCCCCATCCGGGACTTCTACATCAAGGCCGGCACGGTGGACATCCGGGCGGAGGAGGGAGAGATCCAGACCGCCATCCTGATCCCCAAGGCCAGCTATGCGGACTGCTTCGGAAAGTACATCAAATACGGCATGCGCAACGCCATGGAGATCGCCTCCCTGGGCTGCTCGGTGAACGTGCGGCTGAGCCCGGACAAAAAGTATATCCGCCGCTGCCGGATCGCCTACGGCGTGGCGGGCCCGGTCCCCATGCGGGTCCCCTCGGCGGAGGCCGTGGCCAACGGCTCTCCCCCGACCCGGGAGATGATCGAGGAATTCGCGCTGTCAGTCCTGCTGGACATCAACCCCAGAGACTCCTGGCGTTCCAGCAAGGCCTTCCGCCAGCACATCGCCGTCGCCATGGCCAGGCAGGCGCTGACGGAATCCATCGAACGGGCGGGAGGTGTGATCCTGTGAGTCAGTACAAGGTCGTTCACTTCAATCTCAACGGCAGGGACGTGGAACGGGTCGTGGACGTGCGGGCCTCTTTGACCGACATGCTCCGCAGCGACTTCCGCATGAGCTCCGTCAAGAAGGGCTGCGAGGTGGGCGAATGCGGCGCCTGCACGGTGCTCATCGACGGCGAGGCCTTCAACTCCTGCATCTATCTGGCCGTCTGGGCCGAGGGCAAGCGGATCCAAACCTTGGAGGGGCTGACCGGTCCCAACGGCGAGCTCACCGACGTCCAGCAGGCCTTTCTCGACGAGACCGCCGTCCAGTGCGGCTTCTGCACCCCGGGATTTCTCATGACGGCAACGGAGATCCTGGACGCAAACCGGCTCTACTCCGACGAGGAGCTGCGCAAGCTGCTCAGCGGCCATCTCTGCCGCTGCACCGGCTACGAAAACATCTTCCGCGCCGTCAAAAAAACCATGTATCGCCGCCTGGGCAAGGAAATCGATTTCTGAGCCCGGAGGTAATAAATTCCGGAAAAAGAAAGGAAGAAAGAACCATATGCGTCATTGCTTCAACTGTGGCCGTGAGATCAACGAGTTCGCCAAGGTCTGTCCCTACTGCGGAACTGCCAACGCGCCGCAGCAGCCGTTCTCTGCGGGCGATCCCAACGTCTCCCCCGTCCCCACCAGAGCCGCCGCGCCCGAACGGCCGGCCGCTCCCACCTACGTCAACGTGACGACGACTGCCGCGCCCATCACGAGGGAGAGCCTGCCGCCCCAGTACCGTCCCCTCAGCGCCTGGACTTATTTCTGGCTGAGCCTGCTCTACAGCATCCCCGTCGTTGGTTTCGTGTTCCTGATCGTCTTCTCCTTCTCCAGCGCAAACATCAACCGCCGCAGCTTCACCCGCAGCTTCTGGATCCCCATCATCATCATGCTGATCGTGGCGATTATCTTCCTCATTCTGCTGGCCGCCGGCGTCGGCATCGGCTCCATCGACTCCCTCGAGGATCTGTTTTAGCGCTCCCGGCTGAAAAACGCAAACGGTACGGTCCTGTGATTGATTTCGTCAATCACAGGACCGTACCGTTTATGACCGGCGCTGCACGGCGAGCTGCGGCGTGGCGCACCCTGTGCGCCGCTGCGGGCGGGTCTGCTGCCTGTTGCCTTGTCGGGGCGGGGAAGCCCGTGGCGCACACTGTGCGCCGCTGCGGGCAGGTCTGCTGTTTGCCTCGGGCGGACGGCCAATGGCCGCCCCTACGGCGCTTTCTGTCGTCTCCCCTGTTGCCTGTTGCCTCATCGGTACGCAGCATGGCGGGGAGAGCGGCCGCGCTACAGCTCGGCCTTCAGGCGCTTCCGACGGCGGCGGGGGCGCTTTTTCGCCTTTTTGGCGATCTCGGCGTCGAAATTCTCCGCCAGGGCGGAGCTGCTGTCGTAGACCAGGCGGCAGACCTTGAGGCTGCCGTCGGCGTCCCGCTCGAAGCGGATGCGGACAATGTAATCCCCGTGGTCGGGGCAGGTGTTCCGGGACAAGTAGCGGCGGCCCGGCTGGGTGTGCCAGCCCTGGCAGGTCATCTCCCGGCCGCAGACGGGGCAGAGGTTCTCCTTCCCGCCCATATCGCCCATGGCGGCGGTCTTGTCCTCGTAGTCGTGGTAGACCCGGCGGCTGACGCAGCCCGGAACCTGGGCCCCGTGGAGGCCGTCCTCATGCTCCTGGAGAGAGCCGCGGTAATCGGCGATGCCCTTTTTGAGATCCAGCTTCGCGCAGATCTGGGCCGTGTGGAAGGCGTCGCCCAGGGCGTCGTGGGCCTGGCGGGTGGCGGGGATCTCCAGCATCTCCATGGCGGTGGACAGGGCCTTCTGGTTGTTGCCGGAGCCGGTCTGGGCGTTGAAGATCATCTGGGCGTTGTACCAGTGCTGGACCCAGACGGGGTCGTAGCCGTTGAGCATCATGTTGGCCGACAGCAGGGGGATGTCGTCAAAGCCCCAGGTGAGGAAGACGCAGTCCTCGCCGCACCAGTTGTAGAACTCGTTGATGGCGTCGTCAAAGCTCAGGCCCTCGGCCTTCAGACGGCTCTCCCGAATGCCCGTGAGCTTGGCCACCCGACTGTTGAGCCGACGGAAAAACTTGGGCTTGATCAGAACCTGGAACTCGTCAAGAATCCGCTGATCCTCCGTCATCCGCACCGCGCCGATCTGGATGACCTCGCCGCTGATGTGGATGGGCAGGGGCCGCTGGGCCGCGTAGGACCCGGGCCAGGGCTGGTTCCACTCCATATCCAGGATGATGTATTCCAAAGAAATCGCTCCTTAATGTCACATTTCAAGTGATTATACCATAAAACATTCCATAAAGCAAATAAAATTTCCGCTCCCCCAAATATTTTCGGGGAAGCGGAACTTGCGATCAAATCACGTACCAAAAAATGCACACGAACTGTAAAACGGAGCCCAGGATCACGAAGAGGTGGAAGATCGCGTGCATATAGCGGATCTTTTTCCCCAGGCCGTAGAGCACCGCCCCCACGGAGTAGGCGATCCCGCCCCCCAGCAGCCAGAGCAGGCCCGGCAAGGGAATGGCCCGCAGAGCCACCGGCGCCGCGAAGACGATGCACCAGCCCAGGCCGATGTAGCAGATCATAGACAGGACCCGGTACTTTTTCAGGTCGATGGCGGTCAGGGTCACGGCCAGGGCTGTCATGGCCAGGATGACGCCGAAGAGGATCCAGGCCGTCAACGGGGATTCCCGCCGGATCGAACAGAGCAGGATCGGCAGATAGGAGCCGAAGATCAGGAAGTAGATGGTACAGTGATCCAGGACCTGGAGGACCTTTTTGGCCTTCTCCGGCCGCAGACCGTGATAGACGCTGGAGATCGTGTAGACCGCCACCAGGGACGCGCCGTAGATCGCGCTGCCCACCACGGCCCAGGGATCGTGATGGAGGGAGGCCCGGACCACGCAGAGCACCAGCATCACCACCGCCAGGCCTCCGCCGACCACGTGGCTGACAAAGTTGAAAATCTCCTCTCCCCGGGTATAGGACGGCAGCTTGCGCAGGGCCAGAGGGGTTCGCGCCGCCATCTCAGCGCTCCCGGCCCAGGAAGAACAGGGCCAGCGTACCGGGGCCGGAGTGGGAACCGATGACCGGGCCCACGTAGGTGATCAGCTGCACCTTCGCGCCGAAGCGCTGGGCCAGCATCGTTTCCAGCAGCTTCGCGTCTTCGATGCAGTCGCCGTGGGAGATGAAGACCGTGTCCCTGCCGGGATTCAGGGCCAGCTCGCCGTATTTGTCCGCCAGGGCCTTGATGGAGGCTCTGCGGCCCCGGACCTTGAACATGTTGATCAGGTGGCCGGGATCGTCCATGTGGAGCACGGGCTTGATGTTCAGCAGGCCTGCGGCAAAGGCCTTGGCCGCGCTGACGCGGCCGCCCCGCTTCAGGTAGACCAGATCGTCCACGGTAAACCAGTGGCAGAGGTGGAAGCGCTGATCCTCCACGAATTTGGCGGCCTCCTCCAGAGAGGCGCCCCTGCGTTTTTCCTGGACGGTCAGATACAGCAGCAGGCCGAAGCCCGCGGAAGCGGCGAAGCTATCCTCCACCAGGATCTTCCGCCCGGGGAACTCCTCCATGAGCTCCCTGGCGGCCATGGCGCCGGAGTTCACCGTGGTGCTGAGTCCGGAGGAGAAGCCGACGTAAAGCAGATCCTTCCCCGCCTCCAGCCAGGGTCTGAAGGCCTCCTTGAAGCTCTCCATGTTGACGGCGGAGGTCCGGGCCACGCTGCCCTTCCGCATCCGGTCGTAGAACTTCTCAAAGGGCATCTCGAAATTGGCAAAGCTCTCCTGATCCTCGTCAAACTTAACGGTCAGACTGACGAAGGGAACCTCCCACTGCTCCAGCAGCGCCGGTTCGATGTCGCAGGAGGAATCTGTGAAAATGACGTAATCGGACATAGTCGTTCCTTTCCGCGGAAAACGCTCCACGCAAGCTTGTTTGATTTTATATGTTATACTATCTAATGTTCTGCATTATATTATCACATGCGCCACTCCGTGTCAATAGAAAAAAGGCAGACTTTTTCATTGATTTTCCGGAAAAGCTGTGGTATAATATAAGCTGTCGAAAAACGTATGATCGGGAGGGTTCTCCATGAAGTACGACAAGCCCCTGGTGGCCGGCAAGCTCCGCCGCTGGGAAACCTATCTGAACAATTACCGTCTTCCCGCCTGGGAACAGCTCCCGGATCTCGGCCTGTATATGGAACAGGTCATCACTCTGCTGCGGCAATACCTGGACTATCTGCCCCCGGAACTGAAGGAGGAGGAGTTCATCACGGCCGCGGCCATCAACAACTACGTCCGCACGAAGATCATGCCGGAACCGGTCAAAAAGCGCTACTACCGCATCCACATCGCCTACCTGCTGGTGATCTGCACCCTGAAGCAGGGCCTCAGCATCGCGCTGATCCAGAAGCTCCTTCCCACCGGCCTGTCCGAGGAGGAGGTCCGGGTCTTCTATACCCGCTATGCCGAGCGCCACGCCCTGTCCGCGGCCTTCTTCGTGGAACAGGTCCGGGGCGTGGCCGGTCCCATCCTGGATCACGAGGACAAGACTCCCTTCTCCACCGCCCGGACCGAAGAACTCATCGTGTCGTCCGCCGTGATCGGCGGCTTCTCCCGTCTGCTGGCGGAAAAGCTCATGCTCCTGGCGGACAAGGATCTCTCCAACGGCGGCAGCATCGAGAAGCTGCCGAACAAATAACGACTTTGAACAAGAATGCACGGGGAAAATCAACACTTGATTTTTCCCGTGCTTTATTGTATATTATTTTGAGGAAAACTTAACGAATAGGGAGTGTTCGCAATGGCTGAAAAAGTAATCATCACCAGCGACAGCACCACGGATCTGAGCCCGGAGCTGCGGCAGCGCTACAACGTCGTCGTCATGCCCCTGGTCGTCAGCCTCAACGACGTCAATCACCTCGACGGGATCGACATCACCCCCGAGGATATCTACCGCAATTACGCGGCCAACAAGACCCTGCCCAAGACCGCCGCCCCCAACCTGGCCGACTGCGCCTCCTTCTTCCGGCAGTTCACGGACCAGTGTTACAGCGTCGTCCATTTCACCATCAGCTCGGAGATGTCCTCCACCTACCAGAACTCCGTCATCGCGGCGGAGGACTTTGAGAACGTCTATGTCGTGGACAGCCGCAACCTCTCCACCGGCGGCGGCCTGCTGGTCATCCACGCGGCGGAACTGGCTGCCCGGGGCATGAAGGCCGCGGCGATCGCCGAGGAGTGCCGCCGTCTGGCCCCCTGCGTAGACGCCTCCTTCGTCATCGACAGCCTGGAATTCCTGCACAAGGGCGGCCGCTGCTCCACCGTTGCCATGCTGGGCGCCAACCTGATGAACTTCAAGCCCTGCATTGTGGTCAAAAACGGCGCCATGTCCGTCGGCAAGAAATACCGCGGCAAATACGACCAGGTCCTGCTCAAGTACATCGAGGATCGGGTGGGCGACGCAAGCGACATCATCAAGGATCACGTCTTTATCACCCATGCGGGCTGCGACGACGCCGTGGTGGACGCCTGCGTGGCCAAGCTGAAGACCCTGGGCGAGTTCCCCAACATCCACGTCACCCGGGCCGGCTGCACCGTCTCTTCCCACTGCGGCCGCAACACCCTGGGCGTGCTCTTCATCCGGAACCACGCCATCTGAACGGAACACGAAAAGCAGAGCGCGAAAAACGCTCTGCTTTTTTGATGCAACTTTGATGCTTTTTTGTCGTATATACAGATAGAGATACAGCAAAAGGAAAAGGAGACTTCGCGATGATCCGGATACTGATTGTGGAGGACGAACGCCCCATTGCCAGACTCATCGACTGGAATCTGACGGACTGCGGCTATGAATGCACCCAGGTCCACGACGGGCTTGCGGCGGCGGATCTGATCGAGGCGAACAGCTACGACCTGATCCTCCTGGACGTCATGCTGCCGGGCGCCGACGGCTACGAGCTCATGGATCAGATCCGTCCCACGGGAACCCCCGTGATCTTCATCACCGCCCGGGCCGGGGTTCAGGACCGGGTGCGGGGGCTTCGGGCAGGGGCCGACGACTATCTGGTCAAGCCCTTTGAGGTGGTGGAGCTCATCGCCCGGGTGGAAAGCGTGCTGCGGCGCGCCGGAAAGGCGGAGGAGCACTATGAGATCGGCGACGTGCGCGTCGAGCCCCGCTCTATGCTCGTCACGAAAAACGGCGTGCCCGTAACGCTGACCCCCAAAGAATACGAACTGCTGCTGCTCTTCGTCCGGAACCGGAACATCGCCCTCTTCCGGGACACCATCTACCAGCGGGTCTGGGAGGCGGAGTTCGACGGCGACAGCCGGACCGTGGATCTCCACGTCCAGCGGCTGCGGAAGAAGCTGGGCTGGCAGAAGCGTCTGGTGGCGATCTACAAGGTCGGCTACCGTTTGGAGGATCTGAAATGAAGTTTTCCGCGAAGATGATCCTGCTGGTCATGGTGCTGCTGGCCCTGTCCCTGGCCGTGGGCGGCTGGGCCGTGGTAAGCACCGCCTTTCACGGAGAGCTGGACGCGGCGGTCTCCGGCGCGCAGGAGGAGATGAAGCTCTTCGGCATGACGCTGCAGGCGCTGTGCCTGCGCCAGTCCTCCGAACAGAGCCCCGAGGCCGCGGTGCTGGCCGTGCTGCGGGAAAATCCCGCCCTCCAGAACTATGAATACCGGATCTGCGACAGCAAGGGCGCGGCTTTGGCCGGAACCGCCCGCAATCCGGGCGGGGCCGTGACGGAGCGGGACGTGGGCGTGATCGAGTCCAGGCTCGTACAGGCCGAGGGCCGGACCTTCATCCATACCTCCCAGCGGCTTTTGCTGTTCGGACAGAGCTTCGGCCTGGAACGCTGGCGGGACGTCACGGAGGTCTTCACCAGGGCGGAGGACAATCTGAGCCGTTACGAGCTGGTCATGGCCGTGATCCTGGCGGCGGGGACGGCCCTCACGGTGGCCTTCACCCTCCTGGCCACCCGGCCCATCCGGCGCATCTCCCGGACGGCCAAGCAGCTCTCCGGCGGGCGCTACGAGAAACGGGTCAGCGTCACCGGCAGCGACGAATTGGGCCAGCTCGCCCGGGATTTCAACGCCATGGCCGACGCCCTGGAGCAGAAGATCCGGGATCTGGAGGACGCCGCCCAGCGGCAGCGGGACTTTACCGCCAGCTTCGCCCATGAGCTGAAAACGCCCCTGACCTCGGTCATCGGCTACGCGGACACCTTACGCAGCCGGGAGCTGCCCCGGGCGCGGCAGCTCGAAGCCGCGGGCTATATCTTCTCCGAGGGGCGGCGGCTGGAGGACATGTCCCTGGCCCTGCTGGATCTCTTCGCCCTGGAACGGGAGGCACCGGCCATGCAGTCCGTATCGGCGGCCCGGCTGGTCTCAGACGCGGCCGCGAGCGCGGCCCCCCTCCTGGAAGCGGCGAAGATGCGGCTGGAAACGGAAGCGGAGGAGCGAACTCTGACCGCCTCCCCCGCCCTGATCCGGACAGCCCTGTATAATCTGATCGACAACGCCAGAAAAGCCTCGGAGCCCGGCGCGGCGATCCGCCTGACCGGAAAGGCCGAGGGCACGACTTACCGCTTCACCGTCAGCGACCGGGGCCGCGGGATCCCCGCCGAAGCCCTGTCGCGGATCACGGAGCCCTTCTATATGGTGGACAAGTCCCGCTCCCGGGCCCAGGGCGGCGCCGGTCTGGGGCTGAGCCTCTGCCGGAGGATCGCCGAGGCCCACGGGGGCCGGTTGGAATTCGAAAGCCGGGAGGGCGAGGGGACCCGCGCCTCCCTGATCCTGGGAGGTGGAGAAGCATGAAAAAACGCGGGCTTCTCTGGGCCCTCTGCGCCGCCCTGCTGCTGGCGGCGGCCTTTCTGGGGCCCCGGCTCCTGCTGCGGCAGGAGGAGCGCGGCGTCCTCGACCGGCCCCATCTGCTGGACGCCTCCGCCTATCTGCTGGAGAGCGGCTCCGGCGACCTGCTGAAAAAGCTGCGGGTCCTGTCCGACGGCAATACCGAGGTCCTGACCCTCACCCTGTTGGACAGCGACGCGCGTTCCTCCCAGTCCTCCCTGACCGCGGAGCTGGAGACCCTGGCGGAATACGGGGCCGTCCCGGCCTCCCTCCCCCGCCTTGCCGCCGATTCCGACACGGTCACGGTCAAGCTCCAGTGCGTGGTCAATCCTGCCCTGTCCCTTCTGTTTGAGGTCTACGATTTCTATCTCCCCCGGGAGGGGATCAGCGCCCGCATGGACGCGGCCACCGGGAAGCTCCTCAGCCTGAGCTGCAGAGGCAACCCGGTCATGGAGGAGACCGACCTCCTCTATACCCGGACGGATCGGGACTGGGCTGCGGAGCAGAGCGCGGCCTGGGCGCGCTACTTCGGCCTGACCCTCGCGGATACCGACAGCACGCCCCAGGAGCAGCTGGAGGAGCATCTGTACCGGAACAGTAAGGCCGATTATCTGCCTGGCATTCCCGTCCTGCGGGCGACCCTCCGGGACGGCGCAGGGGAGGAGACCGTTTTCTGCCTCTATTCCGTCCTGGAGTTCGGCGACTGCGTCTTCGCCTGGCACACGGAGACGGAGGATCTTATGTTGGCGTTACAACCCTGATGCAAAAGCGATAAGCTTTTGATTCCCGGCCGTGTTACGCTTGTCCCGCAAAGGAGGACAAGCGATGATCGAATATGTAACGCTGGATCGCGCCGGGGAGCTGGACGCCTTCGTGGAGGCCCATCCCCGGGGCCATCTCATGCAGAGCTCCGTTTGGGGCCGGGTCAAAACGGACTGGCTCTGGCACGGGATCCTCTATCGGGATAACCGGGGCCGGGTCCGCGGAACCCTGGCGCTGCTGGAGCACCCGGGCCGCCTCCCGGGAAGCTGCCTGCTCTACGGTCCCCGGGGACCGATCTTCGAGGACGAGCAGAGCTTTCGCGTCCTGGTGAACGCGGCGAAGGAGCTGGGCCGGGAGCGGGGCGCCTGGCTGCTGCGGCTGGATCCGGAGATCGACGAAAGCGACGGGGACTTCAGCCGCCTCCTGCGGGAATTGGGCTTTTCCGTCAACGCGGCGGAGGACTTTTCTCTGTTCCAGCCCCGGCTTTGCTACGTCAAGGACCTGTCGGGGCTGAGCCCCGAGACTTTGGAGCTGAGCTGGCACCGGACCGCCCGCACCCATCTGCGGCAGGCCCAGCGGGGGCCGCTGACGCTGCGCGTCGGCAGCGCCGCCGACCTGCCCGCCTTTCACCGGATGATGGAGCAGACCGCCCACAGAAGCGGGTTCCGGGCGCGGCCGCTCCCCTATTTTGAAGCCCTGCTGGCGGGACTCGGCGACTGGGGTGGGCTGTATCTGGCCGAATGCGAGGGACAGCCCGCCGCCGGGGCTGTCGCGGCCTTTCTGCCCCACACGGGCTGGTTCCTCTACGGCTGCTCCGGCCCGGAGGGGCGGCGGCTCCACGCCAACGAACTGCTGCAGTGGGCCATGCAGCGGGAAGCGCTGCGCCGGGGTTGTACCCGCTGGGATCTGCGGGGCGTAGAGGGGGAGCCCGAGGAGACGAACCCCCATTTCGGTCTGCACCGCAGCAAGCTGAGTCTCGGCGCGGAGCTCCGCCGCTGGGTCGGCCAGTGCGATCTGATCCTGCGGCCCGGTCTCGCCCGCTTCTACCGCGCCTGGGACGCGCTCCGGTGGAAGACCTGACGCGGCTCCGCGCCGCCTTCCCGGGCATAATCGGACCCTGCGGCGCGATAAATCGGGCGTTGGCGGGTCCCTCGTCGAGACGCCCCTCATCCCGCGCTCCGCGCCGCCTTCCCCCGAGGGGAAGGCAGGCCGCGCTACAGCCAGCTGCACAGGAGATTCGTCACAGCGCAGAGCCCCATGCCTACGGCGGTGGGGAAAAGGACGGCGAGGGCGGTCCATTTGCGGCTGCCGGTCTCCCGGCGGATCGTCAGCACCGTGGTGGAGCAGGGCCAGTGGAACAGCGTGAAAATCGCGGCGCAGAGGGCTGTGGAAAAATCCAGATCCAGGCTGGTGAGAGATACAAGAGACGCCGTTTGCGGGGAACAGCCGTGGGAGGCGATCAGCAGGGCCAGGGGGAGAAACAGCTCGTTGGCCGGAAAGCTCAGCACGAAAGCCAGAAGCAGGATGCCGGTGAGGCCGAAGATCGAAGCAAGCGGATCCAGCTCCCGGGCGAGGACGGCCAGCAGGGGCAGACCGCCCAGAGTGATCCGATCCAGAGCCCAGATCACGGCCCCCGCCGGAGCCGCCACGGTCAGCGCCCGGCCCAGGACCCGGAGGATCCTGTCCTGGAAGGAGCGGAGCAGAAGCGGGCCCAGCCGCGGGCGGCGAAAGGGCGGGAGCTCCAGCGCAAAGCTCCCCTCCTCCCCCCGCAGCAGCGTCCGCCGCAGGAGCGCCGTGCTCAGCAGGGTGACGCCGCCGGACAGCAGCATAAAGAGCGTCAGCGCCCCCGCCGCAGCCAGGGCCGAAAGTCCGCCGCCCCTGCCGAGGATCAGCCCCGCCAGCAGGATCAGGGTCGGGAAGCGGCCGTTGCAGGGCACCATCGCGTTGGTCAGGATCGCCGCGATCCTGGCCTTTTCGTTTGGGATGATCCGGCAGCCGGTGACGCCCACGGCGTTGCAGCCCAGCCCCATGCACATGCACAGGCCCTGCCGCCCGCAGGAGCCGCAGGCCGCGAAGGGCCGGTCCAGCAGCAGGGCCGTCCGGGGCAGGAGCCCCAGATCCTCCAGCAGCGAGAACAACGGAAAGAAAATGGCCATGGGCGGGAGCATGACGGCGATCACCTTGGCCGTGGTGCCGTAGACGCCCTCCAGAAGCAGGCTCCGCAGGGCCTCCGGGAACGCGGCCAGCAGTTCCCCCAGCCGGACGCCCAGGCGGGAAAAGCCGCGTTCCAGCAGCTCCGATGGATAATTCGCGCCGCGGATCGTCAGCCAGAAGAGGGCGAACAGCAGGACGAGAACCAGCGGATAGGCGGTCCACTTGCCCAGAACCAGGCGATCCCAATCCCGGCGGGGACGGGGCGCTTGGATCGTCACGGTCTTGCACAGATCGGAAGCGCTTACGCTTCTGTTTTTCACGCTGTTCTCCCGGCCCCTTACGGGGGAGGCAGAGAGAACCCCGATCGTGCGGCGCAGGACCTCGTAGGACGATTTCTGATCGGAACGGGTGTGGACCACCGGGGCGTCGAGGGCGGCGGAGAGGGCGTCCGCGTCCAGGCGCAGGCCCAGGCGCTCCGCCTCGTCGCAGAGGTTCAGGCAGAGCACCAGCCGGGGGTGTCCGGGCCGGAGCTCCAGCGCCAGGGCCAGAGAGCGCTCCAGGGCCGTGGCGTCCAGGACGACCACCAGAACGTCGGGTCGGTTGGCCTCCAGCCACTTCGCCGCGACCCGTTCCTCCGGGGTGCCGCCCTCCAGGGAATAGACGCCGGGCAGGTCCACGGCCTCGAAGCGCTCCCCCTCCAGGTTCCAGCGGCCCCGGGCCGGATCCACGGTTTTGCCGGTCCAGTTGCCGGTGTGCTGGCGAAGTCCGGTCAGCGCGTTGAACACCGTGGATTTCCCCACGTTGGGGTTCCCGGCAAAGGCGACTGTGACGCTCATTTCGGTTCCTCCATCCATGCAAAGCGGGATTTGTAGCGCCGTAGGGGGCGGCGTCCCCGACGCCCCGAACATGCC
>CAMUYE010000010.1 GCA_947164825.1 uncultured Clostridia bacterium
CCTCGATGTCGCCGGAGATGACCTTGAAGTAGGAGTTCTTGCCGTACTGGTCGGAGACGGTGTTGAAAACAAAGGCCATGGGGCTGCCGGCGGGATCCAGCTTCAGCTCGCCCTCGTTGCCGTCCTCGTCCACGGTGACCATGGGCTTGCCCTCCAGGGGGGAGGGGGCGTACTTGACCATGTTGGCCATGAAATTATTGACGCCCAGGCCGGAGATGGAGCAGCCGCAGAACACGGGGGTGATGGTACGGGTGGCGATGCCGGTCTTGATGCCCTTGAGCATCTCTTCCTCGGTGAAGGGCTCTTCCATGAAGAACTTCTCCATGAGCTCCTCATCGGTCTCGGCGACCTGCTCGTTGAGCTCCATCATATACTCTTCGATCTTTTCCTCGGCGTCGGCGGGCAGGGCGATCTCCTTGCCGCTGGCGTCGTAAGCCTTCTTCTCCACCAGATCGACCACGCCGACAGCCTGTTCGCCCTGGAGAATGGGGAAGGTGAAGGGAATGACGGAAGCGCCAAAGGTATCCCGCAGGGACTGCAGGGTGCCGAAGAAGTTGGCATGCTCCTCATCGAGCTTGGAGATGTAGAACATGGCGGGCAGCTCGCGGTCAGCCAGGGCCTTCCAGCCCTTCTCGGTGCCCACGGCGATGCCGGACTTGGCGGTCAGAACGATGACGCCGGCGTCCGCCACGCGCAGAGACTGAACCACCTCACCGGCAAAGTCGAAGTAGCCGGGGTTGTCCAGAACGTTCAGCTTCGTATTGGCGTATTCCACGGGGATCACAGAGGTCTTGATGGAATACTGTCTCTTCTTCTCCTCGTCGTCGAAATCGGAGACGGTGGTGCCGTCGGCGCGCTTGCCGAGACGGGTGATCACCTTGGTGTTGAAGAGCATGCTCTCACAGAGCGCGGATTTACCGTCGCCGCCGTGACCCAGCAGGGCGATGTTGCGGATATCCTTGGCAGTGTACATGTATGGTTTTCTCCTTTCAAGCGGATGGTTTTCTTTGTTCAGCCACAACTTGTACTATTATATACAAAGACAGCGGAAAAGTCAATCGGCAATTCTTGAATTGCCGATTGACTTTTGGGGATTATTTGGTGTTTTTTCTCAAAAATGCCGTACCCACGCGGTGAGCAGAAGGGTCGGAACCAGCCAGGCGGCTGCGTAGAGCAGGAGGTTCAGCGCCGTGGCGGTCTCATAAGCGGCCATCGCCGCCAAAACGCCCATCAGCACCAGCCCAGTCAATCCGCCCAGCACCGTGAGGATCGCGGCGCCGAGAGTCGCCGAACGGAGCAGGCGCCCGCCTGCGACAGCCTGGGCAAAGCCCGAGAAGCTGTTCTTTGCCAGGATGGCTCCCTGGGTCCCGGAGCGCTTCAGCTCCGCCTCGGACAGGCGGATCCGCTCCTTGGTGGAGGGATAGGCAAACGCGCCGGTGGAGATGCCGAACTTGACCTTGAGGAAGCCCGGCGTGCCGAGGAAGGTCCGCGTGACCAGGATGCCCTTGAAGTGCCGGTTTCCGGCGATGGCGGCCAGGCCCCGGCGCAGGTTCTCCGGCGGGTTGTAGCGCACGGCGAACACCGCGGCCAGCTCCCCGTTGAGCGACATATACACCGCCTGCTTGACCCGGGCGCCCCGGTCCATGTGGACGCCCATGCGGCGCATGAAGTCCAGAGAGCCCATGAGCACCACGTCCTGCTGGATGCTCGCGCCGATGCCGCCGCTGTCATAGAAGCGGAAGTTGTCCACCGTATAATGGCGGCCGTTGTGGGTGACCAGCAGATCCTCGAAGATCGGATCCAGCGCGCTGCCGGAGCTGCGGCAGGCCGCCGCGGCGTAGGCGATCATTCGGTCCGGGTTGCCGTTGTAGACCTTAAAGCCGTTGAGGGTCAGGGATCCGGCGGGAAAGACGTCGTCGTCTCCAATAAGGATCGAATGCTCGCCGCCGAAAACCTCCGCCCCATGGTAGCCGCAGAGGGCCGCCTGGGCCTCCGCCAGACGGCGGGCCAGCAGGCAGAACAGCCGGGGGAAGGCCAGCAGCCCCGTCACCGGGACGATCCCGAGGAAGACCAGCGCGCCGGTCCAGCAGAACTCGCGCTTCAGCACCAGGCTGATCGCCAGGGTCAGCACAAGGCCGACGGCCGCGGCCACCGGTGTGTAGATCCGCAGCAGGCGATCGGTCAGATCCCGGGTCTCCAGCTTTTCCATAAAGCGATCCACGTCGGGCTTTGTGCGGATCAGGCCGCGGCTGCCCTTGGTGATGTCCTGGACCTCGCCGACGCCGGTGGAGAGCTGCTCCGCCCGCAGGACCTTGACCGTGGTGGTCAGCGCCAGGCCCCGGTCGTACTGGCCCCAGAGGGCAACCAGCAGGATCCCGCCGACGACCACTGTGAAGGGCGGCCGCAGCGTTTTGGCCGCGGAGATGCAGTCAAGGGCGGTGAAAATCGTCGCAAGGCCGATCAGCAGGCCGGGCCGCAGGCCGGCTTCGTCCCGCCAATCCCGGAAATAGAGCTTCCGGTTCACCAGGACCATCAGGCCCAGCAGGGCCAGCATGATATAGACCGTGGTTCCGCCGGAGAAGATCTCGGGCAGGAAGGTCCAGCGCTGGGAAAGGTACAGTGTAAAGAACAGGCTGAGCAGAGAGAACAGGCCGGTCAGGATCAGCCTGGATCCGATGGAGTCCAGGGGCTTGGCGTAGACCCGGTAGGCCTCGTCCGGATGGAGGATACTCTTCTCCTCAGGAGGGAGGACGTCGATCTCCTGGTGTTCCCGGTGCTTGGGCTGCTTGTCGGCAGCTTCCGCCCGGATGTCCGCGGAGGGAACGGGTTCCCGTTCGGCTGCCCGCTTTTCTGTCTGGCGGGGGGCTTTGGCCGGAGCGGGAAGGGGCTCCCGTTCGGCTGCCCGCTTTTCCGTCTGGCGGGGGGCTTTGGCCGGGGCGGGAAGGGGCTCCCGTTCGGCTGCCCGCTTTTCCGTCTGGCGGGGGGCTTTGGCCGGAGCGGGAAGGGGCTCCCGTTCGGCTGCCCGTTTTTCCGTCTGGCGGGGGGCTTTGGCCGGGGCGGACGCTTGATCCGCGGAAGCCGCTCCCAACGCGGCCCCCATCACAGCCCCGCCCAGCGCTTCCGCCTCGGACGCGAGGACTGCGGCGCCTTCCAGACCGGATCCGGTCAGACTTCCGGCGCTGCCTGCGCCTGTTTTCGCGCCGCGGACAAACGCGCCTCCCCGGGACGACTTCCGGTCCTGCGCCTTGCGCCGCCATCCGAACAGGGAAACTATTTTTTTCTGCTTTCCGGCCGGCGGCTCCTGCTCGATGTGCTCCGAGCTCCGGGCTCCGGCTTCGGGCTCTTGCTCTGTGGGGCCCACGCTCTGCGCCCAGGCTCCGGGCCGGCGTTCCCCGGGTTCCGTTCCCGGATCCCCGGCTTCCGTTTTCCCCTCCGTCTCGTCGTCTGACCAGGTCAGGATCAGTCCGGCGGGGTTTTCCGGGGCGGTGGAAATGGTCTGCGGATTCGTGGCGCCGAAGCTGAGGGTCTGCTCTCGGAGATTCCCCCGCCGGTTCTCGGCGGCGGGTTCCGCTTCGGCGTCGGGCTTTGCCTCCATGGGAACCGCAGCCGCCAGGAAATCCTCCAGGGTCAGGGCGTCGCTCCCGACGCGGGGGCTTGGCCGGGAAGAACCGTCGGACTCTGAACGCTCATTCAGATCCATGGGGACCGTCTCCGGCTCCTGATCCGGCAGAAGGTTCGTCTCGGGCAGCTCCTCCAGGGGAGGCTTCTCATCAATCGGCGGAAGCGCGGGCCACTCAGGTTCCTCGGGTTCCTGCGTCTCCGGGACGCCTTCTGGCAGGGAGCCCAGGACTTCCAGCTCCGGTTCGGCAGCCGGGGCAGGCGTCTCCTCCTGGGCCGGCGCGGGACGCCGGGCGCGGAGGTATTCCTCCCAGGTGGGCAGTTCGCTGTCCTCCGCCTGGCTGCCGAACAGCGCAAGCGGGTCCCAATCGTCGGCAGGCGCGTTTTCCTCGACCGTCGGCATATCCCCAGACGGGAGATCCGTGCCTGCCTCTGCGTGATCGGAGCGATCTGCTCCGGGCGTCCTCGCAGGTACCGTCTCTATGGCTTCGGGGGCCTCTGCCTCTGGCAGCTGGCCGAGAAGCGTCTCCGCGGCTTCGGGGGCCTCTGTCCCGGGCAGCTGGCCGAGAAGCGTCTCCGCGGCTTCGGGGGCCTCTGCCTCTGGCAGCTGGCCGAGAAGCGTCTCCGCGGCTTCGGGGGCCTCTGTCTCGGGCAGCTGGCCGAGAAGCGTCTCCGCGGCTTCGGGGGCCTCTGTCTCGGGCAGATGGTCGATAAAGCTCTCTATGGTGTCGGCGCTGACTGTCTCAGCCGGGCTGTCGGGCTGCGCAGCCGCGGGATCCTCCGGTTCCGGCGCATCGGTCCGGCGGGTCGGGGCGCCGCCAAACAGACTGCTCAGCCAGCTCCGCTTTTTCCTGCGCCGGGCAGGAGTGGCCGCAGCCTGCGCCGCTTTCCGGCCGGTTTCCCGCTCGGAACCGAAGAGCTCTTCCAGGCTGGGCAGCGTCCCGGTGGTATTCCGGGAGAGCGGCGTCAGCGGCAAGGGCTCGTCATCCATCGGCTCGCTGAAAAGCGAAAGCGGATCCCAAAGCTCCGGCACATGGTCCGTCTCGTCGGGCGCTTCTTCAGGCGTTTCCGTCTCGGACTGGCGTGTGGCCGCCGGACTCGCGGGCTCCGGCGTCGCGCCGGTCAGTTCCGGCTCCGGTTCGGAATGCACTGTATCCTCACTGCCGGGCTCCGGCGTCTTATTTTCTGTTTCCTCTCGGTCGGGCTCCGGCGTCGCGCCGGTCGTCTCCGGCTCCGGTACGGAATGCTCCGTTTCCTCGCTGCCGGGCTCCGTTGATTCGCCGGTCAGCTCCGGCTCCGTGGTCAAGGTTTCCGGTTCCTCGCTGCCGGGCTCCGGCGTCTCGCTGCTGCGGGGCAGGCCGAAGTAATCGAACAGCTCGGGTACGCTCAAGGCGTCGAGCTCCCGGCGGGAAGAGACGGAGGCGGGGCTTTGGTTCGGTTCCGCCGGGGCGGCGGAAACCGGCTCCTCCGACTCCCGGGCGGACGGGGCCTGAGGCGCTTGATCGGGCTGTTCCCGGGAGGCGTCGGCAGCCGTTTCGTTCCGGGCGTCAAAGTCCGCAAAGATCGGCCGCTCCAGCAGCGCGTCCACGGCGGCGTAGAGCTGCGCATCCGTCCACGGATCGTCGGGCCCGGCCAGATCCCGGACCGCTTCGGAGCCAGGATCGGGAGTTCCGGGTTTCCCATGCGCCGGGATCGCAGAGGCAGCGACGGCGGCAGGGGCGTCGATGGCAGCCGCCTCAGACGGGCGATCATCAAGGAATGACTCTGCGGCATTGACTGCTTCCCGCGGATCCTGAACCTTTTCGTCCGCAGGAGAAGCGGTGGTCAGCGGCGCGGCGTTGTCGGGCCGGTTGTTCCTGCCGAACAGTCTGCTCAGCCAGCCGCGCTTCCCGGGGACAGAGCGCTCCGGCGTCACCTGCTCCGATTGCCGGGTCTCCGGCGCAGCGGACAGTTCGGCGTCAGGCGCTTCCGGCGCTTCGGCAGCCGGTTCAGCGGCCGGTTCGATCGCCGCTTCGACAGCCGGTTCGGCGGGCGGTTCGATCGCCGCTTCGACAGCCTGTTCGATCGCCGCCTCGACAGCCGATCCGGCGGCCGGTTCTTCCGTCGCCTCGGCAGCCGGCCCGCCAGTCGATTCCTCCCTCAGAGGCGCTTCGGCGGGCCGGGGGGCGGTACCGCGGGCGGAGTCCCCCGCTCTGCGGGTCCTGGCGGAGCGCTGCGGGGTGCGGCCGCGGCGGGTCGGGGAATCGTCGGAATGCGGCGGCGCAGTCCGGATCCCCAGCGGGCCGAACAGCTCTTCCAGAGAGGGATCCTCCTCCTGCGGCGCTTCAAAGGGAGTCGCGCTGAACCCCCGCAGCGAAACGAGGGTCGGATCCCGGTTCGGCGCAGAGTCCCGCTGCTCCGCCTCTTCGCCGAGCTCCGCACGGAACATGGCGGCCAGGTGGGTGGAAAACTCCTTTGTATCACCCTGCCGTTCGGCATTACGGGCCGCGGAACGCCCCTCCCGGGAGGTGCGCTGCGCCAGGTTGTCTGATTGCTCGCGCTTATTCATAGTCAAACGCACTCCATACTAAAACTATCGATCAGCTCCGGTTTCCGGAGCGGGAACAGGCCGTGGTTCAGCCTCGCTTTGCCTCCCGCTGGCGCAGCGCCTCATAGAGCATAACGGCGGCGGAGGCCGAGGCGTTCAGGGAGGAGATCTGCCCCTTCATGGGGATGCTTACCAGCACGTCACAGCGCTCCCGGACCAGGCGGCTCATGCCGTCTCCCTCGTTGCCGATGACAATGGCCGCGGGGCCGGTCAGATCCGTGCGGTAGAGGACGCTGTCGGCGTCGGCGGCAGTGCCGTAGACCCAGACACCCTTCTCCTGGAGTTCGCGGATGGTATTGGGGATATTGGCGACTCTGGCCACCGGAAGGTATTCCAGCGCTCCGGCGGAGCTCTTGGCTACCACGGCGGTCAGGCCCACGCCCCGGCGCTTGGGAATGACGATCCCATGGGCGCCGGCGCACTCGGCGGTACGGAGGATCGCGCCCAGGTTATGGGGATCGGTGAGCTCGTCGCAGATCACGATCAGCGGCGCCTCGCCCCGCTGGGCGGCTCGCTCCAGGATGTCCTCCACGGAAGCGTATTCGTGGGCGGCCACGGCGGCAATGACGCCCTGGTGCGCCCCGGTGGGGCTCATCTGATCCAGTTTGCGCCGGTCGGTGGGGACGATCACGGCTCCGGCTTCCTTGGCCAGGGCGGCCAGGC
This sequence comes from uncultured Clostridia bacterium, assembly GCA_947164825.1. Taxonomy (GTDB): domain Bacteria; phylum Bacillota; class Clostridia; order Oscillospirales; family Oscillospiraceae; genus JAFRPC01. The sequence goes on from CAMUYE010000010.1 coordinate 6,869, forward strand.
GGGCCAGGGAGCGGTCGGTGCTGCCCTCGGCCACATAGAGCTTGTCGATGGTTCTGCCGCTCTTGAGGGCCTCGGTCAGGGCGTTGCGTCCCTCGATCAAGCCCTCGGAGAGCTCCTCGGGCCGCTCGCCGCGGTTTTCGGTGCTCCGCCGCTCCTTCCAGTCCGGGCTCCGGGCAGGTTTTTTCCGTTCGATTTTTTCGTTTTTCTCGTTTTTCATAGCAGATAGGCACACTTTCTCACAATATCTAGTGTATTATACCAGAAAAAAGGCGGAAGTACAAGCAAAAAAACCGGAAAAAGCCGCAAAAGCGGTTTTTTCCGGTTTTTTTGTCTGCGCGTTTCTTGTTTTCTGTCTGCTCGTTTCCTATTTTTGTTTCCCGCCGTAAACCGTCGAGGCGATCAGCGCCGTCAGCGGCACTGCCAGCACCACGCCGATGGAGCTGGAAAGGGCCGAGATCAGCTCCACGGCAAAGTACGTCGAGGTCAACAGCATGCGCCAGCTCGGGCCCTGGGCCCAGAGGCGGATCACCGTCACCAGGCTGGTGCCCACAAAGGCCAGGATCAGGGTGTTGGTCATGGTGCCCACCATGTCCCGGCCCACATTCATGCCGGAACGCCAGAGCTCCCGGCGCTTCATCTCCGGGTTTACCCGCTTGAGCTCCGCCAGCGCGGAGGACAGGCTCATGGCTACGTCCATCACCGCGCCCAGGGAGGCGATCAGAATGCCCGCGGTCAGGATCCCGTGGATCCGGACCGGATAGTTCCGGGACTGGAGATTGACCAGATCGGCGATTTCGCCGTTGACGTCGTAAAGGCTGAAGCTCGTGACCCGGCAGAGCCGCTGGGCCAGCGCCCCGAAGGCCGCCGCCAGTCCCACGCCCGCCAGGGTGGCGAGGATGGCGCAGAGGATCTTTTTGGACACGCCGCCCAGGATCACGAAGCTCATCACCGTCACGAGGGCGCAGAGCCCCAGAGCCAGCCAGACGGGATCGGCCCCCTTCATCCACATGGGACAGAAGATCCAGATCAGCGCCACGACCGTCACGGCCAGACCCAGCAGGGAGCGGAGACCGGTCCTGCCGCCCACCAGGACGACCACCAGGATAAAGAGCCCAAGGATCAGCAGCACCGCCCAGATGCGGTCATACTGGAAGTAGTTCAGCTCCAGCAGCTCGCCGCTCTCCTCGTCCCGGATCTGAAAGACGGTGATCTTGTCTCCGACTGCCAGCTTGGGGCCGACAAAGTAGCCGACCATAAAATAGAGCTCGTGGGTCTCGCCCGCGAAGTCTCCGGAGCTCAGCCGGATCAGCACCCGCTGGTTTCCCTTCTCCACGGCGTCCGGGCTGTAGGGATCCGGCTCCACGGTGTCGTAGGAGACGTTGAGCACTTCCGCCTTCTCCACCGTGTGAAACTCGTCCTGGAGCAGGGAGGGATTGTAGATCTTCCCCTCCCGGGCCTTGAAAAACAGAATCATAAACAGGACGCCGCACACCAGCAGGATCAGCAGCGCGGGCAGCCAGCCCGCCGCGCCCCGCTGCCGGCTCAGGCCGGCGTGCGCTTGTTTTTCGGATTTCTTCATACTCCCCGTTTCCTTCCGTTTCTTTTTTCTGTTTGTATCATACTCAAAAGCGGCGGAAAAGTCAACGCCCGAGCTGCGGCGCTTTCGGCCTTCGAGCGGAAAACTGTTCGGTCTCTGCGGTTTTCCTTGCTTTTTTTCCGTAACTGTGGTATGATAAATTGAAAAATAACGGCCTGCGCCGCAAGGAAAGGAGGAGATCCCGTGCGGAAGCTGTTTTTCGCAGCGATCAGCCTGCTGTTTTTAATCCTGCTGGCCACGGCGGTCTCCGCCGACGGCACCGCCGTCACCGCCATGCGGACCGAATGCGACGTGGAGCAGGACGGCGCCTGCACCGTGACGCTCCGCTTTACGGCGGAATTCGCGCCGGATTCGGAGGGCTTTGCCATCCCGATCTCCCCGGCAGCCCGGGATATTTACTGCTCCGCCCCCTATACGCTTCGCAGCGGCAGCGGCTGCAAGCTGCTGGTATTGGAGGGAAGCTGGTCGGGGCGGAGCGAGTTTACCGTCTCCTACCGGCTGGCTGAGACGGTCACCGACGACGGCAGCGGCCAAACCTTCTCCGTTCAGCTTCTCTACCCCGCCTGGACCTGCTCGATCTCGGGCTACGAGGTCGAGCTGCATCTGCCCGGGAGCTTTGACGCCATGCCCGTCTTTCTTTCGGGCTATTACGGCGATCTGATCGACAACTACATGGAGATCACCATCCGTGAGGGCACGGTTCGTGCGGTCCTGAACGCCCAGCAAACCCTGCGGGACCGGGAGGCCATGTCTGTGTCCCTCCGACTGCCCCAGGACTTCTTCGATCTCCGTTTCCTGGCCGGCAAGACGGTGCGGGTGGATCGGCTGCTGTTTCTGGGTCTGCTGGTTCTGGCAGCAGCCTTCTGGCTGATCTTCCTCCGCAATCTCCCCCTCCTGCCCAAGCGCCAGGCCATGCCCCCCGAGGGCGGCAACGCGGGCGAGGTCCCCTTCCTGCTCACGCAGCGAGCTCCGGATCTGGCCCTCATGGTCGTTCAATGGGCTTCTCTGGGCTATTTGACCGTCTCCCGCAGCCGCAAAGGCCGGATCTGGCTGACCCGCCAGATCGACATGGACACGGAACGCAAGCAGGTGGAGGTCGAGATCTTCCGGACCCTCTTCGCCCGGGGCGATCGCTGTGACCTGCGCAGCGCGGAGTTCCTGAAGGCAAAGCGCCTGGCCGTGGAAAAGCCCCGCCGCTTCTGGCAGGATCGGATCTTCGATCCGAAGGGGGGCGCTCCCCTGATCCTGCGGCTGCTGGCGCTCTGCGCGGGTCTGGTTTTGTGCCTGGCCTGCTTTGATCTGCTCATTGCCTCCAAGAGCTGGCGCTGGTTCCTCGTCGTCCCGCTCACGCTCCTGGGCACAGGGGCCTGCTGCGCCGTTCAGCAGCTCGGCGGCTGTTTCCTGCGCCGTCACAGTCTGCGCACCCTGGCTCTGGCGCTTCTCTCCGCCGTCCTTCTCATTCTCGTGGGAAGAAAGAGCGGTCTGACCGGCCTCATGCTGCTGAATCTGCTGTTCCAGGCGGCGGTGGGTCTGCTGCTGCGCTGCGGCGGACGCCGGACGAAGGAAGGCGCCGCCCTGGCCGCGGAGCTGCTGGGCTACCGGCGCTGGCTGCTCTCCGCTTCCTCGGAACAGCTGAAAAGCAATCTGGAAGCCGATCCTCAGTTCTTCTACCGCGTCCTGCCCTTTGCCGACGCCCTGTGCGTGAGCCGCGCCCTGGCCGGCGGCCTGGACCGCATCCGGCTTGAGGACTGTGACTGGCTGATCTGGGAGGGCAAGCCCATCCACACGGCCCCCGCTTTCTACGCCCGTTACGTCCGGCTGATGGCCGGTTTGCGGGGGGAACGCGATCCCAGCGCAAAGCGCCGTCCGGCGCTGCGCGGGCAGCAGCGGCAGGTCTCCACCCGCAGCGTTCCGCAAAATCGCGGGAACAAAAGTGCTTCCACCCGCGTCAAAGGAGGGAGACGGCCATGAAAGCGTTGATCGCCATGAGCGGCGGCGTGGATTCCTCCGTGGCCGCCTGGCTCATGCTCCGGGCCGGCTGGGACTGCGTGGGCTGCACCATGAAGCTCTTTCAGAATGAGGACGCGGGGATCCCCCGGGAGCGGAGCTGCTGCTCCCTTGACGACGTGGAGGACGCCCGGGCCGTTGCTTACCGGCTGGGCATCCCGTACTACGTGTTCAACTTCACCGACAGCTTTCGCCGGCGGGTGATGGATCGCTTCACCGACGCCTATCTGGCGGGGCGGACGCCGAACCCCTGCATCGACTGCAACCGCTGGCTCAAATTTGACCGGCTCTGGCAGCGGGCCCGGGAGCTGGGCTGTGACGCCATCGTCACCGGCCACTATGCCCGGATCGAGGAAGGGAACGGCGTCTGGACCCTGAAAAAAGCCCTGGATCCCGACAAGGACCAGAGTTACGTGCTCTATCATCTCGACCAGAGCCTGCTGCCCCACGTCCGCTTCCCCCTGGGCGGGCTGACCAAGCAGGAGGTCCGGGCCATTGCCGAGGAGCAGGGCTTCATCAACGCCCACAAGCCGGACAGCCAGGACATCTGCTTCGTTCCCGACGGGGACTACGCCGGCTTTATCGAGGCGCGGACGGGCCGGCGGCCGGAGCCTGGCGACTTTCTCAGTCCGGACGGCACCGTGCTGGGCCGCCACCGGGGCATCATCCACTACACCGTGGGCCAGCGCCGGGGCCTGGGCCTTTCGGGCGGCAAGCCGCTCTACGTCGTCTCTGTGGACGCGGCGGCCAATACCGTGACCGTCGGCCCCAAAGAAGCTCTGTTTCGCCGGACGGCTTACGTGGAGGACTTCCGCTGGAGCGCCGGGTCGCCGCCGGAAGGGCCCATCCGCTGCGCGGCCAAGATCCGCTATCGGCACAGCGAGCAGCCCTGTCTGCTGACTCCCCTGCTCGGGGGCGGCGCACGGCTGGACTTCGACGAGCCCCAGCGGGCCATCACACCCGGCCAGTCCGCCGTGGCATACGACGGGGACGCAGTGCTGGGCGGCGGCGAACTCTGTTGACGCTTTCGCGCCGATCCGGGCGCAATTTCAATCGGTTTTGATCAAACGTGAAGGAGGTATCCGTATGGGTACGTTTAACGGCAGCGCGAAAGGCGGCGCTTTTTCCACAGCCTCTCGCTCCAATCGAACACAAAAAGGCGCAGGCCTGCAGATCCTGTTCTCCCTGCTCCTGTTGGCGGATCTGTTTCTGCTCTACACCATCATCATGCAGATGACCCATCTGCAAAAGGCCTTCGAGGCCTCCGACACGGTCAATCTGATTCTGCTGATCGTTCTGGCCATCGGCGCGGTGGCCCTGATCTACGCGGTGATTCGCAGCGGAGCCTGGAAACGGGCCCTCTGCATCCTGCTGATTTGTTCCGTGCTCTATCTGGCGGTCGTCTATTCCGATATCCCGCTGATCAAGAACGCCCGGGAAACCTGGATCACCACGGCCATGGCCACCATGCGGCATCAGGGTCTCGCCACCTACTACTTCCCGTCCTCTGTCATAGAGAAGCGGACGGAAGAATTGCGGGAGGCGCTGAATGCCCAGATCGGCGAGATTACGCCGGAGGACGCCTTCACCGTCGAGGCCAGCGATCAGGTCTGGATCACGGGCATGGAGACCGACACCCGCTGGGCCGCGCCTGCGGAGGTCATCGAAGAGCTGACGCCCGAGCAGCAGGCTTTCTATCTGCTGTTCTATGAGCTGGATATCGACAGCTGCGAAGCCTGGATCAAAACCCATCCCGACGCCTTGACAGACGGCTACGCGCATCTGCTGATCAACGAGGCGGGTCTGGAGAAGAACGGCACCACCATCCGCACCAAGCTGGGAGAGAAGGTCCTCGCCGTTGATGCGGACAACCAGATCCTCGTGGTGGAGACAGACTGCGGCGGCGCCCGGGGCGTGCTGGCCATCGCCAAACAGCCTGCCCGGCTCCATCTCTGTGCCACCGCCAATCTCCCCTACCACGGCGACACCGTGGGAACCATTGCCAGCCGCAACAACGGCGTGCTTGCCATGACGGGCTCCAGCTTCATCGACGTGAACGCCGAAGGCGAAGCCGGCAAGGGCAACGGCGGCATGATCGCCGGCTGGGCCATGTGCGGCGGCAAAACCTACGGCGAGCACTTCGGCTGGGGCTACAAGCGTCTGGAGCTCCGGGACGACGACTGGTTCTACATCGCAGACGCCCCGGCGGCTGTGGGTAAGGGAACCACCGACGCCATGGAATTCCAGCCCGCCATGGTCATCAACGGCGTGAAACAGAACGTGGGCTACTGGACCGACAAGAATCCCCGGGCCTGCATCGGCCAGTCCAAACGCGGCGAGATCCTGATGCTCGGGGTGGAAGGCCGCGGCGCCGGCGGATCCTGGGGCTGTTCTGTCTCCAATTGCAGCGACGTTCTGCTGACCCACGACTGCATCACCGCCCTGAACTGCGACGGCGGCACCACCGCGATCCTGTGGTATCGGGGCGAGCCCATCCTGCGCTGTTCCAACAGCGCCATTCCCCAGGGCCGCCGCCTGCCCACCGCCTGGGTCTACGTGAGCGAATAAGGCGGCGGGAAACCGGAATCGGAACGATTTGAGGCATACCGGAGAAACACAACACTGAACCATCAGGGAGGTTGCACTATGAAAAAGCTACTTGTCCTTCTTTTGGCCGCGGTTTTGCTGCTGACGGCAGGCTGCGGGGGAACGCCCGTTGAAAGCACACACGGCACCACAGCGGCCCCAGCGCCGGAATCCACCGCGCATCTGCCGGAGACAACGTCGATTCCCACAGACAGCCCGGTTACCACCGAAGCCGCAACAGCCGAACCCAGCACTGCCGAAGCCGCTACCACCGAGGCGCCGGAGCCCGTGGATCCCTGGTCCCTGCTGGGAGAGCTCAGCTTTGATCAGGGAACTTATACGGACGACGCGGGCGACAGCTACACCTGGTCCTACGGCCTGCCCTGCGTCCTGGCGGACACCGAAGGCGCCAACGCCATCAACCGGGCCATCAGCGACGGTTTCGGCAATGACGTCCGCGAATCCATGAACGCCATGGAGCGCGGAGATTCCATCGGCGTGCTTTCCGTGGGATACTACGGCGTTGTCTGGGAAGACGTCCTGAGCATTGTGCTCCTGAAGCATCTCTACTTTGATTGGACGGATTACGCGGTCTACAATTATGAGGTCTCCACAGGCCGGCAGCTCACCACGCCCCTGCTGCTGGAAAAAATGGGCATTTCGGAAGACCAATTCCTGGAACGCTGCCGCACGAGCTTCCGCGACCACTTCCTGGAAAACTACAAGAATATTCCGAGAGAATACTATGAGAGCGCCAATTACTACGACATGCTGGCCATGCAGACCACAGACGAATACATCAACCTCGACCTCATGGTCTATCCGGAAAACGACGACCTGGTAGCCGTCGCCCCCATTATCTCCCTGGCCGGTCCCGCCTTCTTCTACCACCCGCTCCATCTCGGTCTGGGCGGCCCCCTGGCCCTGCTGGGACAGGCCAGCTTCGAGGAGGGTACTTACACGGACGACAGCGGAAACGTCACAGACTATTACTTCGCCGTCCCCTGCATCCTGGCAGACACCGAGGGAGCCCGGGCCATTAACGAGGCCATCGACGCCTTTGCCGGTCAGATCGTCCGGGACGGGAAAGAGACCATGGAGGGCAAGTATTCCCTGATCGACTACGCTGTCCGATACACCGGCCACGTCTGGAAAGACATCCTCACCGTCGAGATCCATGTGGACAACGACTGGGGCTGCGACTACTACGGCATCTACTGCTATTCCGCCGATACCGGAGCGTGGCTGAAGACGCCCGACGTGCTTCAGCGAATGGGGATCAGCCAGGAGGAGTTTCTGAACGCTTGCCGCAGGACCTTCCGCCAGACCTTCATCGACATGAACAGCCAAATCCCGGAGGAGAACCGGGAACAGTACGGCTACAGCAGCTTCCTGGAGAAAACGGACTCTGACCGCTATGTGAACATGGAGCTCCAGGTGTTCCCCAACGAGGACGGCGAGCTCATGGTCATCGCCCCCATCGTCTCCATGGCCGGCGCGGACTTCTACTATCACAAGCTGGGTCTCAGCCTCTACGGATACGAATGACAGAATCGAACCATCGGCCCGCGGCTTTTGAAAGCCGCGGGCCGGTTTTTGTCTGTATGGATTTTATCGGCATTGCGGATCTGTTCCTGCGCGGCACAGAAAACGGGGCCCTCCGAAGAGGGCCCCGTGGGGTGGATTATTCGGCGGGCTGGACGTAGAGCTGGAAGATGTAGTTGGCGTTGTCCTTCCAGCCGTAGGTGGTGAAGCCGTTGTAGTATTCCAGCGCCTGGTTCTTGTTGCCTTCCTGATAGGCGGCGTTGGTGCTGCGGATGAAGACGGTCTTGGCGTCGGCGTCCTTGACCTGGAGATACCAGAGGCTGTACTCGTTGGGGTTGTCCTCAAAGCTCATGCTGTTGCCGGTGGCCCCGGTGGTGAGATACTTGCCATTGGCCATCTTCAGATAGAAGTTGGTGGTATCGCCCTCGGGGTACTCCACGGTGTAGACCGCCACGCCCGCTGCGGGCTCCAGCATGCCCTCCACGGGCGTCACGGCGACCTCGCCAACCTTATTCCCGTTCAGGCTGTCCGCCAGGGCCAGTCCCTTGTTCGGGAAGTAGATGATGACCTGATCGTTGGCGGCCAGCGTCGTAGCGGCGGCGAAGCCGTCGGTGGGGATGATCTCCAGGCCGTCCAGGGCGGTGCGGAGGGCGTTGAGAGCCTCGGTGACCATGCGCTGATCCTTGTCGGGATTCGCCATGACGGCCTGGGCAGCGGTCAGAGCCTCGTCCAGAGCGGCCAGGGAGGCCTCGGTGTAGAGGCTGCGGTCGATGGCCTGGGCTTCGGCGATGGCGGCTTCGAGCTCAGTGGTGTCCAGCTCGGGGGCCCAGATCAGCAGCTCGTCTCTGGAGCGCACGCGCAGACGCTTGATGAAGAGGCTGGGATCGATGTCGTCGCCGATCTGGCCGTCGGCGCCGCCGCTGGCCTCGTCCACGTCGCGGGAGCCGATGCCCACGCCCTCGATGTTCATGCCCACTTCAATGCCGTCCAAAGCGTGGGATTCCTTCTGAATGTAGCCGTTGATGAAGAGCATGGCCTGCTCGCCGGAGCCGTCGTCCACATAAATCATATCCACCACGCCGGCGGTCTCATGGATCTCGGTGATGACGCCGGTGACCTTCATCAGATTGCCGATGTTGTCGTCGCTCATGGCCTCGGCACAGGTGACGGTCTTGGGCTCCACGGGGGTCAGGTCGTTGGAGATGACCTTGATGGAGCCGTTGTAGTCCGTGGACAGGTTCAGCTCGATCTCGCCGCAGTAGTAGGTCACGCCGCCGTGGGCCCGGACCTTCTCACCGATGAAGTAGTAGCCGGAGACGGGGAAGGCGTTGATGCCCCGGGTCTCGTCCTGGATGTAGATGCAGTCGAAGAAGGCGGTGTCCTTGTCGTAGTCGGAGGCGTTGGAGGTGACGATGCCCTCGATGGTGAACTCCTGACCAACCTCGCCCCGGTGGACCTGGGCGATGGGCGTAACCTCGCCGTCAAATTCGCCGTCCTTGATGAAGTCCAGGATGTTGCAGACCAGCAGGTAGTTCTCGTACTGCTCGTTGGCGGGATCGCCGTACTTCAGGTCGTAGTTGGAGATGAAGGTGGCGCCGGAGCAGACCAGGTAGCCGCCGCCGGGAAGCTTTTCCGCCGTCGCCAGGGAGAAGCCGCTGCCCATCTCCGCCATGACCATGTCGTTGTCGTAGTCGGGCACGTAGGAGGAACCGTCGAAGTTGGCCTTGTAGTTGGCGACCCAGGTGGTGTCGTAGGGGGAGATCAGGGAGACCACGGCCATATCGCCCTTGGGCAGCTCCATGCCGTTCTTCTCTGTGAAGTTCTTGAGGATCAGAGCGACCTGGGCGCGGGTGGCGGACTCTCTGGGCTGGAGGTAAGCCGTTCCGTTCACGTCCACGCCGCTGATCAGGCCCTCGGCCACAGCCCACTGGATGCCGTCCACGGCCCAGCCATGGACCCGGTCGGCGTCGGGATAGGCGGAAATGTCGGCCCGGGCGCTGACGTCGATGCCGTTGAGCATGGCGAACTTCATGAGGAAGAGGGCCATTTCCTCGCGGGTAACGGGGCTCTTGCGGTCAAAGGTGCCCTCGCCCTTGCCGGCGGTGATCTCGTTTTCGAAGGCCCAGAGGACGGCCTTGTAGGACCAGTTGCTCTCCTTCACGTCGTTGAAGGGGTTGGTGATGGTGGGCTCGGGGGAGCCGGAGGCTCTCCAGAGGATCTGGACGAACATTTCCCGGGTCAGCGGGGAGTTGGGCTCGAAGGTGGTGGTGCTGATGCCGCTCATGAGGCCGTAATCCAGGGCAAAGTCCACGGCGGCGTGATACCACTTGTTCCGGTTGACGTCGGTGAAGCGGAGGCAGGGATCATGGGTGATGCCGGTGCCGTTGTACCACTGGTAGCGGCCGTTGGAGGAGGGATAGATGCCCTCGGTGAAGAGGTGATCGCCGATCAGCTCCCGGCCGTCGAAGTAGATGCGGTAGGCCTCGTTGGCCTTCTTGTCGTTGTCCACCACGATGCCGCGGATGAAGCGGGTCTGGGCGCCCACGGCCTCGTTGACCAGGTTGGAGAGGTTGGCAGAGGAATAGTAGTTCTCGTAGGGAGCGTCCGCGGGATCGTCGGGATCGTAGCGGTCGGACTTGGAGAAGCTCAGGATGGTGCCGCCGTTGGCCGCGTAATCGGCCAGGGCCTCCAGCTCCTCGGCGGTCCAGACGGCGGGCAGGCCGTCGCCCTTGACTCTGGGTACGGTGATCAGCACCGCCTTGAAGCGGGCCAGGTTCTCCTTGGTCATCTCGCCCTTGTCGATGTATTTGCAGAGGATGCCCCGCTGGGCGCAGATGTCGATGAAGTTGCCCTCGTTGCCGGCATAGTCGCCGGAGACGTAGAAGTTGTCATGGCCCTTGTCCAGACCGATGTAGGTCATCATTTCGGGGGGATAGGAGGTCTCGGTGATGGTCTTGGTGTAGACGAGCTCCTTGCCCTTGAAGATCACGTTGAAGGTGACGGTGATCTCATAGGTCTTGACGGCGGCGGGCTCGGTGGTGGAGGGGGTGAAGGGGATATTGATCTCCTCCGTCTCGCCGGGCTCCACAACGCCCTCGAGCCCGGTCATGTCGGTCAGCACCCGCCCCTCGGCCTCGATCTTGCAGCCGTGGAGATAGAGGGGCTCGGTCTCGGAGCCGTTGGTCAGGCTGGCGGTGACGGTCTCCTCCTCGCCCTGGGCAGCCACGGCCACGGAGGTCTCCAGGTCGGCGGCCACGGGAACGGCCTCCTTGACCCAGACGGGGGCGGTCACGGCGATGTCGCCGTCAGCCTCCACGATCCGGACGTAGTAGTAGCCGTCGGTGTTGGGGATGGTCAGCGCGTCTTCGTAGGCGTTGGCGTTGACTTCGACCTTCTTCAGGGTCTTGCCGCCCTCGCCGATGATCTCCACGGTGGCGATCTTGTCGGTGCGGTCGGGATCCTCCACGTTCACCTTGACGGTGACGGTCTCGGGCTGATCGTCCTCCTCGAAGGGAGCAATGTCGCCCAGCTTGAAGGTCTGCTCGGCAGCTTCCAGCTCGTAGGAGATCCGGAGGTTCTGGTCCTCGGTGGAGTAGACCCGGCGGGCGTCCAGAGCCCGGTAGAGGCCAATCTCGGAGAAGTCGTCGGTCAGGATGACGTCGCGGCAGGTGTTGGAGTCGCCCCAGTTGCCCTTGTGGTTATCCTGGTTGTTGGTGGGGGCCACGTGCCAGCCCATGGACAGGCAGAGGTCGTACTCGCTGTAGGAGGGGAAGTAGGCGGAGCCGCCCACCTTGCCCTCGCCGTTGCCCACCTCGATAAGGTTCAGCACGTCGTCGCGCTTGGCGGAATAGCCGGCGTAGTTGTCAAAGTTGCCGAAGGTCTTGCCGGGGTGGTTGAACTGGGAGATGACGGGAACGGGATTGCCTTCCTCGTCGAAGGGGATGTTCTTGGTGGCGTTGACGCCGGTGACCTCCGCGCCGTTCCGGGTGGTCTTGGCCTCGGTGCCGTCGATGGCCAGACCCTTTTCGGCGTTGACCATCATATCGTTGTAGAGGTGCATGCCGGCGTAGCCGGTCTTGTTGTTGAGGTCCTTGTTGTTTCTGGAGACCACGCCGTAGGTGTTGAAGGTGTTGGTGTGGCCGGGGCCGCCGGACCAGGTCATCTCGTAGCCGTAGACGCAGAGGAAGTCGTCGTAGCGCTCGTTATACTCCTTGGCGGTGGCGCGGGCCTCCTCCCACTTGGTGGTGGTACCGGCGGCGTTTTTCAGCAGGGAGCTCAGGTCGTAGTAGCTGGAGGTGGTGGCGGTGGAGGTGGTATCGAAGTAGTTGGAGTGGTCGGTGATAATGATGAAGTCCAGATCGGCCACGCCCTGGGCGTGCTCATAGGCGTCCTCCAGGGTGCCGACGCCGTCGGAGTATTCGGCGGTGTGGGCGTGGATCTGACCGAAGTACAGGGTCTCGCCGCCCTCGCCGATGAAGAAGTTCCAGCTCTTGGTGACGGATTTTCCGTCGGCCCGGGTGATGGTGACGGAGACGCTGTGCTTGCCGTCCTCCATGTCCGCCGCGGGCGTGTAGGAATACTTGTCGCCGGAAACCGTGCCGGTGGCGGTCTCGCCGTCCAGCAGCATGGAGAAGCTGGGGTTGGTTTTGACGTTGGCGAAGGTGACGCCGATCTCGGGCCGCTTCTCCTCGCCGGTGGCGGAGTTGGCGGCGGGGAAGGTCGTCAGGATCAGGGGCTCGTCCCGGATATCCACGGTAACCACGGCGTCGTAGCTCTTGCCCAGCGCGTCGGTGACGGCGACCTTGACCGTCAGCTTCCTTCCGCCCTCCAGGGCAGCCATGGGGACGGTGAAGCTGCCCTTGCGGACCTCCAGGCTGTGCTCGGCGGTGACGAAGCTGCCGCTGTCCACCTTGTAGGAGGCGGTGACGGTCGTGGGCTCGCTGACGTCGCGGATCTCAAACTCCACCGGGCAGTCGGAGCCGATGGCGGGATCGGGAGTCTTGAGCTCCACCTCGGGGTTCACCACGTAGCCGGTGCCGTCCCTGTCCTCCATGGGGTAGAAGTTCATGGCGAAGAGCTCCACGCTCTCGGCCTTAAAGGTCCAGCCGCTGAACACGTCGTTGAAGAACTCGATGCTGCAGTAGTAGTTGCCGTATTTCGCGGCCTTGTTCTTGATCTCGTAGCCGCCGGTGCGCTCCACCAGCGTCCACTGGGCGTAGCCCTGCTTCTCTGCGTCGGCGGGCCAATCGATCATCAGCAGGGTCTCGTCGTTGTTGACCTTGCCGTTTTCGTCCACGGTGTTCTCGGGCATGGCCAGATACTTGCCGTTGTTCTCAAAGGAGAAGACCGGATTGGCCTCGGTGCCGCTGACGTGGACTGTGAAGATCATGCCGCCGTCGGCAATGTCCTCATAGGCCAGGGTGCCGTCCTCGGCCAGGGTCGCGGAGGCGGCCAGCAGAGCGGGTGCGGAGACGTCCTCGCCGGTGGGCTGGCCCATGACGGCCCTGGCGTTGTGGTTGTAGACCACGTAAGTGCCGCCGTCCTCGGGCAGGCCGCCGGCCACAAAGGGCTCGCCGACCCGTCCGTCCTCGTCGGCGGAGGTGGCATAGAATTTGAACTGGTAGAGACTGGCGGAGGAGGCCTTATAGCTCCAGGGCTTGATGGCCCCTTTGTAGACCTCCAGATAGACCGGGCCGCCGTTGTACTGGAAGCCGACGTTCTTGATGTTGTAGTACCCGGCCGCTCCGGCCTGGTCGGTCACGAAGGTCCATTTTGCGTAGCCGTTCTCACCGATCTCGTCTGTGAGGATCAGCTCCTCGCTGTCGTTCAGGGCAAGATACTGGCCGCCAAGCTGCAGGATATAGTCCGAACCGGTCTTGACGAACTTGACGACAGCGGTCCCGTTGGGCAGACTCGGAATGCTGACGCCGTCCGAGGAGACTGTCGCGGTCTTGGCCGGCGCGCTGCCTCCGTTTACGTCCGCGCCGACGAGATAGCCGTCGACATTGTAGATGACGCCGTAGGCGCCGTCTTCGGGCAGGCCGTTGATCAGAGTCGCGGTCTCGCCTTCCTCGGTGGCAAAGCTCAGCACCGGGAACACGGACAGGACCATGACCAGGGCCAGCAGCAGCGCCAGCGCCTTTGAGAAGTGCTTTTTCATTGCGTTTCCTCCTTTTGATTTATACAGACAGACCGCGCCGCCCGGAAGAGGCGCGGCACTCCCCATAATGACACTTGTATCATATCACAGTTTTCCGCGGATTTCCATAGGAAAATGTTTTTTCTTTGTGGATTTTGAATGGACGGCGTAGTATAATAGAAACGCAAATCGGGATTTGTCGGGATGTTGCGAAAACGCCCGTAGGGGCCGATGCCCACATCGGCCCGTTCCCGTATCGGTGTGAGGGCCGATGTGGGCATCGGCCCCTACGGAGCGACAAATCCGAATTTGGCGATTTCGGGCTGACAGGAGGACCCGTATGAACTGTGACGTATTGCGCTGCCCCGTCTGCGGCGGGGCGCTGGCGCAGGCGGACCGCTCCCTGCGCTGCGGGGCGGGGCACTGCTTTGACCTGGCGAAGGAGGGCTACGTGAACCTGCTGACGGGCTCCCGGCCCGGAGACGCCACCGGCGACAGCAAGGAGGCTGCCCGCTTCCGCCGGGACTTTCTCAACAAAGGCTACTACGCGCCCCTGCGGGACGCCCTGACCGCCCGCTTTGCCGGGCGGAGCGGACGGCTGCTGGATCTCTGCTGCGGGGAGGGATACTATACCGCGGCCCTGGGGAGCCTGCCGGGGCTGGAAGTCTGGGGCTTCGACCTGGCCCGGGAAATGGTGCGGCTGGCGGCAAAGCGGAACACCGCGCTGACCCTCTTCGTGGCGAACCTGGCCCGGATCCCGGTGGAAAACGGCGCCTTTGACTGGGCCACGCTCCTTTTCGCCCCCTTCCAGGAGAAAGAGCTGCTTCGGGTGCTGAAGCCCGGCGGCCGACTGACTCTGGTGATCCCCGGGCGGCGGCATCTCTACGGCCTGAAACAGGCGGTTTACGACAAGCCCTATGAAAACGACGAGGCCCTGCCTCCCACGGAGCGGCTGCGGCTGCTGGGCACGGAGAAGCTCTCCGCCCGGATCACCCTCCAAAGCCGGGAGGATATCCGGGCTGTCTTCCGCATGACGCCCTATTACTACCGCACGAGCCCCGCCGACCGGGCCAAATTGGAGCGCTTCGGGACCCTCGATACGGAAATCGAGTTTCTCTTTGCGGAATATGAAGCCCCCGCCGACAAGGAAGCTCAGACCGTGATTTTCTGAAATTTAACAATATATTTACTTGCATCCGGGCAGACTATATGCTATACTTGGGTATAGGATAGGAAATAATAACAATAGGAGGGATTACCATGACTAAGACCGTGAAAATCGTTCTGGCCGTCGTCGGCGCTCTCGTTGTGATCTGTGGCGTTCTGCTGCTCCTCAAGAAGAAGTTCGGCGGCAACTGCAAGATTTGCGGCAAGAAGTCCTGCAAGTGCGGCGATACCGACACGGTTGAGGACTTCGTCGAGGAGGCCGCCGCGGCTCTCGAGGAGAAGGCCGAGGACGCCAAGGACACGCTCGCCGAGACCAAGGAGAAGGCTCAGGACTTCGTTGAGGAGAAGCTTGATGCCGCCAAGGAAAAGGCCGAAGCCATCGTCGAAGAGTTCAAGGACTACGCCGACGTGGATCTGTCCAACAACTGATTTACGCAGCGAAAAACCGCTTCCCGGTTCGGGAAGCGGTTTTTCGTTTTCTATGCGGCAGCAGATCGGCAAAAATCCGGGAGATCAGTAGGCGATCTGCTCCACGGTATAACCTCCGGCGCGAAGCAGCTCCACCAGGCCGCCTTCATCGACCAGATGGGCCGCGCCTACCGCAAAGAAGACCTTGTCTCCGGCCTCCAGCCACGCGACCGCCTTGTCGCGCATGCCCAGGTTGCGCCGGGCCAGCATTTGATCGTAGTAGTCCTCCAGCAGGGCGGCCTGCTCCTCGGTCAGATCGTCGCTTCCGCCGGATTCCTCGTTCAGAACGCCCACGATCCGGTCATAATCGCCGCTGAGCCAGGCCCCGTAGAGCGCATCGACGTCGGCGCCGTAAGTGTCCAGCCCGTTCAGCGTGCTGTCGATCAGCAGCAGATTCAGCTCGTCGGAAAAGCTCGCCAGCAGCGCGTACTGGAATTCGGCGCTCTCCACGTCCCGTACTTCGATCTTTTTTTCGTAACAGTAACGGATCAGAGAGCGGTCCATGCTGATCCCCATGTCGTAGTCCGTCCGCGTGAGGATGGCGGCCTGCGCCACGAGTTGGGACCACATGGCCAGATTATAAGAGTCCGTCAGCATGGAGGACAACCCCGCCTCCCGAAGCAGGGCGGCGGCCTTTTCATAGGTCTCGGCCGGCATGTGATCGGAGATCTTCGTCCCGTCGCGCAAAAGGAAATTGCCCATCGCGCGCAGCTGGGCTCCATAGTCCTTCTCGTAGGCCACGACGTCGAACTCCACAGCCAAGGCGTCGCAGCCGTTCAAAACAGGTTTAAGCTTTTCCAGCGCCGTGTCGATCCGCTGATCTCCGACGTGGATGGTCCCGAAGAGCCAGCCCTCCTGCCCCTCCGGCCCCGTGATGTGAAAGAGCATGGGGTGGACCTCGTCGTCCGTCTCCGGCGCCGCGGGAGCGGCGCCCGTCGGGGTCGTGCCGGCAGGCTCTGACGGCTTCGGCTGCGTCCCGGGCTGAACGCAGCCGGAGAGCGCGGTCAGGAGCAGGGCAAGGATCAGAGACAAAGCAAGTTTTTTCATATTGCCTCCATAATGACCGTGTGGGGAAATCGGGATTTGCCGGGATGTTGCGAAAACGCCCGTAGGGGCCGATGCCCACATCGGCCCGTTCCCGTATCGGTGTGAGGGCCGATGTGGGCATCGGCCCCTACGGATCGACAAATCCGAATCGTCCGCCGGCTGCTACGGACGGGGCTGCCCGCAGCCGACGCAAATCTCCCGATCTGCACGGTTCTGATTTCCGCAGACGGGACACAGCCAGGAACCGGCGCGGCTGCCCCGGGGCCGTCCGCAGTTGGAGCAGACCGTTCGGCCCTCCCGGTTTTGGCGGCCGCAGTAGCCGCAGGTCCAGGTATTTTCCGTGCGGGCGCTGCCGCAGAGCTTGCAGGCGGTATCCCGCTCGTCGTTGGCAATGCCACAGACGGGGCAGCTCCAGCTCGCAGAGCGGACAAATCGCCTGCGCTGACAGGCGGTGCAGCGGGTCTCGGTTTCGGGATTCTCCTGGCCGCAGCCCTCACAGATCCAAGTCAGCAGAGGCCGGTCCTTGGGCGCGCCGCAACTGAGGCAGAAGGCCTCAGCCTCCGGATTTTCTGTCTTGCAGAAGGGACAGCGCCAGGTGGGGATCCGGGCCTGATCGCGCAGAGCGCCGCAGACGGAGCAGCGGGTCTCGTCGGTGTTTTCGCTGCCGCAGGACGGGCAGACCCAAGAGCGCAGCAGAGGCACCGGGGGCTCGTTCTCAGGCAGGCGCTCCGTGGGGCGGAGGCTCAGAAGCAGCAGAAAGAGTCCGAAAACAGCCAGCACCAGGGCCGCCCAGAAGGCGGATTCCACCAGCTCGGCGAAGTCGGACATCGCTCTGGCCTTCTCCCCCAGGAACCACTCCGTCTGACGCACGAGAAACAGCACCGCCGTCAGGACGACGCCGGAGATCAGGCAGGACAGACCGACTTTCCGCATGGGGGACCTCCTTTTTTCTGAAATGCAAAATGCAAGATGCAAAATGCAAAATGATTGCAGCGTTTCCACTGATTTTACATTTTGCATTTTGCTTTTTGAACTATAACTCAAAGCACCCGCAGCCGCCGGGGTTCACGGTAAAGCCTTCCCCGTCCTGGAACGCCTCCCGGGCCAGCAGGCTCCGGCGGGCGGCGACGCGGAGAGGCGTCTTGCCGCGGTTGACGCAGCACAGGACAGTCTGCTCCGCCGTCTGACGGAGGAAGACGATCTGCCCCTCCCCTGCCGCGGTGACCCGGACCGTGCCGCTCCGCAGGGCGGGGGTCTCGTTCTTCAGACGGCCCAGGCCCCGGAAAAGTTCCAGGAAGCGCGGGTCCTCCCCGCCCCAGGGATAGCAGCCCCGGTTGAAGGGATCCTTGCAGCCCTCCATGCCGGCCTCGTCGCCGTAGTAGACACAGGGGCAGCCGGGGAGGGTATACTGCAGGAAGGCCGCCGCGCGAAGCCGCTCGAAGGCCTGCTCCCGCTGCTCAGGGTTGAGCTTGACCCGGGCCAGATATTCCCGGTCGCCCTGAAAGTCTCCCACGAGCGCCGTCAGGATCCGGGGCGTATCGTGGGTGCTCAGGGAATTCATCAGCGCCTGTAGCACCTGGGGCGGATAGTTCTCGGCAATGGTCATAACGGCTTCGCCCAGGGCCGCGCCGTCGTCGGCGCCCTTGACGTAGTTGAGAATGGCCGTGCGCCAGGGGTAGTTCATGACGCTGTCCAGCTCGCCGTCGGTGAAGTAGCGGCGGCGGACGGAATAGGCGGACTTGTTGGAGGCGTCCTCCCAGACCTCGCCCAGCAGCAGGGCGTCGGGCTTGAGCTGGCGCAGCCGCTGCTTGAAGCGGAGGATAAAGGCGTCGGGAAGCTCGTCGGCCACGTCCAGCCGGAAGCCGTCGGCTCCCAGTGCCAGCCAGTGGGCAATCACGGAGTCCTCATCCCGGATGATGTAGTCCAGATAGCTCTCCGAGAGCTCGTTGACGTTGGGCAGGGTCCGGAAACCCCACCAGCTGTCATACTCGTCAGGCCAGCGCCGGAAGCTGTACCAGGTGTAATAGGGCGAGTCCTTGCCCCGGGAGACGGCGCCGTTTCCAAAGATCCCCTCCCGGTCAAAATAGACGGAATTGGCGCCGGTGTGGGAATAGACCCCGTCCAGGATCAGCTTCATGCCCCGGCGATGGACCGCGTCGCAGAGGGAACGAAAGTCTTCCTCGGTCCCCAGCATGGGATCGGGACGCTTATAATCCGCGGTGTCGTAGCGGTGATTGGAGAAAGCCATGGAGATGGGATTGAGATAGACGATCCCCACGCCCAGCTCGGCCAGCCGGTCCAGGCGGCTTTCAATGCCCCGGAAGTTGCCGCCGAAGAAATCGTTGCAGAGGATCTCCCCCGCCGCCGGGTCGGGCCGGTATTCCGGCTGGCCGCCCCAGTCCTCCCGGAGCACGTAGGGTTCCAGCTTCCCGCTCAGATCACAGCTCCCGGCCCGGGCGAAGCGGTCCGGGAAGATCTGGTACATGACCCGGCCCTGAAACGCGGCGGGCACGGTGAAATCCGCGGGGATGGCGCTGAGCTGCCAGCGGTCTCCGGCCTCCATGTTGGTCCCCCTCCCCTGCTTGAACAGGCGGAAGGGCCCGGTCTTGGCGGTCACGCGGAACCAGTAGAAATACAGGCCCCGGGCGTCCAGGGAGAATTCGCATTTGAAAACGTCGTAGGCCTCTTCGCTCCCGGCCCATACGAAGGGAAACTCCAGGGCGGCGTCGGCCTCCTCCCGTTCCAGCACCAGCTGGACGAAACGGGCTTCCACGTCCTTAGGGATTTTCATGTGAAGGGTGCAGACCTGGTCCACAGTCAAAGGACCGAAGGGCACCTTGTATTCGGGGCTTCGGCTATCGTAAAGGATACGCATAAGCACTCCTTGGAGAATGCAAAATGCAAGCTGCAAAATGCAAAATGATTGGCAAAGAAATGAAAATGAAGAACGAAGAATGAAGATGATTGAATTTATTTTTCATATGGCAATATGAAAAATACCTCAATTATTCATTTTTCATTCTTCATTCTTCATTGAACATCTGGGATCAGAGATCCCAGATGTTCTTGGCGTACTCCGTGACGGAGCGGTCGGCGGAGAAGATGCCGGACTTGGCGATGTTCACCAGACTCATGCGGTTGAAGCGGCCGCAGTCGGCGTAAGCCTTGTCCACATCGCGCTGGGCCCGGGCATAGTCGTTGAAGTCGGCCAGAGTCATATAGGCGTCAGCCACGCCGAAGCGGTTGGTGGTCAGGCTGGCGACAATGTCGTCGAAGCGCTGGCCCAGGACGCCGGAGGTGAGCATGTTCAGGACCCGCTGGAGCTCGGGGGTGATGAAGGCCCTGGGGTCGTAGCCCTTCTTCCAGAGCGCTTCCACCTCGTCGGCCTTCATGCCGAAGAGGAACATGTTCTCGTCGCCCACCTGCTGGTGGATCTCCACGTTGGCGCCGTCCAGGGTGCCGATGGTCACGGCGCCGTTGATCATGAACTTCATGTTGCCGGTGCCGGAGGCTTCCTTGCCCGCGATGGAGATCTGCTCGGAGATCTCGGCGGCGGGAATGATGATCTCAGCCAGGGAGACCTTGTAGTCCTCAATGAAGACCACCTTCAGCTTATCCCGGACGTCGGGATCGCTGTTGACCAGGTTGGACACCGCCACGATCAGGGAGATGATCTGCTTGGCGCGGATATAGCCTGCGCTGGCCTTGGCGCCGAAGATATAGGTCTTGGGCTGCCAGGGCGCGTTGGGATTGTCCTTGATCTGGTTGTAGCGGTAGAGGATGTGCAGGACATTGAGCATCTGCCGCTTGTACTCGTGCAGACGCTTGACCTGCACGTCGAAGAGGGAGCTCGGATCCACGTTGACGCCGTTGGCACCGGCAATATACTTGGCCAGCCGGGCCTTGTTGTCGTACTTGATCTTGGCAAGCCGGTCCAGGACAGTCTTGTCCTCTGCATAGCGCATCAGATCCTCCAGGCAGTTGGCGTCGTGGAGGAAGCCGTCGCCGATCAGCTCCCGCAGAAGGGCGGTGAGCTCCGGATTGGACTGGCACAGCCAGCGGCGGTAGGCGATGCCGTTGGTCACGTTCAGGAAGCGGTCCGGCGTATACTGGTAGTAGTCGTGGAAGATGGTATTCTTGAGGATCTCGGTGTGCAGGGCGGAAACGCCGTTGATCTTGTGGCAGCAGGCCAGGCAAAGGTTGTGCATCCGCACCTCGCCGCCGGCGATGACGGCCATCCAGTTGAGCTTGCCCTCGTCGTTGCCGTAGAAGGCCCGCAGCTTCTCCATGAGGCGGCGGTTGATCTCGGCGGTGATGGAGTAGATTCGGGGCATCTGCTCCTGATAGAGCTCCACGCTCCAGCGCTCCAGCGCCTCGCTCATAACGGTGTGGTTGGTGTAGCTGAGGGTCCGGGTGGCGATGCTCCAGGCCTCGTCCCACTCGAAGTCGTACTCGTCCATCAGAAGCCGCATGAGCTCTGGGACGCAGAGGGCGGGATGGGTGTCGTTGATGTGGATGGCCACCTTGTCGGGCAGGCTGCGCAGGCTGCCGTAGCGCTTGACGTGGTTGCGCAGGATGGTCTGCAGGGAGGCGGAGACCAGCAGGTACTGCTGCTTCAGCCGCAGACGCTTGCCCTGGATGTGGTCGTCGGCGGGATAGAGCACCTTGGAAAGGGTCTCGGCCATGGTGTTCTGCTCCAGGGCGCGCACGTAGTCGCCCCGGGAGAAGGCCGCCATATCAAAGCTCTGGGGGAGCTTGGCGGACCAGAGCACCAGCTTGTTCACCGCGTCGGTGTGGTAGCCGGAGATATAGAGGTTGTAGGGCACGGCCATGACGGTGGAATACCCGTGCTGGGCCACCTTGAACTTGCCGTTGTCATACCACTCCCGGACCTCGCCGCCGAAGCGGACTTCCACGGCGTCGTCCTCCTTGGGAACCAGCCAGACGTCGCCCATCTGGAGCCAGTTGTCGGGCAGCTCCATCTGCCAGCCGTCCACGATCTGCTGTTTGAAGATGCCGAACTCGTAGCGGATGGAATAGCCGGTGGCGGGATAGCCCAGGCCGGTAAGGGAATCCAGATAGCAGGCGGCCAGGCGGCCCAGACCGCCGTTGCCCAGACCCGCGTCGGGATCCAGGGCGTAGAGATCCTTGATGTTGATGTTCAGATCCTTCAAAGCCTCGGTGAAGACCTCCTCCATGCCGAGGTTGAAGAGATTGTTTCGCAGGGAGGTGCCGACCAGGAACTCCATGGACATATAGAATACCTGCTTGCGGTTTTTCTCCTGGTAGCCGCGCTTGAAGGCGCGGCGGCGATCATACATGCCGTTGCGGACCACGGTGCACAGGGCCTTATAGGCCTGCTTGTCGGTGGCCTCAGTCATGTTGCAGCCAAACAGGCGCATACACGCTTTGTTCAATAATTCGATTGCTTCGGTTTTTGTCATAGAAGACACTCCTCCGATTCAGGATTTATGGTTCTCTGATCTTGCTTCAGTTCTTCTCGCCCTTCTCGTAGGCCACAACAACCCGGCGGTTGGGCTCCGTGCCGGTGGAATAGGTGGTGACGTTGGGGACGTCCTGGAGCGTGGCGTGGATCACGTGGCGCTCATAGGCGTTCATGGGCTCGAGTGTCATGTTCTTGCGGTACTTGACGACCTTGGCGGCCATCTTCCGGGCCAGGTGGCGCAGAGACTCCTCCCGCTTGCCCCGGTAGTTCTCAGCGTCCACAGTGACGCGGGTGCGCTTGGACGCGTCGTGGTTGAGGGCATAGTTGGCAAGGTGCTGGATGGCGTCCAGGGTCTCGCCGCGGCGGCCGATCAGGGCGCCCAGGTCCTCGCCCACCAGCTCAACGCCGATGGTGTCACCGTCCTTGCGGAAGGCGTGGGGAACCGCATTGGAATCCATGCGTTCCAGCAGACCCTTGAGGAAGTTCTCGACCTTCTCCTCCTGGGAGCCCGGCTCTACGGGAGCGTATTCCCTGGGCTCCGCCTTCGGCGCGGCCTTGGGTGCCTCCTTGCGGGGGGCCTGCTTTTTGGGCTGCTCGTTTTTTGCGGGCTTTTCGCTGCGGACGGGCTTCTCCGTCCGGGGCGCGTCCTTTTTGGGGGGCTCCGCCGCCGGCGCGGCGGGCAGAACGGGGGGCTTGGGCATCTCCAGAGGCTTATCCAGCTTGGGCGCCTGCTTCTTGGGCTTGCGGGAAGCGGCGGAGAGGGCGGGAGCGGGCTCGGCCGGCTTGGGGTCGGGAACCTCGTAGGTCACCTTGACCTTCGCGGGGCTGGCGCCGATGCCAAGAAAGCCGGAGCGGGCGTTCTCCAGAACCTCCACGGATACCGCGTCACGGTCCAGACTCAGCTCGGTAAGAGCCGCCCGGATCGCCAGGTCGATGCTCTTGCCGGTGGTAACGATATATTTCTCCATACTTACTCCTTGTTATTCTTGTACCGGTTGGGATCGTAGTTTCTGCCGCGCCGGAAGGGGCGGTCGCCGTCGAGCCTGGGTTCGCCGGACTCCTCTACGCCGTCCTCGGCAGCCTTGGCCGCGGCGTAGGCAGCCTCCTTGGCGGCCTGCTCGTTCTTCTCGCGCTGCTGCATCTTCTTCTTGCTGGCGCTGCCCACCATGCCGTCGGGATTCTCGGCCCGGCGCTGGGCGCGGACCCGCTCCTTTTCGGCCTCGATGGCGGCCTGCTCGGCGGCCTTTGCCTGCTTGACGGCGTCCTCGGCGTCATAGACCTTCTTATAGTGCTTGGTCAGGAAGACGTCCTGCAGCATGCCAAGCACGCCCTGGAGGAACCAGTACAGAGACAGGCCGGCAGGGGCGACAAAGCCGATGTAGACCGAGAACAGGGGCATCATCAGCATCATGGTCATGTTGTTCTGGTTGGCCTTCTTGGCCATGTCGGCGTCCTGCTCGCCCTTGTCGTTGACGATGACCTTGTTGTTCATCTTCTGGCCGATCCACATGGAGAGCATGCTGACGCCGCCGGAGAACAGAGGCAGAATAAACTGGCCGATGGAGCTCCACAGGCTACCCGCGACAGCCACGGACTCGGCGGTCCAGAACTTCAGATGCGGGACCGTTGCCAGCTCGACGCCCAGGAAGCGGGTGTTCATGGAAATGACGTCGGCGGGAAGCTTCAGGGCTGTCAGCTGTTCCTTTACCGCGTCGATGTGGGGCAGCGCCTCCATCTGCCAGTAGAAGCCCGTGATGTTGAGACTGGCCAGCGCGCTCCCCGCCGGGGCGGTCTGCTTGGCCGTGTAGAAAATGTTCTGGATCTCACCGACGGTTTTCGCGTCGACGTGTCCGTGGAACATGAGCCAGGTGATGGGCTCGCGGATGATATAGTACAGGGGGATCAGGAGCAGCATCGGCAGCAGCGACCAGAGGCAGCCGGCACAGCCGCCGGCGCCTTCCTCTTTATAGAGCTGGTTGACGGCCTGCTGGTAGCCCTGTTTGTCGTCGCCGAATTTCTCCTCCAGGGCCTTGACCTGGGGCGTCAGGCGGGACATTTTCATCGTGCTCTTCTTGCTCATGGCGGAAGTGGGGAAGAGCAGCAGCTTGACGATGATGGCGAACAGGATCAGCGCCCAGCCGTAGCTGTTGGTCAGATCGTAGAGCCAGCGCAGCAGATAGGAAAACGGCAGCTTGATATAGTCGAAAACGCCCAACTTTGCTTCGGTCGGGTATTTTTCCTGATTGCTGAGATCGATCTTCTGGATGACGTAGGTTTTCGACCCGTCATCTTTCGTTACGTAGTACGATCTCTCGCCCGTTTTCTCGTCCGTCTCTGTCTGTACGCTTTTGTCGTCCTCGATCTGGACGGTTTCGCCGGTCTGCGTGTCCACCCAGACGGTGGGAACGCTGGCCGTGCCGGTGCAGCCAGTCAGCGTCAGCAGCCCGAACACAAGCAGGGCCAGCAGCGCCAGGCTGACAAGGCGGGAAAAGTTTCGTTTTTTCATTGTGTGTTCTCCAATACACAAATGGATTTGCCGGAATGATCCGGCTTCGGACAGATTTCTCGCTTTTGCGTGTTTGGCCCTTCAGGGCACAGGATCAAAGTAGTCTCGTTTGGAAAACGGATGGCAGCGGCAAAGTCGCCGGGCGGCCAGGGAGCCGCCCTTGAGAGCTCCGTACTTGCCAATGGCCTGGACCGCGTATTCGCTGCAGGTGGGCTCGAAGCGGCAGCGGCGGGGAAAGGCCGGGGAAATATGGCGCTGGTAGAAGCGGATCAGGGTCAGAAAGAATGTTTTCATGCTCTTTCCTCCTCCTTCAGCAGGCGCAGCTTTTTACACTGGTGCAGAAAGCTCCGCTGCATCTCGCCGAAATCCCCGTCGATGGAGGCAGTGCGGGCGACGATCACAATGTCGTATCCCCGCTTCAGGCGGCCCTCGTTCAGGCGGTAGGTCTCCCGGATCCGGCGGCGGGCCCGGTTGCGGTCCACTGCCCGGCCCAGCTTGACGCCCGTTGTGATGCCCAGACGGTTTTGATCGGTCCCGTTGCGTCTGGCGTAGACAACGACAAAACTGCCAACGGCGCTTTCACCCTTGGCATAGAGCCTGCGGAACACGTGGTTCAGCTTCAAGGACTCCGTAAAGATCACCGGATAGCCTCCTGTTGCCTGTTGCCTGTTGCCTCGTCGGTCTCCGCCTTCTGCGGAGCGGGTCGCTCACCCTCCGGGTAAGAGCGGCCCCTGCGGAGGGGGATAAGAGTTTCGGGGCGAACAGACCTGAATCCGTTCACCCCGAATCTTCAAAGGCAATTCAACGGACTGCCTGGACCGTTTTCCAATTTGCTCAGGCGGAAATGACAGCTCTGCCTTTGGCGCGGCGGCGGGCAAGAACCTTCCGGCCGTTGGCGGTAGCCATTCTCTTTCTGAAGCCATGGACTTTGGATCTGTGACGCTTTCTGGGCTGATAGGTACGCAGCATGTGGTTACACCTCCTATGGTAGAATATGCTCAACAGCTGTGTGACTAATGATTTAGTACCAGCCGCAGCGAGTGGATTTTGGAGCCTTTTTGGCTCATACGGCGTATATTATAGCCGCATTGGGGGGTAAATGTCAAGTATTTTCTTTTATTCCTCGTCGTCTTCCTGATAACCGGACTCCTCCAGCAGCTTTTCCAGCTTTTCCAGGTAGGTCAGGGACTCAAAACTGCCGGGTTCTTTGTCGTCGGGAGGAAGCTTGCTGGGATCGAAGACCCCCGTGGTGGACAGCAGCTCCCGGCGCCGGGCGGCGCTTTCGTCAGACTCCTGCGGGCCCGGACCGGAATCCTCCGCGGCAGCTTCCGGCTCCGCTTCGAACCGGTCCTCGCGGCTGTCTTCGTAACTGTCGGTTTCATCTGCCGGCTGCCCGACGTCCGCCGCCTCGGGCGGGAGACTGCTCAGCCCTCCGGTAAAGTCATCCTCCTCCGCCTCGTTCCAGGGCTGGGTCAGATCCAGCGGCGGCATGGAAGCGGTGGAAGCGGACAGCACGGGTTCGGCGCCGCGGGGCGGCATGGGCTCGGCGGCGGGGGGCGCGTCGGCGGGAGGCTCGTCCTCACTGCGGCGCGGGTCGGCCAGGGTCACCGGCACCTTGACGATCGGCGGATTGGTGAAACGTCCCAGCAGAGCCAGGATCAGGAACACCAGGAAAATCGCCAGACAGACGATGCTGATCTTCAGACCTAGGGCAAAGCCCGGCGTCTCATAGTTCAGGGCGATGGCGTGCAGGCCGGGCTCCAGATGGACGGCGATCATGGCGTCGCCCAGGGCAGTGATGCGGGCCGGTTCTCCATCCACGGTCAGTGTCCAGCCGTCGTCGTTGGGAATGGAGAGATAGAGCAGGCCCGGCTCTTCCGCGTGAACGGCTCCCTCGACCCGGGTATCGGTGACAAGGGTGGGAATCATGGAGCGCTCGGAGAGCTTGGCGTAGGCTTCGTCAAAGAGCTCCGTGTTGAAGATCGTGGCGCCGTAGGTAACGGTGGCAGTCTTCCCGCTCTTGGCGCGGTAGCGAAGGCTGATCTCGTCTCCGGCGGAAAAGCTGCCCATGCAGCGGTTATAGCCGTAGTTGTCGGACCAGGTATACTGCCTCTCACCGTTGAGATAGTAGATTACATCCTGGGTGGCGGCGCCTTTGGTATAAATGCAGAGCATTCCATCCTTGGGCATGACGTAGACGAGCTCCACATAGTTTTGCTCGCTGCACTCGCCCTTGACCTGGAAGCTGGCAGAGGTCTTGCCTTTGAGCTCGGCTGTGCCCACCGCCTGCACCCGCTCGGCGGACAGGCTCTCAAAGAGAGGCCCCTCAAAACCGGTCATTTCCCGGAACAGGCGGTTGAGCCTTTCAAAAGGCGCGCCGGCGTTCTGGCTGGAATCGTATTCCAGCGCGTCGTCATTGACCAGGAAGCCCATGGAGAGATAGGCTTTGTTTTCGAGCAGGCGCACTTTGCCCTGGGCGTCCACCTCCCGGAAGTACAGGGGATTCACGTTCCGGTCGTTCCGGTCGATGATATACTTGATGCCCAGCAGCAGATTCGTGAAGGGATCCGTCTCCTGGTAGCCGTAGCGGTTGGCCGCCACGGAAGCAGCCAGGCCAAGGCTCTGCAAGAAGGCGGAGACCCGGCTGTTGGCCGCGGAGGAGAAGACGGAGACGCCGTTGTAGCCCAGCAGGGTGCCGTCGTTGAGGGTCTGCTTCATGGCGACTTCCGCTCTCCAGAGATCCACATTCTCCTCTTCCAGCCAGTGAATCGTCTCTACCATGGCGGCGGAATCCACTTTCTCATAGGGATAGTAGCCGGAACTGGTGAAGCCGATCTTCTTGACGCCCAGGATGGTACAGCCCAGGGATTCTCCCAACATGCAGACACACAAGCCCAGGACGAAAAGCTCCTTGCGAACAACGCGGAAGCTGTAGAGCAGCAGGATCGCCAGGGCGAACAGCGCCACAGCCGTGGAAGCCATCGCTACCCGGCGCGGGGCGCAGCTGATCACACAGTAGAGCAGGATGGTCACGGGAACGATTATCGCCGCGGCCCGCCACCGGGACAGGTGTTCCAACTGGGTATAGGCCCGGAAGGCCATGAAGATCACCGTGAAGGACCAGAGGAAGCTGAAGCGGTAGGGCAGCATATTGGGAAAATGCATCCCGTGCCAGAGATAGTCCAGAATGCGGAACAGGAAGCTGTTGGCAAACAGCAGGAGCAGGAGCACCGTGAAAATGCGCTCCCGCCGGGGGATGCGCTTGCATAAGAGATAGACCGCGGCCATGATGATCGTCAAAAAGCCGCAGAAGATATTGGGCAGACCCTCCATCGTAGTCGGTTCTGTCAGGGTACCGGTGTTGGAGAGAATCGCCCGGATGCCCCGCAGGGGGGTCTTGAAGCAGTCCAGAAAACTGCCCACATAGCCCAGCCGCAGGGTCAGCAGGGCCTCGTGGGCTCCGGCCCAGGAGGAACGGAAGGTCGAGCTGTCGGAGAAGGTGGGGGCCTCCTTGCCAAAGAAGTCGAAGAGCTCCGTTATCTCGCCGCGGTTGACCAGGTCGATTCCCTCCTGATAGGTCAGCTGGTCGTCCTCGACGATATTCATCGTGTAGGTGACGGGGGTCTTGTTGACGGCGGAGGAGGTGGACTGCAGGCCCAGATAGGCCGGGATCGTCAGAGCCGCCGTCATGCCGACGGCCACCAGGCTGAACAGCGCGATGCGCCAGAGCCGGGTCCACAGGCCGGCCAAGTCATCCCAGTTGACCACGTGCCAGCCGATGAAGATCAGCACGACCCAGATGCAGATGAACAGGCCGATATAGTAGCTGCACCAGACCGACAGCGCCAGGCTCAGGGTGTAGAGCACATAACGCCGATCCCGCAGGAGGCTGAAGGTCCCCAGGGTCACCAGGGGCAGCAGGGCCACGGTATCCAGCCAGATGGCATTCCAGTAATAGCCCATCAGGAAGGCGCAGAAGGCGTAGGCCGTGGAGAAAACAGCCACCGCGAACTCCTCCCGGCCAAAGGTCTTCTTCAGGAAATACGCACAGAACAGACCGGCAAAGCCCAGACGGCAGAGCACCGTCAGGTTGTACCAGAGCATCACAAGGCTGTCCGGCAGGAGCACCGCCGGAAGATTCAGCGGGCTTGCCAGATAGTAGGCGAACAGGGACAGGTAGTTTGTCCCCATGCCGGTGGTCCAGGAGTGGAACAGAGACTCCCCGTTCTGGATCCTGGATCGCAGGTCCAGGAAGAAGGGGTAGTACTGATGCCACTGATCATGGGCCAGGATCATCCGGCTGCCGAAGGGGGCGACCCCGCACACAGCCCAGATGAAGCCCATGATCAGCACGGGCAGAAGGAAGGCTGTCAGATAGAGCCAGCGCGGCTTGCGCGGCTTCGACAGGAAGCCGCCGGCGCTGTTGAGCCCCCGCAGGGTCCTGCGGGCCAGGTTGTGGAAGGTCATATGGTTCACCTCGTGGAGGTCAGTAGTTGGTTCTGTCGAAATGCCATCAGGGAATTTTAGTTATTATATCACATTTGAAAGCAAGTTTCAACAGGGGAAAACCGCGTTTCTTATTTGATATTATGTTAACTTAGATGTTTGATATTATGTTGACTTAGATGAAAACGAGAGCTGTCCCCGATTTCATCTTTTGGCTTGCTTGATGGAGAGGCTGATGCGCTTTTTCTTTTCGTCCACGCCCAGAACGACGACTTTGACCACGTCGCCCACGGAGAGGGCCTCGGAGGGGTGTTTGATGAAGCGGTCCGCGATCTCGGAGACGTGGACCAGGCCGTCCTGATGGACGCCGATGTCCACGAAGGCGCCGAAATCGATGACGTTGCGGACCGTGCCCGAGAGGATCATTCCCGGCTTCAGGTCCTTGAGCTCCAGCACGTCGGTGCGGAGGATGGGCTGGGGCAGGCTGTCCCGCAGGTCACGCCCCGGCTTCCGCAGCTCGGCGATCACGTCCCGCAGGGTGGGCAGGCCGATGCCCAGGGCCTCGGCGGCCCTGCTCTCGCCGTAGGCTTTGACCTCCTCCCCCAGCCGGTCCAGCTTCCCGGCCTTCACGTCGGCCAGGCTGTGGCCCGTCAGCTCCAGCAGGCCCTTGGCGGCCTCGTAGGATTCGGGATGGACGGCGGTGTTGTCCAGGATGTTCTTGCTCTCGGGAACCCGGAGGAAGCCCGCGCACTGCTCAAAGGCCTTGGGCCCCAGCTTGGGGACCTTTTTGATCTGGGCCCGGGACGTGAAGGCCCCGTTCTCCTCCCGGTAGACCACGATGTTCTTCGCCGTGGCTGCCGTCAGGCCGGAGACCCGCTGCAGAAGGGAGGGAGAAGCGGTGTTCAGGTCCACGCCCACGGCGTTGACGCAGTCCTCCACCACGGCGTCCAGGGCGGCGTCCAGCTGCTTGGGGGGCATGTCGTGCTGATACTGGCCCACGCCGATGGCCTTGGGCTCGATCTTCACCAGCTCCGCCAGAGGATCCTGGAGGCGGCGGGCGATGGAGACGGCGGAGCGGAGGTTCACGTCGTACTGGGGGAACTCCTTCGCCGCCAGCTCCGAGGCGGAATAGACCGAGGCGCCCGCCTCGGAGACGATCATATAGCTCAGACTGCGTCCGGTCTCCCGTTCCCTGTGGATCAGCTCTACGGCCATCTGCTCGGTCTCCCGGCTGGCGGTGCCGTTGCCGATGGCGATGTGCTCCACGTTGTGCTTCCGGACCAGGCGGCTCAGATCCCGGATGGCCTCCTGCTTCTGGCGCTCGCCGTAGGTGGGATAGACCACGGCGGTGTCCAGCACCTTGCCCGTGGGGTCCACCACGGCCACCTTGCAGCCCATGCGGTAGCCCGGGTCCAAGCCCATGGTGACCTTGCCCTTCACCGGCGGCTGCATCAGCAGGGGCCGGAGGTTCAGGGCAAACTGACCGATGGCGCCCTCGCAGGCCTTGTCCGTCAGCTCCGCCCGGAGCTCCCGCTCCACCGAGGGGAAGATCAGCCGCTCCCAGGCGTCCTGGGCTGCCGCGATCACGAATTCCATGGCCGGACTGCCGGGCTTCACCACCGCCCGGCGGACGGTCTGCATGGCGACGAGCTCGTTGACGGCCACCGAGACCTTGAGAAACTTTTCCTTCTCGCCCCGGTTGATGGCCAGGATCTGGTGGCCCTGGAGCCGGGAGACGGGCTGGGTGAAGTCATAGTAGAGGGCGTAGACCGAGTCCTCCTCCGTGGCGGCCTCGCTGTGGAGGGAGGCCTTCTCCTGCAGGAGGCGGCGCAGGGACTTGCGCAGCTCCGGGTCGTCGGAAATCCACTCGGCAATGATGTCGGAGGCTCCCGCCAGGGCGTCCTCCACGGTCTCCACACCCTTTTCCGGGTCGAGATAGCCCTTCGCGGCGTCGGCGGGCCTGGGGCAGTCCCGGCTCTGGGCGTAGAGCAGGGCGGCCAGGGGCTCCAGCCCCTTTTCCTTGGCGACGGTGGCCCGGGTGCGGCGCTTCTGCTTGTAGGGCCGGTAGAGGTCCTCCAGCTCCGCCAGAGTCGCGGCCTGATTCAGGGCAGCCTGCAGCTCCTCGGTGAGCTTGCCCTGGGCCTCGATGGCCTTTTCGATGGTTTGCCGCCGCTCCTCCAGGCCCCGCAGGTATTGGAGGCGGGTCTCCAGGGTCCGGAGAGCGGTATCGTCCATGGAGCCGTGGAGTTCCTTCCGGTAGCGGGCGATAAAGGGGACGGTGTTGCCCTCGTCCAGGAGCGTGATGACGTTCTCCACCTGCTTCGCTTCCCTGCCGAGTTCGTTTGCGAGAATCTGTACAATATCCATTTTGATGTTTC
This sequence comes from uncultured Clostridia bacterium, assembly GCA_947164825.1. Taxonomy (GTDB): domain Bacteria; phylum Bacillota; class Clostridia; order Oscillospirales; family Oscillospiraceae; genus JAFRPC01. The sequence continues at coordinate 38,201 of CAMUYE010000010.1, forward strand.
CCTGCTTTCTGTGTTTTTTCAGTATTATAGCAGATAAACGGTTCGCAGACAAGCCCCGAACGGGGAAAAAGCGCTCCGATTCCTGCGCGAGGCAGGAATCGGGGCGCTTTTGGGGGACGATTTTTCGTCTGTCAAGGTTGTATGCCCCGGGTGGGGACTTGGCGGGCAGATCGCCCGCGCTGCAATGGGTTGTTTGGCGCACACTGTGCGCCGCTGCGGGCGGGTCTGTTGCCTGTTGCCTGTTGCCTCGCATCCCCCGTCCCCTGATGCCTGATGCCTATTGCCTGATGCCTCGTCGGAGCGGGGCAGCGCGTGGCGCACACTGTGCGCCGCTACAGTTGCGGGTCGGCAGCTTGCATATCAGCTTGATTGCTGGGTCGCTTTATAGGCGGCGGCGGAGTCGCCGTAGGTCA
>CAMUYE010000011.1 GCA_947164825.1 uncultured Clostridia bacterium
ATACCTTCGGGCCGTCGAGGACGCCGGCCCCTACGAAATGAATCGGGAGGAATACAATGAAGAGACAATCAGGTCTGGGCCGGGGTCTCGGGGCCCTGCTGGACGACCCGAATCTGGATTTTACCCAGCAGAAGGGCGGCGTGACCGCCGTGCCCCTGCATCGGGTGGAGCCGAACCCGCTTCAGCCCCGGAAGGAGTTTGATCCCGAGGCCATGCAGGCTCTGGCGGACTCCATCGCCGAACACGGACTGATCCAGCCCCTGACGGTCCGGGAGACCGGAAACGGCTACTATCAGATCATCGCCGGCGAGCGCCGGTGGCGGGCCGCCCGCATGGCCGGCCTCGAAGAGATCCCGGTGCTGATCATCGACGCCGACGACCGGAAGGTCATGGAACTGGCCCTGGTGGAGAACCTTCAGCGCGAGGATCTGAACCCCATGGAGGAGGCGCAGGGCTACCGGACGCTGATGGAGGAATACGGGCTGACCCAGAACGAGACTGCCCAGCGGGTGGGGAAATCCCGCTCCGCCGTGGCAAACTCTCTGCGGCTGCTGAGCCTCTCCGACGAGCTGGCCGCCATGGTCCGGGAGGGAGAGCTTTCCCCGGGCCACGCCCGGGCCCTGCTGGGACTCAAGAGCGAGAAGCTGCGGCTCCAGGCCGCCCAGAGGATCATCGCCCTGCAGCTCTCGGTCCGACAGACGGAGACCCTCTGCAAAACTCTGGAAAAACCCCGGGTGAAGGCCATGGAATCTCCGCTGGAGGTGGATTATGTGGCCGAGTGCGAGCGCTCCTTGAGCCGCCGTCTGGGCAGAAAGGTCCGGATCGTCAACGGCAAGCGCAAGGGACGCTTCGAGCTGGAATTCTACGGGCAGGAGGATCTCAACCGGCTTCTGTTCGCCCTCCAGCGTATTTCCGTAAAGGAGGAACCAAAGAATGAGTGAGGCTGAACGTAAGCTTCCGGAGACGGAGCAGCTTCCGGAAAATACCCCGAAAGAGCAGGCCCGGGAACAGCCCGGGGAGGACCAGGCCCGGGAGAAGCCCGCGGCCGAGCAGGTGCTTTCACCCCGGCGCCGAACCGCCCTGGTGAGCTATCTGTCGATCCTCTTCGCGGCCGCGTTCCTGTTCGTGGCGCTGATGATGGTCTTTGAGGCCAAACGGCTGAAAACCATGAATGAAGAGCTGAAGGACAGCAGCCAGAAGACCTCCGCGTCGCTGACCAGCAACATCAACGCCCTGCAGGCGGAGAATCAGAAGCTTTCCGAGCAGAACGAGGCGCTGACCGCCCGGATCGGGGAGCTGGAGAGTGCCGCCGCCGAGGCGGAGACCGGGGCGGCCGAGCTTCGGGCCGAGATCGACCGGCTCAACGAGGAGGCCGCCGCCAAGGAAGAGGAACGTCTCGCTGAGGCCGAGGCCCTGCGGGGCGAGATCGACGTCCTGATCCAGGAGGCCCATGACGCCGTCACTGTCAGCGAGCTGCTGCACCAGGCCATGGCCGCCGACGAGGCGGGGGATCTGGAGAAGCTTCAGGAGCTGCTGGACCAGATCGAGCCCCTGGAGAATCTGCTGTCTCCCACGGAGGCGGAGATCTACGAAGAATTGAAAATTGCCTAATAAGGCATCAGTGACCAGGCATCAGGCATACTTCGTGACTCTCCGAGTTCAGGCACCGCTCCCACGTCTGAGGAACAATAACCGTTGCCCCCGTTCAAATGATCTTCCATAGCGAAAAAGAAGAGAAACAGAACGAGCTGCATGTTGCCGGACATCGTTACAGACGGGGGATTGGTTTGTATATTGTAAACATTTCAGGCGGTGCCTGAACTCGGAGAGTCACGAAGTATGCCTGATGCCTATTGCCTGATGCCTCAACGCCCGTCAAAACAAACGGTACATAGAAGAATAACGAAAGGATAATGATTATGCTTGACATTAGGAAAATTAAAGATAATCCCGAGGAGGTCAAGCGGCTGCTGCGGGCCAAGGAGGTCGACTGCGACGCCGCCGTGGATCGGATCCTGGAGCTGGACAAGGAGCGCCGGGAGCTTATCGCCTCCACCGAGGCCAAGAAGGCCGAGCAGAACCGGGTCTCCAAGCAGATCCCCATTCTGAAAAAGCAGGGCCAGGACCTGGCCCCCATCTTCCGCGAAATGGGAGAGCTCAAGGCGGACATCGCCGACAACGACGCCAGACTGGCCGACGTGGAGGCCGAGTACCGGACCTGGATGCTGGGCCTGCCCAATCTCCCGGATCCCGATCTGAAGGCCGGGGGCAAGGAGTACAACGAGCCCCTGCGCTACTACGGCAAGCCCCACAAGTTCGACTTCGAGCCCAAGCATCACGTGGATCTCTGCACGGATCTGGGCCTGATCGACTACGAGCGCGGCACCAAGCTGGCGGGCACCGGCTTCTGGATCTACCGGGGCCTGGGCGCCCGGCTGGAATGGGCCCTGCTGAACTACTTCATGGACTGCCATCTGGCGGACGGCTACGAAATGGTGATCCTGCCCCACATGCTGGAGTACCAGTGCGGCGAGACCGCGGGCCAGTTCCCCAAGTTCGCCGACGAGGTCTATAAGATCGCCAATCCTACCGACGAGCGGATGCATTTCATGCTCCCCACGGCGGAGACGGCCCTGGCCTCCCTCCACCGGGACGAGATCCTGAAGGAGAGCGAACTGCCCCACAAGCTCTTCGCCTACACCCCCTGCTTCCGCCGGGAGGCCGGTTCCCACCGGGCCGACGAGCGGGGCATGGTGCGCGGCCACCAGTTCAACAAGATCGAGATGTTCCAGTACACCCTGCCCGAGAAGTCCGACGAGGCCTTCGAGGAGCTGGTGACCAAGGCCGAGAACCTGGTCAAGGGCCTGGGCTTCCACTTCCGCACCGTGAAGCTGGCGGCGGGAGACTGCTCCGCCTCCATGGCCCGGACCTACGACATCGAGATCCAGATCCCCTCCATGAACGGCTACAAGGAGGTCTCCTCCGTGTCCAACGCCCGGGATTACCAGGCCCGGCGCGGCAACATCCGCTTCCGCCGGGAGGCCACAGGGAAGATCGAGTACGTCCACACCCTGAACGGCTCCGGCCTGGCCACCTCCCGGATCTTCCCGGCCATGGTGGAGCAGAACCAGCGCGCCGACGGCTCCATCGTCGTCCCCGAGGTGCTGCGGAAGTACCTGGGCGGCCTGGAAGTTATCACAAAATAATCGGCCTCCGGCCGTTTATTGTGACTACTCAAGAAAGGAGGAAACAGAAATGGCAGAAGAAAAGAAGGGATTCATTCAGGAGTTCAAGGAATTCGCCATCTCCGGCAACATGTTTGATATGGCCGTTGGCATCATCATCGGCGGCGTGTTCAAGGATCTGGTCGCTTCCTTTACCAACAACGTGATCATGCCCATCATCAGCATCTTCACCGGCGGCATCAGCTTTGACCAGTGGAAGATCGAGCTTCCCACCATCTTTGAGAAGACCGATCCCGAGACCGGCGAGATCATCAAGAACTACCTGACCTTCGGTTCCTTTATTTCCGCGATCATCAGCTTCCTGATCCTGATGCTGGTCGTCTTCCTGCTGGTCAAGGGCGTCAACAAGCTCCGCAAGGCCGCCGAAGCCAGAAAGAAGAAGGAAGAAGAGCCCGCCGAAGAGCCCGCTCCCCCCGAACCCTCCGCCGAGGAAAAGCTCCTCACCGAGATCCGCGACCTGCTGGCCGAGAAGAAGTAAGCACAAAAAACGAGCCTGTCACCGGCAGGCTCGTTTTTTGTGCGTTGTCAAGGTCGTTTCCTGCACTTTGATACTGAACTCCCATAGAAACCTTTAATCTGTTTCGGCAGGAATTGTGTCATACTTCGTTGTCGTCCTTGCCGGGCGTCAAGCCCGCCTGCGTCCTCCGCCTCGTCTGACGCAATTCCTGCACGGAACATTTTTCAATCTTTCTATGGGAGTTCAGTATGACAGCTTCGTTTTCTGTTCGGACTTTACAGAAAAAGAAATCTCTGGTATAATCGACAAAAAACAGGCGGAGGAAAAGCGATGCTGAAAACCTTCAACGACGGGATTAACGGGATCAAGTACTATATCACCGCGGAGAAAGCGATGAAGGATCAGGTGCAGGGGCTGTTTGAGCTGGTCGCCAGGATCCCAAAGGAGAAAATACGGGACAAGTTCCGGGTGGAGATGGGGTTTTTCGTGTTCACGTTCTCAAAGTATCGGGGCGGCTATCAGATCCTGGCGCCGGACTTCGACGGGAACCCCTTTTCGGAGACGACGGAGGATCTGACCCAGGCGCTGCTGATTATGGTGTCGCAGGTCAGCCTGCTGAAGCAATACCGCATCGACGGCGCGCCCTGCAGATTTGACGACAAGATCATTCTGACCAAAGGGGCGCTGGATCAGCCCATCCTCGGCTTTGAGCGCTCCGCCGCGGCGTCGGCGGGGGATTCCGGCTGGTTTATCCAGGGCCTGCGGCAAGGCGAGGACGGACAGTTTGAGCCGGTTTCCCCGGAGGGCTTTGAGGAGCTTGACGAGCTTCCCGCCGAGGCGTACGAGAGCGTTTACGCGTATCAGCTGCTGGAAAAACGGCCCGCCGCCGCCCAGTTCCTGTTCTTTCCCCGGGGCTTTTTCGCCGTTATGGACGGAGAGAAGATCCGGGAGATCCTGAATGAAAACAATGAGAGCCTGATCCTGGGTCCGGCAGATCCGGACGCAGAGGGCTCTTTGACAGTCTGAAAAAGCGCCTCCCGCAAAACGGCGGGAGGCGCTTTTTTGCTGCCGGGGCGGCTCATACTGAACTCCCATAGAAACCTTTAATCTGTTTCGGCAGGAATTGTGTCATACTTCGTTGTCGTCCTTGCCGGGCGTCAAGCCCGCCTGCGTCCTCCGCCTCGTCTGACGCAATTCCTGCACGGAACATTTTTCAATCTTTCTATGGGAGTTCAGTATCAGCGATCTGCGTACCAGGCAGGGATCGGGCCGCTGCCGTACCAGGCCGTAACCTGATCTTTTTGCTCCCGCATGACCCGCACCTCGTCCTCGCCGTAGGGGATGGCCCAGGGCAGATTGCTCAGGATCCCGCAGCAGAGATAGAGGCACAGCAGCCGCCAGAATTCCTCCGGCGGAGCGCTGTCGAAATAGCCGTCCACCATGCCGCGGGCGAGGGAGGGCGCCGCGGAGACGCACCAGGGGATCTTCTTGAATTCCTCCCAGGGATCTCCAAAGCCGCAGCGGTCGAAATCAATGACCCTCAGCCGGTCGCCCGCGTACATGAAATTGCCGACGTGGTAATCGTGGTGCTGGAAGCACTGGGGGCGGCCCGCCAGCAGCGCCCGGTTCTCGGCCACTCCGGACAGCAGAGCCTCGTCGTGCTCGTATTTCAGCGGGCAGGCCAGGTATTCGGCGATCCTTTTGTCGATCCTGGCGTTGAAGCGCTCCTCCCAGTCCGGGAGCCCGGCGGGGGCGGGGACGGAATGGATGTGCCGCAGGATCCGGCCCGCGGCCAGGCCGTCGGCGTAGAGCTGGGCCTCCGTGCGCTTCGGGATGGCGGTCCGGGCGTTTTCGCCCTCGATCCAGGTTTCCAGGACGTAGAAGCCCTCGGGACAGGGACCGCACTCCAGAGGCCGGGAGATCGCCGGTTCCCCTTCGGCGGCCAGGGCCTGGAGGCGGAAGACCCGTTCCAGCCGCTCCGCCCGCTCCGGCGGCGCGACACGGAGGAAGTAAACGCGCCCGTCGGCGGTCTCCGCCCGGTACTTCCGGTCCGGCGTCCAGCCGCCCTCGACGGGGGTGCGGGATGCGATGGCGTCGTATAACATTGGCGGATCCTTTCACAAAGTAAGAAGTAGAAAGTAAGAAGTAAGAAGTAAGAAGTAGAAAGTAAGAAGTACCGTTTTTAATTCTTAATTCTTACCTCTAACTTCTTACTTATTACTTATTCAGGATGCCTTCTCCGTCGAAGGCGGGCACGTATTCAAGGCTGGCGGCCTCCGGTCCCTGGACGTAGCCCGCGTCCAGGCCCAGCAGGTAGAGCCAGGAGAGGACCGTGTCGTATTCCTCCTGGGTGATCCGCCGGTCGAAGGGCGGGAGCTTTGCCGCGGGGCCCATGGGGACGTACTGGGACATCAGGGAGACCATCACCGTGCCCTTGGGGAAGGTCGAGGCGATCCATTCCAGGACGCCGATGGAGTTGTCCACCTGGCCGGGCAGAATCAGGTGGCGGATCAGGACGCCCTTCTTCAGCAGGCCGTGTTCGATCACGCAGGGGCCGGTCTGGCGGACCATCTCCAGAATGGCGGCCTTGGCGGTCTCCACGTAGTCCGGGGCTGCGGAGAGAAGCTTTGCCAGCCGGGGATCGGAATATTTCATGTCCGGCAGCCAGACGTCCACCTTGCCCTCCAGAGCCCGCAGGGTTTCCACGCGCTCGTAGCCGCCGCAGTTGTACACCACCGGCACCGGCAGCTTCGGTTCCAGGGCCGGGAGGATATCCGGCAGGAAGTGGGTGGGGGTGACCAGGTTGATATTGTGGCAGCCCTGGGCGATCAGCGCTTCGAAAATCTCCCGCAGACGGGCGCTGTCCAGGGAAAACCCGTGCTTTTGGGCGGAGATTTCATAGTTCTGGCAGAAGCGGCAGCGGAGCGTGCAGCCCGAGAAAAAGACCGCCCCGGAGCCGTATTCGCCGGAAATCACCGGCTCTTCCCAGTAGTGGGCCGCGGCCCGGGCCGCCACGGGATGGGCGGGCATGCCGCAGAAGCCCCGCTCCCCGGCAGTCCGGTCCGCCCCGCACATCCGCGGGCAGAGGGTGCAGCGTTCGTAACCCAAGCCTTCCATCTCAGCCTCCGGTCTCCGCCGTGCCGTCCGCTTCCGTCGGCTCGACCCGCTCCGCCTCCAGGGTCAGAGCTCTGGCGGGGAAATCGGTGAAATAGCAGTCCACGTTCAATCCGATGGCCCGGCGCAGCTCCTCCTCGCTGTTCAGGGTCCAGACGCAGATCTCCTTGCCGTGCTGGTGAATCCAACTGCAGTTGAACTCCGTCATCAGCGGCTTTTCGATGGCCACGATCTCCACCGAATCCTCTATGCAGGCCCAGTTTATGCCGTTCTGGGTTTTGACGAGCAGCATGCGGCGAACCGTCGGGCAGCGCTCCTGCATGGCTTTCAGCGCCGGGGTGTTCCAGGCCTGGAGGATCATACGCTCTTCCAGACCGAACTCTTCGATCAGGGCAAAGAGGGGCTCTACCTGCTCTATTTCGCGGACCTCCACCACGAAGCCGGCCTTCTTCCGATAGGCGGCGAAGACATCTCTCAGCTTCAGAATCTTCTGGCCGTCGGCGGTCCGCAGGGCGTCGATCTCCTTGTCGGTGAGCTCGGCAAAGGGTCGGGTTTCGCCGGTCATACGCTCCGGGGTTTTATCGTGGGAGACGTAAAGCGTGCCGTCGGCGGAGAGAACCAGATCCTGTTCCAACCACTGGGCCCCCTCCGCAATAGCCAGATCGTAGGCGGCGCGGCTGTGCTCCGTGGCCTCCCCGGAGGCCCCCCGATGGGCGAACACGTGGTTGGCAGGCCCAGGCTCCAGCTCCGTCATGCAGCCCGCAAGCGGCAGGAACAGAAGCGGCAGGAGCAGAAGCAGCAGACCGGGAAGAACAGATCGCAAACGGTGATTCATGGGTCGCACCCCCAAGCAGTTTTGCCTGTAATAGACCTATTATATCAGAAAAAACAGGAAATCGCAAGCCTTATCGGGTGTCCGCGCCGGGATGGACGCTATGGTTTGTGAGGATATGGGCCGGAAGCCTTGTCGGTACGGATAAAAGGACCGCCCGCCGTTTCCGGCGGGCGGTGGATGAGCGTGTATGGGGCGATGCGCGGGCCGGGTGACCCGGCCGCAGCCGGGTCAGGCGGGCTTCGCCTCGGTGATGATGCGGACGATCAGATCCTGGAGCAGCTCCACCTCGTAGTCGCCCACGATGGGCTCCAGGTGGGAGCCGCCCACGCCGGAGTCGTCGGTCAGGAAGACGTAGCTGCCGTTGGTCAGGATGGCCAGGGCCCGGCCGAAGAGCTCCGTGTCCCGCTCGGCGTTGGAGGCCACCACGGGGATCACCCGGACGCCCTTTTCCGCGGCGGCTTTCACGGCGGCCTGAAGGGCCGCTTCCTTGCCCTCGTGAGGAGGCGCGTCGAAGATCAGGAAGGCCAGCTTCACCGCGTCGTCCCGCCATTCGCCGTTCTCCGTCAGGCACTCCGTCAGGATCTCGGCCACGGCCTCGGGGGTGTCGCCGCCGCCGTCGGCGTATTCGGCGTTGATCTTCGCCTGGATTTCGGCCACGTCGGAGCTGAAGCCGTTGGTGCGGGTCACGTAGTCGTCGCCCTGGTCCCGGTAGAAGTTGACGGACCAGGTGACGCCGTCATTGCCCACGCGCTCGGCGATGGCGGAGAAGTCCTTCTGCAGATAGGCGATCTCGTCGGCCATGGAGCCGGTGGTGTCCACGATGAACATGACCTGTAGGTTCGTCTGAGCGGGAGCGGCGCCGGAGCCTTCGAGGACCACGCTGTCCAGGCGCTTCATGGTGGTCTGGCCCTGGGGATCGGAGCCGGATTCGGGCACGTTCACCGGCGTGGAGGCCTCGCCGCAGACCACCCGGTCAGGGGTCTGGCCTTCGGCAAAGAAGACGTAGGCCGTGCCGGTCTTGTCCGTGCGGGCGGTCCAGAGGACCCGGCCCTCGGCGTCCAGCAGGGTGACGGTCTCGTTGGCCTGACCGGTCATGGCCGCGTTGGTCACCTGGACCTCGATGCGGTTCCGGGGATCCAGACCGAAGGAGGGGAAGGTGATCTTCCCGCTGTTGACCAGATTCGTGAAGAAGGGCCAGTTTTGGTTGTCGTTCCACTCGGCGGCGGTGAGCTTCAGGGCCTCGCCGGGGTCGGGGTCTTGCTCGCCGGGGAGGACGGGGTCTTCCCAGATGGGCTCGTCGCCGGGCTCTTCGGGAGCGGGGTCGCCCGGTTCCGCGGGCTCACCGCTGTCGGCCCGGCCCTCGCCTTCGCCGTAGAAGGAGACGCCGTCGGAGCTCTTTCCGGTATAGCTGAAGTCAAAGCCCGCCGGGGCTTCCGGGACAGAGAAGCCGCCCTCATAGTCCGCCGGGACGTCCGGAAGGGCTGGGTCGTCGTTGAGCTCCGGCCCGCCGACGGCCGTGGCGGCGGGCTTGGCGGACTCGGCGGGGGTTTTGCCGGATTCGGGGGCCGTCGGCTTCGCCGCACAAGCGGCCAGAGACAGGAGCAGACAGAAGACAAGAAGCGTAACAAAGAGTCGTTTCATGGAAGCTTCCTCCTTTGGAAAAAACGTTTCTGTCTATATGACGGTCAGATCGGGAAAAGGTTCCGGAACGGAAGCGGGAAATTCGGATTTGTTGCTCCGTAGGGGCCGATGCCCACATCGGCCCTCACACCGATACGGGAACGGGCCGATGTGGGCATCGGCCCCTACGGGCGTTTTCGCAACATCCCGGCAAATCCCGATTTGCGCTTCCATTTTGTAAAGTTCTGTGCTATAATCCGGATAGAACAGATACAAAGGAACGCTCGCCGGGGACGGCGGGCGGGTGAGAGATATGCGAGACAGGAAACGCTCCGGGAGAAAGCTCTTCAAGGGAAGGCTTTTCAAGAGAAACCGCACCAGGACGAAGCTCTCCAAGACGGAGCTTTTTGAGCGGGCGCCGATCCCCAGGGCTCTGGCGGCCATGGGGATCCCCACCATCATCAGCCAGCTCATCAACCTCATTTATAATATGGTGGACGCCTTCTTCATCGGGCGCACCGGAAATGCCTACATGACTGCGGCCACCACCGTGACCCTGACCCTGACCATGCTCAATGTGGCCTTCTCCAACCTCTACGGCATCGGCGGCGGCAGCCTCATCGCCCGGCTTATGGGCCAGAAGCGGGAGGAGGAGGGCCGGAAGGTCAGCGCCTACGCCGTCCGGGGGGCCCTGGGCCTGGGCCTGGGCTATTCCCTGATCGTCGGCCTCTTCCAGTCTCCGATCCTGCGCTTCCTGGGGGCTTCGGAGGCCACCATCGGCTTCGCGGAGCAGTACGTCCTCTTCGTCATCGTCATCGGCTCCACGCCCACCATCCTCTCCCTGACCCTGTCCCATCTGCTGCGGAACACGGGCTACTCCGGGAAGGCCAGCTTGGGTCTGTCCATGGGCGGGGTGCTGAACATGGCCCTGGACCCCCTGTTCATGTTCGTGATCCTGCCCCGGGGCCAGGAGGTCACGGGCGCGGCGATCGCCACGCTGATTTCCAACGTCTGCGCCTGCTGTTATCTGCTCTTTGCGTACCGGCGGGCATCGAATAAGGCTCCCCTGACTCTGCGGATCAAAGAGGCCCGGGGGCTGGCCAAGGAGCTGAAAAAGAGCCTCTATACCGTGGGCGTGCCGTCCGCGGTGCTGACCGGGCTCTTTGACGTGGCCAGCGTCTGCGTCAACAAGCTGGCCTCGGCCCACGACGACCTGGTGCTGGCCGCCTTCGGCATCGTGATGAAGATCGAGCGGATCCCCAACGCCTTCAACATCGGCCTGTGTCAGGGCATGATGCCCATTGTGGCCTACAACTACGCCTCCGGGGACCGGGAACGGATGTACGGAGCCGTGCGGACGGCCCGGATCTGGGGTCTGATCGTCTCGGCGGTCTCGATCCTCCTGCTGGAAATCTTTGCCAGACCCGCGGCCAATCTCCTGCTCTCCACCGCGGCGGGAGACGCCCTGGGGGCGGCGGCCACCGTGACCCTGGCGGCGGCCTTCCTGCGGGTCCGCTGTCTGGCAGCGCCGGTGCAGCTGTTGAACTACCACTCCTCCTTCGCCCTCCAGGCCGTGGGCCGGGGCGGCGACACCCTGCTCCACGCCTGCGTCCGGGAGCTGGGCATCTACATCCCCCTCATGCTCCTGCTGGATAAGCTCTTCGGCCAGATGGGCCTGGCCGCGGCCCTGCCTGCGGGAGAGGGTCTGGCGGCGATCTTCGCCCTGTGGCTGCTGCGGCGGGCGCTGAATGCAAATTGCAAAAATGCAAAAAGCAAAATGAGATGGAAAACAGGCGATATATAAAATGATGATATATATAATGTATAATGTCAGGAGGGTCTGATCATGGAATACGCGCTGTATTTTGTTTCGTTCGGCTTTGGCGGGGCGCTGATGCTCTACGCCATTCTGCTCCGGCTGACCCTGGACGTGAAGCTGATCCCGCGGAATTACGCAGCGGAGATCAAGGATCCCAAAGACTATGCAAAGACGGTCTCGCGCATGATTTTTTTCCTGGCGCTGGCCCTGCTGAGCGGCGGCTGGGTGGGGGTCTATGCCGGGCCGCTGATCGGGCTGATCGTGATGCTGGTGACTCTGGTGCTGGCGATCTGGCTCTGCGTGCGACTGTGGCGGAGCAGCCAGAACAAGAACCGCTGAGGAAACAGATTCGGATTTGTCGCTCCGTAGGGGCCGAACTCGAAGAGTCACGAAGTATGCCCACATCGGCCCTCACACCGATACGGGAACGGGCCGATGTGGGCATCGGACCCTACGGGCGTTTTCGCAACATCCCGATTTTGCGCGGCCCTTGACTTTTCCAGAAAAACGCGCTACAATAAAGCTGCTCTTCGGGGAGCCGGGCGCGTCCGGCTGAGACTGGGCGAAGACCGCGCCCTCACCCGTGAACCTGATACGGATCATGCCGTCGTAGGAAAAGAGTACCCGCTCTTTTGATCTGCCGACGGTGTGAAGCCGTCGGTATTTTCGAACGGAGGGAATAATATGGAAAGCAAACTGGAAACCAAACAGAAAACGAACAACACAGTCGTCAAGCTGACAGAGAGCGCGATGATGATCGCCGTCGCCACCCTGCTCAGCATGGCAAAGCTTCTCGACATGCCCTACGGCGGCTCCGTCACCCTGGCCTCCATGCTGCCCCTGGTCATCATCGCCTACCGCTACGGCACCGGCTGGGGCCTGCTGACCGGTTTCGCCTACGGCGCGGTCCAGCTCGCCCTGGGGGGCCCGAAGAATATCGGCTATCTGCCGGTGCGGGATTTCATCTCCGTGGCGACCCTGATCGTCGCCGACTACCTGCTGGCCTTCGCGGTGCTGGGCCTCGGCGGCGTCTTCCGCAAGCTCTGTGCGCGGCAGGCTACGGCGCTGACCCTCGGCTCCATCCTGGTTGCGATCCTTCGCTATGGCTGCCATGTGCTGGCCGGATGGACGGTCTGGGCGCAGTTCGACCTGAGCAAGGCCGGCCTGCTCTACTCCCTGAGCTACAACGCGACCTATATGCTGCCTGAGATGCTGATCCTCGTGGTGGCCGCGATCTTCCTGGGCAACGCTCTGGACTTCCGTTCGGAGGGCCTGAAGCCCCTGCCGAAGCTGGAGAAGACCAACGCGGGCTCCGGCCTGCTGATGGCGGCGCTTTCGCTGTTCACCTTTGCGCTCTGCTTCGACACGATCCAGATCTTCAGCAAGCTGCAGGATCCGGATTCCGGCGTCTTCGTCAGCAACGGTCTGAAGGACGTCAAATGGCTGCTGGTGGCCCTGGTCACGGTGCTCTGCTTTGCCGCCGGAATCGCCCTGCTGGCCGTGCGGCACAACATTGAGGCAAGCGCAGAGGAAACGACAAAGGAAATCGAGAAGGAACCCGAAGCCGAAGAGACGCCGGAAGCCTGATCTCTGACAGCTCGTGTCCCTCGTCCCCTGATGCCTGATGCCTGATGCCTGTTGCCTGTTGCCTAATTTTGCATTCTCAAAGGAGCTTCTATGTTCAAGCCCATCCGAAATCTGATCGGGGCGGGAGCGCTGGCGGTGCTGACCGCCGCGGCGGTGGGACTGGCCCACTTCCTGCCTGAGTTCTGGTTCTCCTTCTATACCGACTTCTCCCGGACGGCCATGGGCTGGCTGGGGGCGGCTTTCGGCTGGATCCCCTTCCCGATCTGGGAGCCGCTGCTGGTCCTGATCGCCGCCGCGCTCATCGCGGGGCTGATCTACGCCATCAAACATAAAAAGATCCTGGGCTGGCTGACGGGGCTTCTGGAGTTCGCGGTCCTGATGGTCTTTCTGTTCATGGGACTCTGGGGTCTCAACCATTTCGCCCCCACCATCGGGGAGCAGACCGGCCTCGAGGTCGGGGAATACAGCGTCGATCAGCTCAAGCAGGCCGCGGCCTGGTACGCCGAACAGGCGAGCTTTTACGCGGAGGGCGTGGAGCGGGACGGGAACGGCGACGTGATCCTGCCGGAGTTTGAAGCCATGTCCGACGAAGCCGGGGAATGCTACGGGCGGCTGGCGGAGTACAACGAGCGCTTTGCCGTCTCCGTCCCCCGGGTCAAGCCCCTGCTGGTCAGCGAGGCCTTCGCCTATATGGGAACTTCGGGGATCTTTGTCTGCTACACCGGCGAGGCTTCGGTCTCCACCGAGAGCTTCGGCCTGACCCAGCCCTTCACGATCTGTCACGAGCTGGGCCACAGCCTGGCCGTGGCCCGGGAGGACGAGACCAACTATCTGGCCTTCCTGGCCTGTCGGGCCTCCCAGGACGAGCTGTTCCGATACTCGGGCTATTACTGCGCCTTTATCTACTGCTACAACGCCCTTTACGCCGAAAGCCCCTCCGCCGCCAAAAGCCTCTGGGATCGCTGTTCGGAGGAGATGCTGCACGACAGCGACGTCCACGTGGAGCACAACAAGCAGTATGAGGGCAAGGTCCAGGATACCGCCCAGGCCGTCAACGACGCCTATCTCAAGACCTTCGACGAGGCGGGCGTCAAGTCCTACGGCCTGGTGGTGGATTATCTGATCGCGGAGTATTTTTCAAGTCACAGTTAAGGAGGGCTTCCGATGAAAAAGAGCACGATCGCGGTGATCGCGGCGGCGGGAACGGCGGCTGTCGCGGCGGCTTCGGTCCCCTATTTCTACAGGCAGAGCACGGATCTGGCCGCCTCGCACTACGTCTTCCGCTCGCCCAAGGTCAAAGGGGCTCTGGAGGGCTTCCGCATCACCCAGATCTCGGATCTGCACAACAAGGAATTCGGGAAGGGCAACTGCCGTCTGCTGGCCCTGACCGAGGCCCAGCTCCCCGACCTGCTGGTCATCACGGGAGATCTGACGGACAGCTACCACCCCGACCTGGAGAAGGCCCTGGACGCGGCGGAGCGGCTGGCGAAAATCGCGCCCTGCTACTACGTGACCGGCAACCACGAGCATCGCATGAGCCGGGAACGCCGGGAGCGCTTCTGCGGGGAGCTGGAGCAGCGGGGCGTGCGCCTGCTGCGAAACGAGGCCGTGACCCTGGGCCTGGGCTCGTCTTTCCGCCTGGTGGGCGTGGACTGCAACCTGGCCAGGACCGACATGCTCCGGGAGCTGATGGCCGGGCGGCCGGCGGAGGAGCTGAACATCCTGCTCTCCCACAAGCCCCATTACGCGAAATACTATGAGCAGGCCGGGGTGGATCTGGTGCTGACGGGCCACGCCCACGGCGGTCAGTGGCGGCTTCCCGGCGTCGGCGGCCTCTACGCCCCGGGACAGGGGATCCTCCCGAAGTACACCGCCGGGATGTACCGGCTGGGCGATACGGTGATGTGCGTCAGCCGGGGCCTGGGCAATTCGTCCTTCCCCCTTCGGATCGAGAACAAGCCGGAGCTGGTCACCGTAACCCTGCGGGGGGGAGCACGGATGAGCGGCGCTCCGGGACAAAAATAAAATTCGTGGAAAAGCGGCTATTTTCAAGGGAAAATGCCGTTTTTTCACGTATATACAGTCAGCCCGGAAATCCCTCTGTTGTGAAAACTGCCTAAGCGCGCGCTGAATCAGAAAAGGGATTTTGTAACATATCCGAAAGATTTTTTGAAAAATACGTGAATGAATCCCTTGACCGAATCTGCTTTTTATGATAGAATATACATTGAGAATGTGCCCCATTTGTATCTTGACAACTGAAAAAACCTTCGCACAGTTTTTTTACGAAATCGATTAACCTGCGCGTATATTGCCCGCCCAAGGGAACCGGGCGGATGATATAAAATTTTTTACAAGGAGACATGACAATGAAGAACACATCGCTCCTCCGCCGTGTTCTGTCGGTGGTCCTCACCGTCGCTCTGCTCTGCACGCTGCTCGTACCCGCAGTGAGCGCTGAGAAGGGCACGGAGAAGACTGTTGAGGAATTGTCCCTCAAGCCGATTGATCCCGGCACGCTGGAGAATCAGAAGATCGGCAAGACCGAAGCTGATTCCTCCATCGAACAGGAAGCCCACGCCATGACGGACGTGGTTCGTGTTTCCATCGTGCTGGACAAGCCGTCCACTCTGGGCGCCGGCTTCAGCACCGAGGGAATTGCGAACAATCCCCAGGCCAAGGCTTACCGTGAGGGCCTCCGCGCCGACCAGGCTGCTCTGACCGCCAAGATCGAAAAGGCGATCGGCAACAAGCTGGACGTGCAGTGGAACCTGACCCTTGCGGCCAACAACATCTCCGCGAACGTGCTTTACGGCCAGATCGACACCATCAAGGCTGTCGACGGCGTCAAGGACGTCTTCCTGGAGAACCGCTATGAGCCCGAGAAGGGCGAGAACGAGGACGAGCCCAACAACGGCGCCGCCTCCTACATGATCGGCTCCAACATTGCCTGGGCCAACGGCTACACCGGCGCGGGCAGCAAGGTCGCCATCATCGATACCGGCGCTGACTCCGAGCATCAGTCCTTCTCCGGCGAGGGCCTGGAGTACGCTTTTGCCCAGACCGCTGCGGAAAAGGGCATGAGCTACGACGAGTACGTGGCCTCCCTGAATCTGCTGACCCCTGAGGCCATTGACGCCGTCAAGGATCAGCTGAACGCCAACATCGGCTCCGGCGCTGCGGCTTACCGCAACACCAAGATCGGCTACGGCTACAACTACGTTGACAAGCAGGTCAACTACATCGAGCACATCAACGACAGCCAGGGCGAACATGGTTCCCACGTCTCTGGCATCGCCACCGGCAACCGCTTCATCAAGGTTGACGGTGAGTACAAGCCCGCGCTGAGCGCTGTCGGCACCCAGGGCGTCGCTCCCGACGCACAGCTGGTTGTCATGAAGGTCTTCGGCAAGGGCGGCGGCGCTTACGATTCCGACTACATGGTCGCCATCGAGGACGCCATCATCCTGGGCTGCGATTCCGCCAACCTGTCCCTGGGCTCCGGCTCCGCCGGCTTCAGCTTCTCCGGCTCCTATGAGAACGTCATGAACGAGCTGGTGGAGAACGGCCTGGTCGTCGCCATGTCCGCCGGCAACAGCTACGGCTGGTACGACACCCCCTACAACGAGGCGATGTACCCCTATCTGTACGCCGAGGATATGAACTACGCCACCAACGGCAGCCCCGGCTCCTTCACCAACTCCCTGACCGTTGCCTCCGTGGACAACCTGGGCCAGACCGGCATGCCGCTGATCGTCGGCGACCTGCACGTGTTCTACAGCGAGACCTCCGGCTACGGCAACAACCCCATCGCCACCATTGCCGGCAATGAGTACGAGTACGTCTACTTCGACAACTTCGGCGCCGACGGCGACGGCAACAGCCAGCTCGCTCCCTACGCCGAGGCCATCGCGGGCAAGATCGTGTTCTGCTCCCGCGGCACCTCCTCCTTCTTCCAGAAGGTCAACGCCGCCGCCGAGGCCGGCGCTGTGGCTTGCGTGATCTACAACAACCAGCCCGGCGTCATCAACATGAACCTGACCGGCGTCACCACCAACATCCCCGCGGTCTCCATCACCCAGGCCGACGGCCTTGCCATCAAGGCCCAGTCCGAGGCTGTGGAGGCTGACGACGGCACCACCTACTACACCGGCACCATGAGCATCGGCAAGGAGCTCGAAGTGCAGGTCCCGGAGGTCACCGACACCGTTACCGTGTCCTCCTTCTCCTCCTGGGGCGGCCCCGGCTCCATGGTTCTGAAGCCCGAGATCCTGGCCCCCGGCGGATCCATCTACTCCGTCAACGGCCTGAACAACGCGGGCGGCGGCCATGACCAGTACGAGGTCATGTCCGGTACCTCCATGGCTTCTCCCCAGGTCGCCGGTATGGCTGCCGTTATGGGTCAGTACATCCGCGACAACAACCTGTGCGAGAAGACCGGCCTGAGCGCCCGTCAGCTCACCAACTCCCTGCTGATGTCCACCGCCCATCCCGTGTTCGACGCTGACGGCAATTACTGGCCCGTCATCCGGGTCGGCGCAGGTCTCGGCAACGTGGCCGACGCCACCGCCGCCCAGTCCTACATCCTGATGGACGAGGAAGCCACCATGTTCCCCGACTCCGCCATGGACGGCAAGGTCAAGGCCGAGCTGGGCGACGATCCCGATTACACCGGCGAGTACGAGTACTCCTTCACCCTCTATCCCATGGAAGGCTCCAAGGAGTTCACCCTCCGCACCGACATCTTCACCCAGTGGCTGGCCGGCAACGGCGGTTACGGCATGCTCCAGGATCAGGGCACCGTCCTCCTGGGCTCCGAGACCACCTATGAGATCAACGGCGAGACCATTGGCGAGGTCTTCGAGGTCGAGGCCGACGTCAACAAGGACGGCGTGACCGACGAGGCCGACGCCCAGGCTATCCTGGACCACATCACCGGCGAAGAGGCCGAAGGCGCTGCCTTCGACGCCGAGGTTGCTGACCTGGACGGCGACGGCGCCATCACCACCTTCGACGCCAAGCTGATCCTTGACGCCTGCGGTTCTGAGCCCATCACCATCACCGAGCCCACCAAGGTCACGGTCCACATCAAGATCGACGAGGGCGACAGAGACTTCCTGCTCAACTACATGACCAAGGGCTTCTACGTCCAGGGCTACACCTATGTGGACCCCGTGGCGGATGAGGAAGGCGCGATGGACGTTGTCCACTCCATCCCCATCTACGGCTTCTGCGGCAACTGGACCGATCCCGCCATGCTGGACCGCACCTCCGTCATCGACGAGGCCTATGGCACCGGCAAGCTGCCCTACCTGGCCAACACCAACACCAACTACCTGTCCCTGAAGAACGCCGACGGCGAGACCAGCGTCTACATGGGCAACCCCTACATCATCGAGGACGAGTTCCCCGCTGAGAAGCTGGCCATGAACAGCAACGACACCGTTCAGGCCTACAACTACATCAACATCCGCAACGCTGCCACCATGGGCTTCGCGGTTCTGGACGAGGACGGCAAGGTCCTCTTCGCGCAGGCTACCCCGGGTCAGTTCTTCGCGCCCTACTACTACGTGAACGGCAGCGCCTGGCAGCAGTACAGCCCCCGCAACTTCAACGTGGGCAAGAAGCTGGCCTCCGCCGGCGTGGCGGAAGGCGACAAGGTCACCGTCGGCTTCTACGCCCTGCCCGAGTACTACGGCGTGATGAACGCCAAGATGAACGGCGAAGTCGCCACCACCGGCGGTCTGGACAGCGAAGGCTTCAAGGCCATGCTGGAGGCCGGCCTGATCGGCGAGGGCGCCGGCATCAAGTATGACGTCACCATCGACGACACCGATCCCGTTGTGATCGGCGCTCTGAAGGACCTCATCACCGGCGACATCTACGTCAAGTGCTCCGACAACCGCTACGTGGCCTATGTGGCCATCATGAACAAGTCCGGCAGTAAGGTCTACTTCGAGACCGTTCCCGAGCAGTCCGAGCCCGGCGAGGAGCTTGAGGTTCCTCTGAACCTCGAGGGCATCTCCCTGCCCAAGGAAGTCACCCTGTTCGTGGGCGACTACGCCGGCAACGAGGTCGCCTTCAAGGTTGACCTGGGCGGCGGCGACGACAGCGGCGACGAGCTCGGCGGCACCATGCTCGGCTTTGTCGGCGCTCGCAGCACCACCGGCGTGGGCAGCGGCGACCGTGTTTGGGAGATCAACCCCGACGAGGTCAGCTGCGATACCTCCGGCGGCAGCCTGACCGGCGTTGGTCTGTTTGCCAACATCAACGTGACTGTGACCGCCGCTGAGTACGTGGACGGCTACATCTTCATGGCCGGCAACGACGGCTACTTCTACGTGGCCGACGTCAACGCCATGGACGAGGTCATGATGGTCGGCAAGTACGCGCAGACCGTGCCCGCCATCCTTGACATGGCCTTCAACTACCGTGACAAGCAGCTCTACGTCCTGGGTGACAACAACAAGCTGTACACGATGGACCTGGTCACCGGCGCGCTGACCGAGTGCGCCAGACTGGCTGCTTCGGATTCCGCTTCCGCCAATTTCAACGCCCTTGCCATCGACGACGACGGCAACTTCTACACCGCGAACAACGGCAGCACCTCCTCTGCCAAGCTCTACAAGTTCACGCTGGACGATCTCGAGCTGGTCGAGATTCCCGTCTTCGACAACGGCTGGTTCTTCAACTCCTCCGCCGAGCTGAATGGCTGGACCATGCTTGACAGGGACGGCGACGGCAACACCTTCGCCTACAACAGCAGCGCCGCCCAGGAAGGCGCCGGCGGCATCGGCTCCCGCTGGTGCTCCAGCGCGAACGTGGACGACTGGGCGATCTCCCCGGCCATCGACCTGACCGAGTACGAGAACGCGGAGCTCTCCTTCTGGGTCAGAAAGTCCTCCGCTACGTGGGAGGAGAACTATGACGTCTACGTCGGCACCACCAAGAACCCGGACGAAATGGTCGAGGTCGTTCCCCAGACCCCGGCGGATAGCGTCTGGACCAACGTGAAGGTTGACCTTGCCGACTACCTGGGCGAGGAAGAGATCTACGTGGCCATCCGTCACGACGGCGGCAGAGACCAGTACTATCTCTACGTTGACGCCGTGCAGATCCAGGGCGACAAGATCAGCGACGAGCCCGTCGAGCCGCAGTACGAGGGCGTCATCACCGCCGCTCCCGTCGGCACCGCTTACCTGGGCTTCTACAACTACAGCAACGGCGGCGGCTTCGCCTGGGACCACAACAAGGGTATCCTCTACGCCGTCTCCAACTACAGCGCCACCGGCGACTACGACCACTACCTGTGGATCGTGGACACCGAGACCGGCGTGGGCGCCCGTGCCAATACCGTCGGCACCGGCAGCGGCTACTCCAACATCTCCGGCCGTCTGTACGCCAACGTCTGCGGCCTGATCGTCATCCCCAGCACCAGCGCCCTCATCACGCCCACCGACGAGGCCACCGACCTGATCGTTGAGCCCGAGGAGATCAACCTGCTGGTCGGCCAGAGCAGCGAGCCCATCCAGGCCTACGTCCTGCCCTGGACCCTGACCGACAAGGACGTCACCATGGAGTCCAACGACGAGACCATCGCCACCGTGAAGGACGGCGTTGTCACCGGCGTCGCCGTGGGCAGCACCACCATCACCGTGACCACCGTGGCTGAGCCTCACCTGACCAAGGACGTCACCGTCAACGTGGAAGAGGCTCCCGCTGCGGAGATTCGCGGCATCATCTGGGACGAGAACGGCAAGGGCCAGGCCTCTGTCTTCAGCTCCGACGCCACCAACGATTGGGAAGCCCTGTCTGTCGTCGGCCAGTTCCGCTGGGGCGCCAGAGTCAACGACATGGTCTACGGCTCCACCGACGACACCATGTACGCCTTCGACGCCGATACCTACGAGGTTGAGACCTACGGCGGCATTGTCTCCATGTGGATCCCCTCCGACGCGGATGCGGTGCCGCAGGACCTGCGCGACGCCTTCGCTGAGATGGGCTACAACGTCGGCCCCGTCATCGGCCCCAACAACAACGGCACCTACATGACCATGCTCGACCCCGAGGCCGGCAGCCTGATCTACTTCGATCTGTCTGACACCGACTTCGCCACCGATCCCATGGCCACCATCACCTTCGCCGGCCGCACCACCTACAGCGGCGACGACAACGCTGCCGCCTACTACGTCATGTCCGAGAGCGGCAAGCTGTTCCTGTTCTCCATGAACCACGAGGGCAGCCTGACCTGGAATGAGATCGGCGAGACCGGCATCGACCTGACCGGCGTGTCCGACGCCACCAACCAGATCTGGGCCTCCATGGTCTACGATCCGGAGAACGACTTCCTGTATCTGTCCCATTACGACGGCGTTGGCGATCTGGCTTACCTGTACGCCATCGATCCCAACGATCCCGCCCGCAACGGCCAGGTCGGCGACTTCAACGAGTCTGTCTGGCCCGTCACCGGTCTGTACCAGTATGAGCCCGCCACCGACCTGTCCCTGAGCGTTGAGCCCACCGACATCGTTCTCTTCGAGGGCGATACCGCTGAGGTCAAGATCAAGGTCAAGCTGGGCGAGACCAACGAGTACACCGCGGAGATCGCGGATCCCGCCATTGCTTCCTTCGAGGACGGCGTTGTGACCGGCCTGAAGGAGGGCGAGACCACCCTGACCGTCACCACCGTGGACGCCAACGCGGAAGGCGAGCATCTGTCCGAGACCGTCAACATCAAGGTCAAGGGTCTGAAGGTTGTCGAGGCGTTCATCGGCGCCCAGGTTTCTGACGCCAAGGGCGTGCGCTTCACCAAGATCAGCCTGGACGGCCCCGTGGCCTCCAACAAGGGCTTTGACGCTCCCGGCGACGTGACCTCCGGCGCTCGCGCGGGCGACATCTACATCGCCGGCGTCGGCACCACGCCTTACGTCCTGGATGCCGAGACCTTCGAGGCCACCGACTCCTGGAACGGCATCGACGCCTACTACAGCCAGTATCCCGCCATGGATATTGCCAACTACCCGAACCACATCAACTCCGAGGGCGCCGTGGACAACCACAAGGCTCTGTTCACCACCTCCATCGGCTGGCTGGTATGGCCCGACTACTACGGCTGGAACCTGAGCTCCTACTTCCCCACCATGTCCGGTCTCTGCTTCGCGGGCACCGACGTGAACGACGATGACGAGACCATCTACGTCTACTACATGCTGACCGCGGAAGGCATGCTGTATGAGCTGGACGTCACGCCCGAGGCCGGCTCCCTGAATTACGCCGAGCTTCTCGACACAGGCCTGACATTCGAGCAGGGCGAGATCTCCATGGCCTGGATCACCAACGCCGGTCTCCACGGCGATTGGGAGATCGACGTCAGCGATGAGGGCATCGTTGTGGCCGACAACACCACCAAGGTGCTCTACTACATCGACTTCACCGCTGAGAACGCGGAGGACGTGGTCTGCAAGATCGGTACTCTGGACGCCGACAACGTCTCCGGCCTGTACGGCACCTTCGACGACATGGTTTCCCTGAACGGCGCCGAGCCCGAGCCTCCCACGCCCGTCTACGACGGCGATCTCATCCAGGGCTTCTACTTTGAGACCGAGGACGAGGCCAACGAGTGGACCGTGGTTGACGCGGACGGCGACGGCTACAACTGGACCTGGAACCAGAACACCGCTTCCTGGTTCGACGGAACGCCTGACTTCAACTCCTGGGCCTCCGAGGGCACCGGCTGCATGGCCTCCGCCTCCTACATCAACACCGTAGGCGCGCTGAATCCCGACAACTGGATGGTCTACGGCCCCATCGACCTGAGCGAGGCTGCGGACGACGCCATCGTCTCCCTCAAGGCCAAGGGTCTGGATCCCAGCTACGCTTCGGAGAAGTTCGCCATCTACGCCGGCACCTCCGCCGACGTTGACAGCATGACGCAGATCAGCAACGTGTTCACCACCGACGGCGAATACAAGCAGTACGTTGGTTCCCTTGCTGATTTCGTCGGCGAGGAAGAGGTCTACATCGCCCTCCGGCACTGGAACATCTCCGACATGTACATCCTGCTGGTTGACGAGGTCGAGGTTCTCCACAACCTGACCGAGGAAATCCCCGACGATCCCGATCCCATCGGCGGCGACAGCGCCTATGCTTGGGACTTCGAGGCCGATCCCGCTGCTGCCGGCTGGACCTTCGTGGACTCCGACAACGACGGTTACAACTGGTACTGGCACGTCAACACCGGCACCGGCAACCACACCACGCACAGCGGCGACGGCGTCATTGCGTCCGAGTCCTACCATAACAATGATGACGGCGAGACCGGCGTGGTTCTGACCCCCGACAACTGGGCCATCTCCCCCGCCTTCGACCTGAGCGAGGCCGCTTCCGCCGGTCTGTCTATCTGGGCCATGGGCCAGGATTCCAACTACGCCGCTGAGAAGTTCCAGCTCTACGCCGGAACCACCCCGAACGTCAGCGAGATGCAGGCGGTTTCCAGCCTGTTCACCGCCACCGGCGCTTACGTCAACTACACTGCCGACCTGAGCGACTTCGCCGGTGAGGATACGGTCTATGTTGCCATCCGCCACTACAACGTCTCCGACATGTTCATCCTGAACGTGGACGACGTGGAGATCCTGGTGACGGCCGCTGAGGACGGCGACGCCCTCAAGAACGTGCCCGCCAAGACCTACGAGGCGGTTCCCATGAACTACACCCGTAAGCCT
This sequence comes from uncultured Clostridia bacterium, assembly GCA_947164825.1. Lineage (GTDB taxonomy): Bacteria > Bacillota > Clostridia > Oscillospirales > Oscillospiraceae > JAFRPC01. Next base: position 23,402 of record CAMUYE010000011.1, read on the forward strand.
CTGGCCGACGGCACCGGCGTGGCGAGCATCGCCGCGGCGGCTGACGTCACCGGCGTGGCCGAGATGAGCAGATTCGGCGAGCAGACCCAGGCTGTGGGCGGCACCAACGCCCTCAAGGCCGGTCTGAGCAAGTCCGAGCTCCGCAAGCCCATCGACGAGACTGTCGTTGAGAACGGCAGTGTCCAGATCGTCCTGAGCGACGACGAGGCCACCACCAACGGCCTGTTCACCGTCACCTACAACGCTGACGAGCTGACCTACGTGGACACCGTCTCCGGCCTGCCCTTCAAGTCCATCCACCACGAGATCCGTGAGCCCGCCGAGGGTGAGGAGCCCGCTCTGCGCACCGGCGTCATCACCTTCGCCTACGCCTCCAAGGACGAGATCCCCGCTGAGGAGACCCTGGCTACCCTGAACTTCACCTACGAGGGTGCCGTCGATACCACCGTGGTCGTGGTGCCTCTGGAGCGCAACGAGGAGTTCGCGATCGAGGACGAGGAGCTCGTCATCGAGATCAAGGACGGCGAGCAGCCTCCCGTCGAGGAAGAGATCTTTGAGCTGATCGACGTCCTGAAGGACGGCGACAAGGTCGTTATCTACAACCCGATGGCCGGCATGGCTGTCTCCAACGCCGATCTGTCCGCCGAGCAGCCCAGCTACCGCGCCGGCGTGGCCGTGACGCCCGAGGACAACAAGATCGTCAACCCCGTTTCCGAAATCATCTGGACTGTCCAGGTCACCGAGACCGGCGTCAAGTTCCTTGACGCGGAAGGCCACATCCTTTCCATGGAGAGCAAGGGCCTCGAGCTCGACAAGACCAACGACATCTGGGAGATCCGCAGCCGCAACGAGGAAGACTTCACCGTCAACATCGTGAACACCACCGCCGCTCCCGGCAGCTCCGGCGACCCGAAGGCTCTGGAGTGGTACACCAAGTACTCCGAGTTCAGCACCCACTACCTGAGCGCTGACGACGGCCAGTTCATCTTCGAGCTCTACGCCAAGACCGAAGGCGGCGAGACTCCTCCCGAGCATGATTGCAAGATCACGCACTTCGTGGACGTCATGGAAGCCTATCCCGATCCCGAGAGCCCCGAGCACAAGGCCATCGAATGGGCCTACGTCAACGGCTACACCGCCGGTATCGACGAAACCCACTTCGGCGTCGGCAAGAGCCTGACCCGTGCCGAGACCGCGACCTTCTTCTGGACCATCGAGGGCAAGCCCGAGATCAGCGAGGATATGTTCGAGAATCCGTTCTCCGACGTCAAGCCCGGCAAGTGGTACACCAAGTACGTCCTGTGGGCCTACAGCAAGGGCCTGGTCAGCGGTTACGAGGATGGCACCTACCGTCCGAACAACGAGCTGAACCGCGGCGAGATCCTCACCCTCATGTATGCCTACGACGGGAAGCCTTCCGTTGAGGCCCTTGAGAATCCGTACTCCGACGTGGCCGCCGGCAAGTGGTACGAAGCTCCCGCCAAGTGGGCTTACCACAATGGCATCGAGTGCGGCGAGGACGGCGTCTTCGCCCGCAACACGGTCGTCATGCGTGAGACCTTCGTCCTCTACCTGTACCGCTACATGGAGAAGGACTGCCTGGATACTCCCTGATCCCTCAGGCAATTCCGGCATAAGCTGAAACAAACCAACGCCCGGAGCGGGCAACCGCTCCGGGCAACCGGAAAGTTTCTCCAAACAAAACAAAAAACCCTGGCTGCTTTGCAGCCAGGGTTTTTTGTTTACGTCGGCAATTCGGGATTTGCCGGGATCATTTGTAGGGGCCGATGCCCACATCGGCCCTTTCCCCGGTCCGCAGGGAGGGCCGATGTGGGCATACTTCGTGAGTCTGCGACTTCGGCCCCTACGGTTCTGCAAATCCGAATTTGGCGCTGCGTTTACAGGCCGTAGATGGCCGAGAACTTCTCTTCTAAGTAATCGGTGAAGTACTTGGGGTCGAAGGGCTCGCCCACGGCCCGCTCCAGGAGATCCATGGGATCGTAGAGGGCGCCGAACTTCCAGATGTGCGCCTCCAGCCAGGCGGTGATGGGCCGCAGGTCGCCGGAGCGGATCGCGCCTTCCACGTCCACAGTCTCGCGCATCTTCGCCAGCATCTGGGCGCCGTAGGCGGAGCCCAAAGCGTAGGAGGGGAAGTAGCCCACGTTGCCGCCGGACCAGTGGCTGTCCTGAAGAACGCCGTGCTTGTCGTCAGGCACGTCGATTCCCAGATATTCCTTGTACTTCGCGTTCCAGACGGCGGGCAGATCCTCGGCGGCAATGCTGCCGTCAAAGAGGCCCTTTTCGATCTCGTAGCGCACCAGCACGTGCAGGGCGTAGGTCAGCTCGTCGGCCTCGGTGCGGATCAGGCTGGGCTCGGCCTTGTTGACGGCCAGGTACATCTGCTCCGCGGTGACGCCTGCCAACTGCTCCGGGAAGAATTCCTGCATCTTCGGGAAGACCAGCTCGATAAAGGGACGGCTGCGGCCGATGAGGTTCTCCATGAAACGGGATTGGCTCTCGTGGATGGACATGGACACGCCGCCCGAGAGGACGGTGCCCTCCAGCTCGTCGCCGGAGTGGAGCTCGTAGAGCGCGTGGCCGCCTTCATGAATCACCGAGTACATGGAGTAGATCGGCGTTTCCTCGTGGTAGTGGGTGGTGATGCGAACGTCTTTTTTGTTGAAATTGGTGGTAAAGGGGTGCTCCGTCTCGCCGATGGAGCAGCGATTCCGGTCAATGGTGATGACGTCCATCAGATAGTCGGAGAACTTCCGCTGAGCCTCGATGGGGTAGGTTTTTCCCCAGATAAAGCTGTCGTCCACCTGGGGCTTTGCCATGACCTTTTTCAGCAGGGGGACAATGTGCTCCTTCAGGGCGTTGAAGAAGGCGTCGGTCTTCTCCATGGTCAGACCGCGCTCATAGAGGCTGAGCTGGGTGTCGTAGGGGTTCTGGTCGGGCTTGTAGTATTTGGCAAAGCGGACGTTGGTGGCGAAGATCTCCTTCACGATGGGGGCGAAGGCGGGGAAATCGCTCTCAGCCTTGGCCTTGTGCCACACGGCGTCGGCCTTGTTCAGCAGCTCCACGTAGGCCACGTACTCGGCCTGGGGGATGGAGGCGGTGAACTCGCTCTGCCGCAGGAAGACCTCAATCTCCCGGGCGTCCTGGGCGGAGAGCTCGTCCCGGTGCTCCTTCAGGAACTGGGCGGCTTCCGCCAGCTCCTTGCCGGTCTCGATCTCATACATGCGGCCGGAGAGATAGGCCAGGGTCTTGCCGCGGCCCTCGGCGGACTCCACGGGCGCCACAGTGGCCCCGTCGTAGTGCAGCACGCCCATGGCGTGGCCCAAAGCGTGCATGGCGGCGATGTTCTCACGGTAGGTTTTCAGGGCTTCTTGGACGGTCATAATGATCTCCTTCCTTTTTTACAGCTTACAGTACGCCGCGGCGGTTTTGGCCGCCAGGCGGGCGTTGTTGTAGACGAGCTGAATGTTCGAGGCCAGGCTGTCGCCGCCGGTGAGGTCCTTGACCTTGGCCAGCAGATAGGGGGTCGTGGCCTTGCCGTGGATGCCTTCCTTGACAGACTGGGCGATGGCCTCGTCGATGGCCTTGTTGATGACGTCGAAATCCATGGCGTATTCCTCGGGGATGGGGTTCGTGACCAGAATGCCGCCCTTGAGGCCCAGATCCCGCTGGACCTTGAAGACCCGGGCCAGCTCCTCGGGGCTGTCGATGCGGTAGTCCACCTCGAAGCCGCTGCGCCGGGTGTAGAAGGCGGGCAGCTCCTTGGTCTGATAGCCCAGCACGGGGACCCCGTGGGTCTCCAGGTATTCCAGGGTGAGGCCCAGATCCAGAATGGACTTGGCGCCCGCGCAGACCACCATGACCGGGGTATTGGCCAGCTCTTCCAGGTCGGCGGAGATATCCATGGTTGTCTCGGCGCCCCGGTGGACGCCGCCGATGCCGCCGGTGGCGAAGATCTGAATGCCCGCCATGTGGGCGATCATCATGGTGGTGGTGACGGTGGTGGCGCCGTCCAGGCCCTTGGCCACGAGGACGGGCAGGTCCCGGCGGCTGGCCTTGGTGACGGCCTGGCCGGTCTTGCCCAGGTATTCGATCTCCTCGGGGGTCAGGCCCGCCTTCAGGCGGCCCCCCAGGATGGCGATGGTGGCGGGGACGGCGCCGTTGTCCCGGATGACCTTCTCCACGTTGAGGGCGGTCTCCACGTTCTGGGGATAGGGCATGCCGTGGGAAATGATGGTGGATTCCAGAGCCACCACAGGCCGCCCGGCAGCGACCGCCGCGGCGACTTCGGGATTGACGTCCAGATATGCGTTCAGATTCATAGGGTATTCCTCCTCATTCGATGCACTGCGTTTTGATAAGACAGGGCCGGGTTGACGGTTTCCGGGCTTTCGACGGCGATGGAAGAGCAGGCCAGGGCAAAGCGGGCGGCGCGGTCGATGGGCAGCCCGTCCAGGAAGGCCCGGACGAAGCCTGCCATCATGGCGTCTCCGCCTCCGCTGGCGTTTACCAGCCGGGTCTCCGGGCAGGGGGCCAGGCAGCGCTCGGTGTCCCAGGCGCAGTAGACGCCCTCCGTCCCCAGGGAAATGCAGACCCGCTGCAGGCCGGTGGAGAGCAGCTTTGCCGCCGCCAGCTCCAGGCTCGTCCGGTCCGTGATCTCCACGCCGGAGAGCAGCTCGGCCTCCAGCCGGTTCGGCTTCAGGGTGTGGAGCCTGCCCAGTATGGGCCGCAGCTTTTCGGCCTTGGTGACGGAGACGGGATCCGCAAAAAGCGGCGCGCCGCAGTTCGCGGCCAGCCATTCCAGAGTCTCCGGCTCCAAATTGGCGTCCATCACCACCGCGGCTGCCCCGTTCAGAAGATCCCGATTCGCGTTCAGATAGGCCGGGTCGATCCAGCGGGACAGGCTGTTGTCGCAGAGGGCCAGGGCCATATCTCCCTCGGGGCCCTCGATGGCCAGATAGGTGGAGGCGGCTGCCCCCGGGACGCTTCTTGCCCGGGAGAGGCCGATCCCTGCCGCCGCGCAGCCGCCGCGGAGGGTCTCAGCCCAGCCGTCCTCGGCCAGGGCGGTGAGCATGGAGCTCTCCACCCTCAGCAGACAGAGGTTGTGGGCCACGTTTCGCCCGACGCCGCCCAGGGAGAACCGCACGGTACCCGGATTGGAATCCCCTTCGATCAGCGGCGCGAGGGACTTGCCGCAGATGTCCAGGTTGATCGCGCCGACCACTGTGACATAGGGCTTATCCATGGAAATTCACGGCCCCCGCCTGCTGCCGGGCCAGCACGGCCTCCAGCTCGGCGCGATTTTTCTTGGTCTTGGAGAAATTAATGATGATGAAGACCAGGGCCGGGGTGCTGAAAAAGGCGCCAAGGACGATGACGCCCACGCTGCCCGCGTGCTTCAGGGCGTTGGAGCAGTTGGTGGCGGATTCCTCCCAGTAGCGGTGGACCTTGCTTCCCATCACAAAGCCCATGATCACCACAGGCAGAAGGGAGATGGTCATGACGATGCCGTAGACCGTGAAGAAGCTGAGCAGGAAGTATCCGCCGATCATATCTTCCGCGCTGCCGTCATAGACCGACGCGGCGCCGATGCTGCCGAAGAGCAGATACATTCCCGCGATGAACATCATAAGCACGAGGACCCCGATGGCACTGAAGCGCCAGGCCTTGGACTCCTGGTGCAGGTGCATCCGCAGAGCCTGAAGGGCGGGGCTGTCGGCGGGATCGAGGATCGCCGGACCGCGGTCCGGCGCGGATTGGGTGGGGATCATCGCCTCGCAGGGGGCTTCGCTGCCCGAGGGAGCGGCGAAGGCAGCGGGATCCGGTGCGGCGGGCGGAGTGAACTCCGCGATCGAGACGCCGCACTTCGGGCAGAAGCGGCCGTTCTCGGGGATCGGGGCGCCGCAGTAAGGACAGATTTGCATATCGCTTTTCTCCTTTCTTGACAAAAATGCTGATACTCAATTATTATATCACAAACTGCACGGAAGCGCAAGCAGGGAAACGGCGGAGAACAACAGGAAACGGCGGAGAACGACAGGACAGGAAACAGCGGAGAACGACAGGACAGGAAACCGGGGAGAAAAGCGGGCGAGGAAAAATGCTTGCATATCTCCGGAACTTGTGATATCATATACAATTAGGAAAACTGTGTGGAGGTGCGGGCATGGAGGCTCTGCTGGGCAACGAACGGCTGAAAAAGGGCCTCGCCGCGGCCTTTGCCGCGGATCGGCTCTCCCACTGCTATCTGATCGCCGGTCCCGCCGGAAGCGGAAAGCGCAGTCTGGCCAGGATCCTGGCCGCCGCCATGGAGTGCACCGCGGGCAGCGGGCGGCCCTGCGGGGTCTGCCTGCAGTGCCGGAAGGTCCTGGACAACGTTCACCCCGACGTCATCACCGTGGACGACCCGACGAAAAAGACCGTCACCGTGGATCTGGTGCGGAAGGCCCGAGCAGACGTCTACATCAAGCCCAACGAGGGCCTGCGGAAGATCTACGTCTTCCCCCGGGCAGCGGAGATGAACGCCGCCGCCCAGAATGCCCTGCTGAAGGTCATCGAGGAGCCGCCGGACTACGCGGCCTTCCTCCTGCTGACGGAAGCCGCGGAGCGGCTGCTGCCCACGATCCGGTCCCGGGCCGTGCCGCTGCAGCTGGCCCCGCTGTCGGAGGCCGAAGGCCTGTCGGAGCTGGCGAAGCGCTTCCCGGACCGGAGTCGGGATGCGCTGGCGGAGGTCTGGAGCCGCTCCGAAGGCTGGCTGGGCCGGGCCGTGCAGCTTCTGGGCGAGGGCGAGAGCCTGGCTCCCGAGACCCGGAGCTTTGCGGACTGTTTTGCCCGCCGGGACAAGCTGGGGCTGACGGAGCTGCTGGTCCCCCTGGAACGGCGCAAGCGGGAAGAGCTGATCCCCCTGCTGAACCAGTGGGTCGAGCTGCTGAGCGGAGCTCTGGCCGTCCGGGCCGGGCAGACCGGCCGCTGGGAAGCCGCCGAGCGCATCGGGCGCAGCCGCACCTCCGCCGCCTGCCTCCGGGCCCTGGAGAGCCTTCGCCGGGCGACAGCTCTGCTGCAGGGCAATATCAGCCCCGGCGCCGTCTGCGGGGCCCTGCAGGTGTGGCTGGACCGCAACGAATAGAAAACGCAAACTGCAAACGGAAAAGGAACGATTATGGATTACGAACACAAGGATATTCGGGAGGAATTGCCTCCCGTGGAATTGATCGAAGAATCGGCTGCGGAAGAGAAGGAGGCGGCAGAGCTTCCCGCGGAACAGACCGCGCCCGTCCGGGAGCCCCTGTCGGCCCTCACCGCCGTCTCCGCTAAGAAGCGAGCGCCCCGGCTGGAGCCCCAGGCGAACGCTGCGGCCTCTGTGCCCGCCGCCCCTCCTGCTGCCGCGCCGGACCCCAATGAGCGGGTCCCCGTCTGCGACGTGCAGTTCCGCACCGGCAGCAAGATCTACTTTTTCGACCCCGCCGGGCTGGAACTCAAGAACGGCGATCACGTCATTCTCGACACCACCCGCGGGGCGGAATACGGTTACTGCGTCATCGGCAGCCACCGGATCGCCCGCCGGGAGCTGGTTCAGCCCCTGCGCCGGGTCCTGCGTGTCGCCACGCCCGTGGACGAGCGGATCAAGGCCGAGAACGAGAAAAAAGAGAAGGACGCCTACGCCTTCTGCCAGCGTAAGATCGAGGAGCTGGGGCTGGATATGCAGCTGGTCTCCGTCGAGTGCGCCTTTGACGGCAGCAAGCTTCTCTTCTTCTTTACCGCCGACGCCCGGGTGGATTTTCGGGAGCTGGTGAAGATCCTGGCCGCCAATTACCACACCCGGATCGAGCTTCGGCAGATCGGCGTGCGGGACAAGGCCAAGATGCTGGGCGGCCTGGGCATCTGCGGCAGACCCTTCTGCTGCGCCAGCTTCCTGGACGAGTTCCAGCCCGTCTCCATCAAGATGGCTAAGACCCAGAATCTCAGCCTGAACCCCACCAAGATCTCCGGCACCTGCGGGCGGCTCATGTGCTGCCTCAAATATGAGCAGGACGCCTATGAGGATCTGATCAAGACCAGTCCCAAGCCCGATTCTTTTGTGGACACCCCCGACGGCCGCGGCACGGTCACCGCCGTCAATCTGATGAAGCAGAGCGTCAGCGTCCGCATGGAACAGGACGAAGACGAGATCCACAATTATCGCAACGACGAGATCTTCATCCTGCGCAGCGGAAAGGCCAAGAAGAACGATCCGCCCATCCCTCCGGACCTGGCCCCAATCTCCGGACGGAAGGATGGAGAGCTTCTTCGGGAGCGCCGCCCCTTCCTGGAGCAGCGCCTGACCCTGGACCCCGAGGAGGCGGAGCTGCGGGAATACCGGGAGGAGCCGGAGTCCCCGGAGGAGCCGGAGCCTGAGCAGCCCCGGGAGAGCGGCGGCCGCCGTTCCCGCCAGGACCGGAAGGGAAAGCCCGATCAGGCCGGGGAGCCCGAGCAGACGGAAATGCCCGCCCCGGAGGCGGAGCCTGCTCAGGAGAAAAAGCCCAACCAGCCCAAGCGGGAGGGCGGCAAAAAGAAGAAAAATCACCGGGGTGGAAAGCCCGCCGGGCAGGCCGAGAAGGCCGCCCCCGCCGAGCGGCCGGAGCGGATCGAGAAGTCCGACGGCGGCCCCAGGCAGCAGCCCTCCCGCCAGCAGCGCCGCCGCCAGCAGCAGGGCAAGCCCGAGGTGAAGCTGCCCCAGCAGGAGCAGAAGCACATCGTGCCCGAGAAGGCCGCCCAGCCCGAGCAGCCCGCCCCCAAGCCCGAGGGCAAGAAGAACAACAAGCGTCGGTACTACCACAACCGGAAGCCGAAGGGATAAGGCCCGCCTGTAGGGCGGCCTGACCCCAGGCCGCCGTCCCCGCCTGGGATGCGGAATGAATAGTGAATAATGAATAATGAATAATTGAGGTATTTTCCAATTCTGCGAATTGAAAAATAAAAATGACCTGTTTCCGGGAACGGAGGCAGGTCATTTTTCTGTTGTGCGGGGTTTTCGCTTGCGCGGCTCCGTGCCCAGGATATAGTCCGCGGAGACGTTGTAGAGCTGACAAAGGCGGATCAAATGGCGGAGCGGCAGCTCGTTTGCGCCGCGCTCGTATCGCGCATACATGGTCTGGGAGGTGCCGAGCCGTTCTGCGACCTGCTTTTGCGTCAGATCTGCGTCCTCCCGCAGATCCCGTATTTTTTGTACGTAGTATTCCAAGCCGCTCACCGCCCCGGCAGATAGTTTATCAGTTCCGTTTATTATTACCATAATAAATATATTTACTGTTGAAATTAGTAAATAAATTTACTATAATAATTCCGTCAAACGATCTGAGGGAGGTCTTTATGTCGGACGATCAAAGGCTTTATCGCGAACTTTATTATCTTCTGTTCAATCGGATTACCGACGCGATCTGGGCCCTGGACGAAGGAAAGACGGAAGGAGCGCGGGAAATCCTCTGCCAGGCCCAGCGGGATGCGGAGGAACGGTATCTTGTTTCCGGGGAATAGTATAAGAAAACGGAGCCGTTTTCGGGCGGCTCCGTTTTCTTGTTGTTCAGAGAGAGGCGAGCGGGCGTTCGGTGAGCGCCGCTGCGGGGGGAACGATGATGGTTTTAGATAATAGATAATGGAGATTAGAGAATAGATGACAAAACCGGGAAGTTTCTGCCTCGGGCTGGCGGCCACTGGCCGCCCCTACGAGCGGGTCAGAACGCCCAGCGGCCCTGGCGGAAGACGGGGACGGTCTTGCCGTCGCGGGTGACGGCGTCGATGTCCAGGCCCTCGTAGCCGATCATAAAGTCCACGTGGATCATGGAGTCGTTGATGCCCAGCTTGCGGCACTCCTCCAGGCTCTTGTTCTCAAAGTCCTTGATGGTGTCGGCGAAGCCCCGGCCCACGGCCAGGTGGCAGGCGGCGTTCTCGTCGAAGAGGGTTTCGTAGAAGAGCAGGCCGGACTCGGAGATCGGGGAGTTCACGGGCACCAGGGCGCACTCGCCCAGGTAGCCGGCGCCCTCGTCCATGGTCACCATCTTCTGCAGCAGCTCCTCGTTCTTTTCGGCGTGGACCTCCACGGCCTTGCCGTTCTCAAAGCGCATGCTGAAGTTCTCGATGAGCTGGCCCTGGTAGGACAGGGGCTTGGTGGCGTAGACGATGCCCTCGGCCTTGCCCCGCATGGGGGAAATGAAGCATTCCTCGGTGGGGATGTTGGGGTTGAAGAAGACGCCGGCCAGGGTACGGTCGCCGCCACCCTTGAACTCGGCCTCGGGGATCATGCCCACGGTCAGGTCGGTGCCGTTGGCGCCCTTGTAGTGCAGCTCGGCGATGCCCAGGCTGTTGAGGTAGGCGCAGCGGTCATGCAGGTCCTTATTGTGGGCTTCCCAGGCGGCCACGGGATCCTCGGTGACCCGGGAGGTGAAGAGAATGGCCTCCCACAGCTTCTCGATGGCTCTGCCCTTGGGTAGCTCGGGGAAGAGCTTCTTGGCCCAGGCCGCGCCGGGGACCGCTGCGATGCACCACTGGTACTTGTTGTCCATGGCGTCGCGGTAGGGCTTGATGATGGGGTAGCGCTTGCGGCTGGCCTTGACCATCTTCTCCTGGTTGATGCCCTTCAGGCCGTCGGGGTCCTCTGAGGCCAGGTAGATGCGGCAGGGCAGGACGTCCACGTAGTGCTGCATCCGGGCCTTCTCCCACTCCTCCACTTTGGACATGACCGTCACGCTGCGGTGGCGGACGTGGAGCTTCTGCAGGGGCTGATAGTTGAATTCCACAATGACCTTCTTGGCGCCGGCCTTGTAGCACTCGTCCACCAGCAGCTCCACAAACTTGGGCTGATCCAGGTCGCAGGTGATCTGGACTTCCTGGCCCTTCTGGACGTTGACGCCGACCCGGGCGATCAGGCGGGCGTACTTGCGAAGAACGGTTTGCTTCATGGTGTTTGTCTCCTTTTGTTATAATGCAAAATGCAAAGTGCAAAATGCAAAATGGATTGGGACCGGGTGTGACTCATTTTGCTTTTTGCATTTTGCATTTTTAATTTTGTCGGAGGTATTTCACGTCCTTGCCGCTGCCGGTCAGGGTCAGCGTGGTCTCCGTGAGGACGTAGGTATAGACGCGGTCCCGGGTGTTGGGATCGGTGAAATCCACGGAGAGGGTGGTCCCGTCGGCGGTCCAGGTCCCCTCCAGGTCGGCGTAGGGCTTTCCCTGGTAGTCCAGGTGGACCTTCGCCGTGCCGTCCTCGTTCAGAGTCAGGGTCTCCACAAAGTCCCGGCCCTCGCTGTACTGCCCCGCGTTGACCCAAACCCCGCAGAGCGGGTCGGCAGGCTGGGGAATCCGGGCCTCCGTCACGCCCTCGGGGACCGCGCCGTCCCAGTCGGAGCGGATAAAGACCAGGTCCTTGCCCAGATAACGGCCGGCAAAGAGCTCGTCGTCCGTGACATGGACTTCCAAGCGGTCCGAACGGAATTTGCAGCTGCCGGAGAACCAGGGCTCCGTCCGGCCGTTCTCCCGAAGCTCCATGCCGGAGCCATAGTTGAAGATCAGAACCAGGCCGTAAGGGACCGCCGCGTGGGGCTCGGCGACGTCCAGCAGATACGAGCCTTCGGCATCCACGTAGAAGCTGATGGCAGGGTCCTCACAGGTCCAGACGGTATTGGGATAACGGTTGGGCCGTTTGTTGTAATTGGGATCGCAGGCAGCCAGAAGCAGACAGAGAAGGGAAAGGCAGACCAGAAGTCGTTTCATGGAAGGCTCCTTTTCTGAATTGACAATGATTATTCTGTCCATCGGATCGGCGCTTCGCCGTTCGCGAGCAGGAACTCGTTGATTTGCGAAAAGGGCTTGCTGCTGAAAAAGCCCCGGTAGGCGGAGAGGGGGCTCGGATGGGGAGCGGTGAGGATCAGGCGGGGAGATTGGCAAGGGACAGGTGACAAGTGACAAGTGACAAGTGACAGGAGACTGTTGTCTGATATCTCATTTTGCATTTTGTATTTTGCATTTTGCATTCCGGCCCCTGCTGCCTCGGGCTGGCGGCCAATGGCCGCCCCTACGGCGGTGGCGTAGGCTTTTTGGGCGGGGGCGCCCCAGAGGACGAAGGCGATGGGCTGAGGGAGGCGGGAGACGGCGGCCAGGATCTCGCCGGTGAGGGCCTGCCAGCCCAGGTTTTTATGGCTGTTGGCCCGGCCCGCGGCTACGGTCAGCACCGTGTTCAGCAGCAGGACGCCCTGTTCGGCCCAGGGCGTGAGATCCCCGTCGGCAGGGGCCGGAAGGCCCAGGTCGGCCTCCAACTCCTTGTAGATGTTCCGCAGGGAGGGCGGCAGCTTCACGCCCGGACGCACCGAGAAGGCCAGCCCCATGGCCTGATCCGGCTCGTGGTAGGGATCCTGGCCCAGGATCACGACACGGATCCGCTCCGGCGGGGTCAGCCGCAGGGCGGCGAACCAGTCCGCCCGGGGCGGATAGACCGTCTCCAGGGCCGCGGCGGCCTCCGCGGCCGCCAGGGTGCGGCGGTGGGGCTCCCGGTCGAAGGGGCGGGACAGGAGGGCGTCCCAGGCGGGAGGGAGGGACAAGGGACAAGTGACAGGTGACAAGTGACAAGTGACAGTTGACAGTTGACAGTTGACAGTTTTCCCGCCCTCTGGTGACTGGTGACTGGTGACTGGCGACTCGGATTCATTTTGCATTTTGCATTTTGCATTTTGCATTATATCGTCGGGGCGGGGAGAATCTGGCGCGCACTGTGCACCGGTCCAGGCGGGGGTCATTTCTGGGTCCCCGTGGTGGCGGCCAGGATCTCGTCTTCCTTGAGGCCGTCCTTCTGGAGCATCTTGCGCATGACGTCGATGTCGGCGGTGATATCCACCACGTCGTCGGCGAAGAGCTTGTCCAGCTGCTTCTCGTAGCCGTCGGCCAGCTCGTCCAGGGCGTGGTTGATTTTCTGCTTCGCTTCGCGGATGGCCGCGGTCTCGATCCCCTGGGCCTCCAGGCGGGCGTAGCTCTCCAGGGCCTTCAGGGTGGTGGGCAGATAATAGTTCATAAAGTTGTAGAGCTGGGGCTCTTTTTCGGGGCGCTGCTCCAGGATGGCGAAGATCTTGCGGGTCAGGTCCTCGATGCGGTCGACCTTTCGGCTGACCTCCTCGTCGGCAATCAGGTCGTTGTCGGCCCGGATCTGCCGCAGGATGCGGTCGTTCCGGGAGATGGCCTCCTCGGTCTTTTCCTCGGGCCGGACGGCCTGGGTCTCGGTGTACTCGGTCAGCATCAGCCGATAGGTCTTCAGATCCAGCCAGGCGGGCTGGAGAATGCCCCGGGTAATCATCTCCCGCAGATCCTTGATGACCTTGTGGTAGTCGAGGCCCATGACGTCCGCCAGGTAGTGAATGGGGACAGCCTGCTTGTCGCCGATGAGCTTGAGGTAGTTCTCAAAGCGCTGGGCCTTTTTTCTGCGCATGTGGCCGAAGATCGTCGTCACGAGGCCGCCGGCACTCAGGCTCAGCCAGAAGAGCAGCTGAAACAGCCCGCCGAAAGAGGCGCCCTCCATCAGCAGGTGCAGCCCGCCGGCGGTGGCGCCGATCGCGCCGATGGCGGTTCCGATGGCGCCGAGGGCCGTAAAGAGCGCGCCGTGGGTGGGCATGCCGTTGATCCGCTTTTTCTGCTCCGGCACCTCCGCCACCGGGGTGTTCACCGGTCCGCGCAGGTCGCTGAGCTCCTGGATGGACTTTTTGAGATCTACGCTGCCGCCGATGTTGGGCAGAAGATCCAGGGCGTTGGCAACGATGATGCCCACGCCGATGGGCGAGGTAAAGCCTATGGCAACCAGGGCGATGCCGATAAAGTACCAGCGCCGCCTGCTGCGATCCCTGCGCTCCTGCGATTCTTTATGATCCATGGAAGGTCCTCCATTCATTCATTCAAAGGGCCGATCAAAGCCACTCTCTATTTTATCGCAAAATCCGCTGTCTGTAAAGGGATAGTTGGCCGTTTTGATTGTAAAATTTCTGTTTTGTCATTGACAAGCCGGGGGAATCATGGTACAGTGGAACCGCTTTCTGAAGGAAGAGATACCATTTTTTCTATTTTATATATTGGAGGTATATTTCAATGACGAATCAACCCCTGATCGGCGCTGTGCTTATCGGCCAGTCCGGCGGCCCCTCCGCCGTCATCAACGCTTCCACCTACGGCGTCATCAAGACCGCCATGGAGAGCGAATACATCACCAAGGTCTACGGCGCCAACCACGGCATCAAGGGCGTCCTGGGCGACCGGCTCTTCATCATGAACGAGGAGGATCCCAACGAGCTGGCGAAGATGCTCTACACCCCGGCCTCCGTGCTGGGCTCCTGCCGCTACAAGCTGGCCGACCCCGATGCGGACGACAGGGATTTCAAGCGCATCCTGGAGATCTTCAAAAAGTACAACATCCGCTACTTCTTCTACAACGGCGGCAACGACTCCATGGACACCTGCAACAAGATCAGCCGCTTCTTCTCCAAGAACGACTACGAGTGCCGCATCATCGGCGTGCCCAAGACCATTGACAACGACCTGGCCGGCACCGACCACTGCCCCGGCTTTGGCTCCGCCGCCAAGTACATCGCCACCTCCATGATGGAGGTCAACCGGGACACCAAGGTCTACGACGTGGGCATGATCACCATCATCGAGTGCATGGGCCGCCACGCCGGCTGGCTCACCGCTTCCGCCGCCCTGGCGAACCTCAAGGGCGAGGGCCCCGATCTGATCTACCTCCCCGAGGTGGACTTCGACATGGACTGCTTCATCGCCGACGTCAAGCGCGTCTTCGAGGAAAAGCACGACGTGCTGATCGCCGTCTCCGAGGGCATTCACTACGCCGACGGCTCCTTCGTCTCCGAGGCCAAGACCTCCGGCACCGACGGCTTCGGCCACGCCCAGCTGGGCGGCCTGGCTGCCCGTCTGGCTGCCATCGTCAAGGCCGCCACCGGGGCCAAGGTCCGGGGCATCGAGCTGAGCCTGCTCCAGCGCTGCGCCTCCCACTGCGCCTCCGCCACCGA
>CAMUYE010000012.1 GCA_947164825.1 uncultured Clostridia bacterium
CGACCTGGCCGATGTTGGAGGCCTTGGAGGCCTGTCCGCCGGTGTTGGAGTAAACCTCGGTGTCGAAGACGAAGATGTTGACGTCCTCGCCGGAAGCCAGCACATGGTCCACACCGCCGAAGCCGATGTCGTAGGCCCAGCCGTCGCCGCCGAAGATCCACACGGACTTCTTGTTCAGGTATTCCTTCTTGTCCAGGATCTCCTTGGCGCAGTCGCAGCCGCAGGCCTCGAGGGCAGCGATGAGCTCCTTGGAGGCGGGCTGGTTGGCGGTGCCGTCGTTGTAGGTGTCGAGCCACTTCTGAGCGGCGGCCTTGACGGTCTCGTTCTTGCCGTTCTCGACGATCTTCTCGATCTTGGCCTTCAGAGACTCGCGGATGGTCTTCTGGGCAGTGTACATACCAAGACCGTGCTCGGCGTTGTCCTCAAACAGGGAGTTGGACCAGGCGGGACCCTTGCCCTCTTCGTTGGTGCAGTAGGGAGCCGTGGCGCCGGGGCCGCCCCAGATGGAGGAACAGCCGGTGGCGTTGGAGATGTACATCCGGTCGCCGAAGAGCTGGGTGATCAGGCGGGCATAGGAGGTCTCGGCGCAGCCGGCGCAGGAGCCGGAGAACTCGAGCATGGGCTTCTTGAACTGGGAGCCCTTGACGGTGAGATCCTGCATGTCCTTCTTCTCAGGCAGCTTGACGCAGTAGTCGAACACGGGCTGCTGATCCAGCTGGCTCTCCTGGGGCTTCATGGTGATGGCCTTGGTCGGGCAGACGCCGACGCAGACGCCGCAGCCCATGCAGTCCAGAGGAGACACGGCCATGGTGTACTTGTAGACGCCCTTGCCCTTGCCGGCCTTGACGTCCACCAGCTTGGCGGCGGCGGGAGCCTTCTCGGCCTCCTCAGCAGTCAGGGCGAAGGGACGGATGGTGGCGTGGGGGCAGACGTAAGCGCAGTTGTTGCACTGGATGCACTTGGAAGCGTCCCACTCGGGAACGGTCACGGCAACGCCGCGCTTCTCGTAGGCGGAAGCGCCCAGCTCAAACTGGCCGTCCACATAGGGCTTGAAGGCGGAGACGGGCAGGGAATCGCCGTCCATCTTGTCCACGGGGAAGAGGACGTCCTTGACCATCTTGACCAGCTCGGGCTTGCCCTCGAGCTTGACTTCCTCGGTCTTATCCTCGGCGGTAGCCCAGGCAGCGGGAACGTCGATCTTGACGAAGGCGGTGGCGCCGGCGTCAATGGCTCTGTGGTTGCAGTCGACCACGTCCTGGCCCTTCTTCAGGTAGGACTTGGTGGCGGCGTCCTTCATGTAGCCGATGGCTTCCGCCTGGGGCATGACCTTGGCCAGAGTGAAGAAGGCGGACTGCAGGATGGTGTTGGTGCGCTTGCCCATGCCGACCTTGATGGCCAGGTCAATGGCGTTGATGGTGTAGAGCTGAATGTTGTTCTTGGCGATGTAGCGCTTGGAAGCAGCGTCCAGATGGTGCTCCAGCTCAGCCAGATCCCACTGGCAGTTGATCATAAACACGCCGCCGGGCTTCACGTCGCGGACGATGGGGAAGTGCTTGGTGATGTAGGAGGGGTTATGGCAGGCCACAAAGTCAGCCTTGTTGATGTAGTAGGGGCTCTTGATGGGCTTGTCGCCGAAGCGCAGGTGGGAAACGGTGACGCCGCCGGTCTTCTTGGAGTCGTACTGGAAGTAGGCCTGAACGTACTTGTCGGTGTGGTCGCCGATGATCTTGATGGAGTTCTTGTTGGCGCCGACGGTGCCGTCGCCGCCGAGACCCCAGAACTTGCACTCGATGGTGCCCTCCGCCGCAGTGGCGGGGACGTTCTCGCGCTCAGGCAGGGACAGGTTGGTGACGTCGTCCTTGATGCCGATGGTGAACTGGCGCTTCATCTCGTCCTTCTTCAGCTCGTCGTAGACGGCGAAGACAGAGGCGGGAGGCGTATCCTTGGAGCCGAGGCCGTAGCGGCCGCCGATGACCTGGATATTGGTCTTGCCGGCGTTGGCCAGCGCGGTCACGACGTCGAGGTACAGGGGCTCGCCCTGGGAGCCGGGCTCCTTGGTGCGGTCGAGAACCGCGATCTTCTTGACGGTCTCGGGGATGGCGGCCAGCAGCTTGTCCGGGCAGAAGGGCCGGTACAGACGGACCTTCACCAGGCCGACCTTCTCGCCGTTGGCGTTGAGGTAGTCGATGACTTCCTCGGCCACGTCGTTGATGGAGCCCATGGCGATGATGATGTGCTCCGCGTCGGGAGCGCCGTAGTAGTTGAAGGGCTTGTAGTTGGTGCCGAGCTTGGCGTTGACCTTGTCCATGTACTCCTCGACGATGGCGGGCAGCGCGTCGTAGTAGGAGTTGCAGGCCTCACGGTGCTGGAAGAAGATATCGCCGTTCTCGTGGGAGCCGCGCATGGTGGGGCGGTTGGGGTTCAGGCAGTGCTCGCGGAAGGCCTTGACGGCGTCCATGTCGCACATTTCCTTCAGGTCCTCGTAGTCCCAGATGGCGATCTTCTGGATCTCGTGGGAGGTCCGGAAGCCGTCGAAGAAGTTGATGAAGGGGACGCGGCCCTTGATGGCGGCCAGATGCGCCACGGCGCCCAGGTCCATGACTTCCTGCGGGTTGGTCTCGCAGAGCATGGCGAAGCCGGTCTGACGGCAGGCGTAGACGTCGGAGTGATCTCCGAAGATGTTCAGCGCGTGGGTGGCGACGGTACGGGCGGACACGTGGAACACGCCGGGAAGCAGCTCGCCCGCGATCTTGTACATGTTGGGGATCATCAGGAGCAGGCCCTGAGAGGCGGTGTAGGTGGTGGTCAGAGCGCCCGCGGCCAGAGAGCCGTGAACGGTACCGGCGGCGCCGGCCTCAGACTGCATCTCCACGACCTTGACGCGGTTGCCGAAGATGTTCTCGCGGCCCTGGGCGGACCACTGGTCAACATAGTCGGCCATGGGGCTGGACGGGGTGATGGGGTAGATGCCCGCAACTTCCGTGAAGGCGTAGCTGACGTGAGCGGCAGCGGTATTGCCGTCCATCGTCTTGAATTTTCTTTGCAAGGGAATTACCTCCTAATCAAAGGGACATAGGTCCCGTATTTTGACAACCATAATATAACAGAAAAGTTCCTGTTTGTAAATGGAAAAAAGAAAAACTTTTGTTAATTTGGCATATGCGTTTTTCGAATAGCACGGCTTTTTCGGTCTTGCAAAAAAAACTTGATGTTTTATTCTCCGTTTGTTATACTATAATCCATAAGATCATAAAAGGGAGAGTTTTCCATGAAGCAGGAAATCCTCGGATTACAATTTGACAAGGTGACCATGGACGAAGCCCTTACGATCGGGGAAGCCTTTCTGGACGGGGATCACGCCGCCGTGGTGGTAACGCCGAACGCGGAGATCGGCTACGACGCCTCCAAGGACCCGGAATTCTGCGCCATGCTGAACCAGGCAGATCTGATGCTGCCGGACGGCGCCGGCGTGGTTCTGGCGGCGAAGCTGCGCAAGACGCCTCTGAAGGGCAAGGTGGCCGGCATCGACTTTGCCCGGAATATGCTCTCCGTCTTCGCCCGCCGGGGCACCCGGCTCTATCTGCTGGGCTCCAAGCCCGGCGTGGCCGAGCAGGCCGCGGAGAAAATGAAGGAGCTGGCGCCGGGCCTTGTGATCTGCGGGACGGCGGACGGCTATTTCAAGGACGAAGCGCCTGTGATCGAGAAGATCAACGAGGCTGGGGCGGAAGCCCTCTTCGTCTGTCTGGGCGCCCCCAAGCAGGAAAAATTCATGTTCGATCATCGGGACGAGCTGAAAAGCGTCCGCCTGATGGCCGGTCTCGGCGGCAGTCTGGACGGCTTTGCGGGCAACGTCAAGCGGGCGCCGGACTGGATGATCAAAACGAATCTGGAATGGTTCTACCGGCTCTGCAAGGAGCCGAAACGCATCGGCCGCATGATGCGGCTGCCGAAGTACGTTCTGAAGGCAGTTTTAGCAAAGAATTGAACGGCGATAGCTTACGAGGCATCAGGGATCAGGCATCAGGCATCAGACCCGCCTGTAGCGGCGCACAGTGTGCGCCACGGCGTTCCCCGCACGGACGAGGCAACAGGCAACAGGCAACAGGCAACAGGGGAGACGACAGAACACGCCGTAGGGGCGGCCATTGGCCGTCCGGCGTTCCCTGCCCGGATACATAATGCAAAATGCAAGATGCAAAATGCAAAATGGGACGGGGGGACGCGGATTGCCACGGCCAGTTTGCGAACTGGCCTCGCAATGACACGCCTGTAGCGCGGGCAATCTGCCCGCCATGCCGCGTACCAACGAGGCAACAGGCAACAGGCATCAGGCATCAGACCCGCCCGTAGCGGCGCACAGTGTGCGCCACGGCGTTCCCCGCTCGGAGGAGGCATCAGGCAACAGGCATCAGGCATCAGACCCGCCTGTAGCGGCGCACAGTGTGCGCCACAGGTACCCCGCACGGACGAGGCATCAGGGATCAGGCATCAGGCATCAGGGGACGGGGGATGCGGATTGCCACGGGCCGTGCCGGCCCTCGCAATGACAAAATCGGGGTGGATACCGCCTGTAGGGACGGCACTTTGCCGTCCGCGTCCCCCGCACGGACGAGGCATCAGGCATCAGACACGCCTGTTTGGTGTTCCTATGACGTAACCGGATACCACGTTCGGTATGAATGCTTGAAAGAGCGGCTATATCTGTCCAAGTGCCTTGGGTGAAAATAGAAACACCAATATTTGTGTGCATTGCAGACCTTGGAACGGGGGGCAAGAATTCAATTTTCCTGTCTCTTGCGTGCGGTGCCTGATGCCTGAACTCGAAGAGTCACGAAGTATGCCTGTTTCCTGATGCCTGATGAATCATTATCTTTAACACAAAATGCAGAGGTATTTCAATGGGAAAACTGATCGTATTGGAAGGGACCGACGGGTCCGGAAAGTCTACGCAGTTTGCGCTGCTCAAAAAACGGCTGGAGGATGAGGGGATCGTCTTTCACACCCTGGTGTTTCCGCGCTACAACGAGCCGTCCTCCTCCCTGATCCGCATGTATCTGAACGGGGAATTCGGCTCGGAGCCCGGGGACGTCAACGCCTACGCCGCCTCCATCTTCTATGCGGTGGACCGCTACGCTTCCTACCGGATGGACTGGAAGGACTGGTATGAAACGGGCGGCCTGATCCTGTCGGACCGCTATACCACCTCCAACGCGGTCCATCAGGGCGCGAAAGTGCCCGACGAAGAGCGGCCCGCCTTCTTCCGCTGGCTCTGCGAGCTGGAATATGAGAAGATGGGACTGCCGAAGCCCGATCTGGTCCTCTATCTGGACATGCCCACGGAGCTGACCGAGACCCTGATGCGGAAGCGGGAATCCGACACCCACACCCACGCGGACATCCACGAAAAGAACCTGAACTATCTCATGCACTGCCGCCGCACGGGCCTGGAGGCCGCGGAGGCCCTGGGCTGGAAACGGGTCTCCTGTGCAAAAAACGGCGTCATCCGGCCCATCGAAGAGATCCACGAAGAGCTGTATCAAACCGTCAGACGCTGTATGGAGGACTGAATATGGTTTATATCTTTTTGGCTACCGGCTTTGAGGAGATCGAAGCCCTGACCCCCTGCGACCTGCTGCGGCGGGCCGGGCTGGAAGTGGCCCTGGTGGGCGTCAACGGTATGGAGATCGTCGGGTCCCACGGGATCCGGGTGCGGGCGGACATTCCCCTCGACGCGGTCCATGTGGAACAGGCGGAAATGCTCGTTCTGCCAGGCGGCCTGCGGGGCGTCCAGTCGCTTCTGAACTGCAGGGCGGCCCTGGAACAGGTACGCCGCGGCTGGGAAACGGAGAAGTTCGTCTGCGCCATTTGCGCCGCTCCGACCGTTCTCGCGTCTCTGGGCATCGTCGGCGATCGCGAGGCCGTCTGCTACCCAGGCAAGGAGCCGGAGATGGGGGCTGCCAGGATCGTGGACGCTCCCGTGGTGCGCAGCGGCAGGCTGATCACCGGCCGGGCCGCAGGCGCTTCCGTGCCCTTCGCCCTGGCTTTGATCGAAGCCCTGAAGGGCAGGGAAGAGGCGGAGCGGATCGCAAAGCAGATCGTTTATGAGGGATAACTATGACCAAACAAATCAAAGTCGGCTCCGTCCCGGTCGGCGGCGGCGCGCCGGTCTCCGTTCAGTCCATGTGCAACACGAAGACCACCGACGTGGAGGGGAGCCTGGACCAGATCAAGGCCCTGTATACCGCCGGCTGCGAGATCGTCCGGCTGACGGTTCCCACCCTGGAGGCCGCGGAGGCCTTCGGAAAGATCGCTGATCGGAGCCCCCTGCCTCTGGTGGCGGACATCCACTTCGACTACCGCTGCGCCATCGCCGCAGCGGAGCACGGCGCGGCGAAGATCCGCATCAACCCCGGCAACATCGGCGGGGAGGACCGGGTCAAGGCCGTGGTGGACTGCTGCAAGGCCCATCACATCCCCATCCGGGTGGGGGTCAACGGCGGCAGCCTGGAAAAGGAGCTGCTGGAGAAGTACGGCCATCCGACCCCGGAAGCCCTGGTGGAGTCCGCCTTCGGCCACATCCGCCTGCTGGAAAAGTACGGCTTCTATGATACCTGCGTGTCCATGAAATCCTCCAGCGTGCCCCTGATGATGGCGGCCTACCGGCTCTTTGCCTCCCAGTCCGACTATCCGCTCCACGTGGGCGTCACCGAGACCGGTACCGAGTACATGGGCACGATCAAGTCCGCCATGGGCATCGGCGGCCTGCTCTGCATGGGCATCGGCGACACAATCCGGGTTTCCCTGACCGCCGATCCGGTCAAGGAGGTCGTTGCCGGAAAAGCCATACTCAAAGCCGCCGGTCTGCGGAAGGAGGGCGTCAACATCGTCTCCTGTCCCACCTGCGGACGGACGCAGATCGACCTGATCGGCCTGGCGAACCGGGTCGAAGAAGCCCTGAAGGACTGTAAAAAGCCCATTACCGTGGCAGTTATGGGCTGCATCGTCAACGGCCCCGGCGAGGCCCGGGAGGCCGACGTGGGCGTGGCAGGCGGCGACGGCTGCGGCGTCCTCTTCGTCAAGGGCGAGCTGAAGGAACGGCTGCCCTACGACGAGCTCCTGCCCGCGCTGCTGCGTTACGTAGAAAATATCTGATTACTTATGCTGAAATGAATGAAAACCTTTCTCTTCTGACCCTCTTCCCCGGCCTGGAGCCGGGGGAGGAGGCGGAAGCCCTCTTACAACGGAATACGGTGGAACAAGTCGACCTCCGCGTGAAAGAGCGGGAGGTCTCCGTTGTGGTACGCAGCGAGGTCTGGCTGCCCCTTGGGCTGCTGACGAAATTCGAACAGAAGATCAAGGAGCAATACGAGCTGAAAACCGCGTCCGTCGAGCCCCGCTATGACCCCGCCGTGTTAAAGGATCTGGATCTTTCGGACCTGACCGGCCTGCTGACGGGCTTTTGTCCCTCCGCGCCCGCGATCCTGGCAGGCTGCCGCTGGGAGATCGAGGAGACCACGATCCACGCCCATCTGCGGGCAAACGGCGTCGACGAGCTGCGGCCGGCGCTCCGGCGGACGGAGGACTGGCTCAGCGCCTGCTTCGGCGTTCCCGTGCACCTGGAACTGCACGGCGGAAAGGAACTGAGCGCCGAGGAGCTCTTTGCCGAGACGAAGCGCATCCGCGAGCAGGCCAGGGAACAGGCCCCGGCCCCGGTGATCCAGGCGGCGCAGCCCCGTTCCAACGGCAGGAAAGAGGAGCAGAGCCCCGGCATGATCTTTGGCAAGCCCTTCTTTCAGGAGCCCATTCCCATGCGCGGGCTCAACGCGGACATGTTCAAGGTCTGCGTGGAGGGCGAGGTGTTCTCCGTCAATCACAAGGAGCTGCCCAAGGCCAAGGCCGTGGTCGTCAGCTTCTATATGACGGACCATAGCGGCTCCGTCTGCGTCAATCAGTACATGGAGGAAGCCAAGGCAAAGCCCATCCTGGACGCCATTCAGGGGCCGAACCCCAAGAAGCACAAGCCCGGCAGCTATATCCGCGTCTACGGCAAGGTCACGGTCAACCGCTACGACGGCGAGCTGGTGATCCAGCCCTATTCCATTCGGGAGGCGCAGCGGCCCGAACGGCGGGACACGGCAAAGGAAAAGCGGGTGGAGCTGCATCTGCACACCAAAATGTCCGCCATGGACGCCCTCACCGACACCGGCGAAGCCATTGCCCGGGCGGCGAAATGGGGCCATCGGGCCATCGCCGTCACCGACCACGGCGTGACCCATTCCTTCACCGACGCCCTGGCGAATTCCAAAACGAAGATCGCCGGAAGCGACGAGCCCATCAAGATCCTCTACGGCTGCGAGGGCTATTACATCAACGACGTGGACACGGAGGACACGCCCGCCTCTCTGAAAACCTTCCGGACCTGCGTCTTCGGGGAGGGCGACGCGCCGCTGGACGGTGAATTCGTCGCCTTCGACGTGGAGGCCACGGGCCTGTCCCCGGAACGGGACCGGATCATCGAGATCGGCGCGGTACGGATGCGGGACGGGGAGGTGCTGGATCGCTTCTCCACCTTCGTCGATCCGGAGCGGCTTTTGACCGACGCCATTGTGGAGCTCACCGGGATTACCGACGAGATGCTTGCGGGCGCACCTTCGGAACGGGAGGCCATCACGGGCTTCCTGGAATTCTGCGGCGATCTGCCGCTGATCGCCCACAACGCCAGCTATGACCTGAGCATGATGAAAGCGGCCTGCCGCCGGCTGGGCCTGTCCTTTTCCCCGACCTGCGCGGATACCCTGGGCCTGGCCTGGGGCCTGCTGCCCCAGTTCACCAAGCGCAAGCTGGACGTTCTGGCGGAATACTTTGAGCTGCCGGACTTCGCCCACCATCGGGCCACCGACGACGCCGTCACCTGCGGCCTGCTCTATCAGCGTTTTGCCGAACTGCTGCGGGCCCGGGGCCTGAGCAGGCTTCAGGAAGTCAACGAGGCCGTGGCGGGGGAAAGCGTCGGCTCCCATCCGACGCCGAAGGACGGCCGCATCCACCACATCCTGCTCTTTGCCAAGAATTCCCTGGGTCTGCGCAATCTCTACCGGCTGGTTTCCTATTCCAACCTCTATTATTTCCATACCCGCAGAGGCGGGAACGGCGCGCCGGTCATCCCCAAGTCAGAGCTGATCCGCTGGCGGGAGGGCCTGATCGTGGGCTCCGCCTGCGAGGCTGGCGAACTGTTTTCGGCCATCGTGGCGAAAAAGCCCAAGGCGGAGCTGGAACGGATCGCGTCGTTCTACGACTTCCTGGAAGTCCAGCCACTGGCCAACAATCGGTTTATGCTGCTCAACGGCATGGCGCAGTCTGAGGAGGAGCTGAAAGACTTCAACCGGACGGTGGTTCGCCTCGGCGAGACCCTGCAGAAACCGGTCTGCGCCACCGGAGACGTCCACTTCCTCGACCCGGAGGATGAGCTCTTCCGCCATATCCTCCTGGCCTCCAAGGGCTTTGACGACTGCGACCGGCCCAACCCCCTCTATTTCCGCACGACCGACGAGATGCTGGAGGAGTTCTCCTATCTCGGCGAGGAAAAGGCCTATGAGATCGTGGTGAAGAACACGAATCTGATCGCCGATCAATGCGACTGGGTGCGGCCTCTGCCCCACAATCTCTACGCGCCGAAAATCGAGAATTCCGTGGAGGATCTGAAGGCTCTGGTCTACGGGAAACTCCACCGCCTCTACGGCGAAAACCCGCCGGAGCTGATCTCCAAGCGCGTGGAGACCGAGCTCGGCGACATCATCAACTGCCACTACGACGTGATCTATATTTCCGCCCAGAAGCTGGTGCAGAACTCCCTGGAGCACGGCTATCTGGTGGGCTCCCGGGGCTCCGTGGGCTCCTCTTTGGTGGCCTATCTGGCCGGGATCACCGAGGTCAACTCCCTGCCGCCCCATTACCGCTGCCCGAATCCGGCCTGCAAGCACACCAGCTTTGAAGTCGCGGCGGGCTGCAAGTGCGGCGCGGATCTGCCGGACGCCGTATGCCCCGTCTGCGGGACGAAATACCAGAAGGACGGCTTCGCCATCCCCTTCGAGACCTTCCTGGGCTTCGGCGGCGACAAGGTGCCGGATATCGACCTGAACTTCTCGGGCGAGTACCAGGCCAGAGCCCACGCCTACTGCGTAGAGATGTTCGGCAAGTCCCACGTCTTCCGCGCCGGCACCATCGGCGACGTGGCGGAGAAGACCGCCTTCGGCTACGTGAAGAAGTACCTCTCCGAACGCGGTCAGACGGCCAGCCGGGCCGAGGAGACCCGCCTTGCCGAAGGCTGCGTGGGCGTCAAGCGCACCTCCGGTCAGCACCCCGGCGGTCTGGTGGTCATCCCCCAGGAGAACCAGATCTGGGACTTCTGCCCGGTGCAGCACCCGGCGGACGACCACGAATCCGAGTGGATCACCACCCACTACGACTATCACCCCATGGAGGAAAACCTGCTAAAGCTGGACATGCTGGGCCACGACGACCCCACCATGATCCGGATGCTCCAGGATATGACCGGGGTGGATCCCCAAACGATCCCCCTGGACGACAAGGACACCATGTCCATCTTCACCTCCTCGAAGATCCTGGGCTATGAGAACGATCCCGTGCTCGGAGAGACAGGCGCCGTGGCCATTCCGGAGTTCGGCACCGGCTTCACCCGGGGGATGCTGAAGGAGACCCAGCCCACCCAGTTCGACGTGCTGATCCGCCTCTCCGGCTTCTCCCACGGCACCGACGTGTGGCTGGGCAACGCCCGGGATCTGATCCTCTCCAAGACCGCCTCCGTCTCCCAGGCTATCGGCTGCCGGGACGACATTATGAACTATCTAATCTCCTGCGGCATGCCGGACAAGCGTTCCTTCAAGATCATGGAATCCGTCCGAAAGGGGAGAGGCCTCCCCGACGGCGCGGAGGAGGAGATGAAGGCCGCGGGCGTTCCCGCCTGGTATATCGGCTCCTGCAAAAAGATCAAGTATCTTTTCCCCAAGGCCCACGCCGCGGCCTACGTGATGATGGCCTTCCGCATCGCCTGGTTCAAGGTTCACGAGCCACTGGCCTTCTACGCGGCCTACTTCTACCGCCGCAGCCAGAAAGGCGGCTTTGACGCCGCCGTGATGTGCAAGGGAAAGGAAGAATGTCTCGCCGCTCTCCAGGCCATCCAGAATATGGAGAATCCAAGCGACAAGGACGAACAGCTCCTGACCACCCTGGAAGTGGTCTACGAGTTCTATCTGCGGGGCTTCGACTTCCTCCCCATCTCCGTCTACGAGTCCGACGCGGTGAAATTCCTGCCCCGGGACGGGAAGCTCCTGCCTCCCTTCGTGGCCATCGGGGGACTGGGCGAAAACGCCGCCCGCGACATCGCGGAAGGACGGCGGGGCAAGACCTTTATCTCCATCGAAGAGTTCTGCGCCGCCTGCCCCAAGGTGTCCCAGACCCACGTGGAAGTCCTCCGCGCCGCGGGCGCCTTCGGGGACTTGCCGATGATCAGTCAGGTGAGTATGTTTGAGATGTAATATCCTGAAAGGAGTTTTGATTATGCAACAGCTTGAAAAGCAATTCCATATCCATTGCGTGGAGGGCGATGTGGGCCGCTACGTGATCCTGCCCGGCGACCCCGGCCGCTGTGCCGCCATTGCCGCGCTCTTTGACGACGCCCATCACGTGGGCCAGAACCGGGAGTACAACATCTACACCGGCTATCTGTTGGGCGAGAAGGTCTCCGTCTGCTCCACCGGCATCGGCGGTCCCTCCGCGGCCATCGCCATGGAGGAGCTGCACAACATCGGCGCGGACACCTTCATCCGCACCGGCACCTGCGGCGGCATCAACCTCAAAGTCAAGTCCGGCGACATCGTGGTCGCCACCGGCGCGATCCGCTTTGAGCACACCTCCCGGGAGTACGCGCCTCTCGAGTACCCCGCCGTGGCAAATCTGGACGTGACCCTGGCCCTGCGGGATGCCTCCCTGGCCATGGGCAAGACCACCCACGTGGGCGTGGTCCAGTGCAAGGACGCCTTCTACGGCCAGCACAGCCCCCACAAGATGCCCGTCTCCTATGAGCTGCTGAACAAGTGGGAGGCCTGGAAAAAGCTGGGCGTCCTGGCCTCCGAGATGGAGTCCGCGGCCCTATTCGTGGTGGCCGACGCCCTGGGCGTCCGCTGCGGTTCCTGCTTCCACGTGATCTGGAACCAGGAGCGCGAGGCCGCCGGTCTGGACCAGACCATGAACGAGGACACCAGCTCCTCCGTCCGGGTCTCCGTCGAAGCGCTGAAGCGTCTGATCGCCCAGGACAAGGGCCTGTAAGCGCAAAAAGAAGAGGCGGGAAGCGCATCGGCTTCCCGCCTCTTCTTTTTGCGTTCAGTTTATTCCAACAGCATATCCGTAAAGTCCATCAGCGGGCCGTAGAGGCGGTGCGCTTCCCGGCGAAGCTGGGGGAAGCAGAAGGGACAAAGAGGCTCCCAGCGGCGGTTGAAGGAGCGGCGGCGGATCAGGATGTTGATGCAGCCGCGGCGGAAGATCACGCAGAGATCCGGATAGCGTTCGGTCATGGACAGAAGCTTTTCCGCCATTTCCACCGTGACCAGGGCCCGGAAGTCCTCGGGAGAATCCGCAAAGCAGCGGAATTGCTGCCCCAGTTCCTCGTGGTCCGGCTGGATCTCCACCATCTTCTTGGACAGGCCGCGATGGGAGAAGCGGTTTTTCGTGCCGCGGCTCTCCAGGATCACGTTGCCGTCAAAGTCCACGTTCAGGCGGATCGTCAGCCATTGGCCGCGAACCTTGACCTTGTGGCTGGTGTAGTCGTTGGCGTAGACGCCGCCGCAGATGATCTCCTGGGCGGCTACCCAGCAGTCCCGGTAGAGCCCTTCCAGCCGGTTGGCGGTGTAGTAGCGCTCGATCTTATTGAGCAGGCCCACGTCGCAGAGTGTCTCCTGGATCGCGCTGCGGCGCTTCGTATCGTAGCTGAGATCGGAGAAGGTCTCCTCCAGGATCTCGGGCATATAGCGCTGCTTGAAGCTCTGCTCCAGCAGCCGCATTCCGAAATTGGCGAGATACAGGCCGCCGATCCCGACCGCCAGCAGAACGCCGTTCAAAATCAGCTTGGAAACGGCTTCGTCCCTGCTCATGCCCGTGACAAAGAAGCGGATATACTTTCCCGCGAACGCCACGCGATCCGGCAGGCCGTCGGCGATGGAATTCAACAGCTCCGGGTTGAAGGCGGCCAGGACGTACTGGACGGCAAACCACAAGAGCCGGTAGACCGTGTAGCCGATGAAGGCAACGATCGCCAGCTCCAGCAGGATCAGCAGCACCTTGGCTCCTTCATATAAAACCATTCGTCTCGTCATCGGATGATCTCCTGTTTTACAAACTGAGGTACGGCGAACCGTACCTCAGTCCTTTGTTCAAGCAAATGAAACGGTCACTGCAAATACGCGGTCCGGTTATATCAACGAACGTCTTCCAGAAGACCGTAGTCGCCGTCGTTCCGACGGTAGACCACCGCGAAGGCGCCATCGGCGTCCTCGTCGCGGAAAGCAAAGAAGTTGTGGCTCAGCAGATTCATCTGCAGGATGGCCTCCTCGCGGCTCATGGGCATCATGGTGAATTCCTTGATCTTGATGAGCTTGTAGGCCTCGGTGTCCTCGACGTCGGGGACGAAGGAGGTGGCGTTCTCCGCGCTGCGGACGAAGGCGTCCTGGCGGATCCTGCGGGCGAGCCGGGTCTTGTTCTTGCGGATCTGGCGTTCAATGTCGGAAACGGCTGCGTCGATGGAGGCGTACATGTCCGAAGTACTCTCACTGGCGCGGAAGTACATGTTGGAGGCATGGACGGTCAATTCCACCTTGTTGCGATTCTTCTCGACGGAAAAAGCGACAAAGGCTTCCGCGTCATCCCGGAAATAGCGATCCAGCTTTGCGACCTTTTTCTCGGCGTAGGCGTGGACCTCTTGCGGCAGGGTGACCTTCTTCTCGTTGATCTGGAATTTCATATTGCGTCGCTCCTTTCAAGTGCTTTGAGAAACCTTTTGGCTCCTCTGACACTATTATACCACAAATCGGAATAATATCAAGGAGAAATTTCTTCTGATTCTTCCTTGGAAGTCAGCATTTCGGTGATGAGCTGATAGAGCTTGTCCGCTTTTCCCGGGAAAGATTTTGTTAAGAAGGCCGCCTGCCGGGGGGAGGGACAGGTGTATTCAATGGTAATCAGGCTGCCCAGCTCGTCGTCCAGGTGCATGACGGCCAGGGCCTCGCCGTTGGGCTGTTCCAGGACCTCCGTGCGGGTGAAGCTCTCCCGCCGGATCTCGCGGTTGAAGCGCTCGATGGCCCTGGCGGCCCGCTGCATCACGGGATAGGCCAGAGAATCCTTGGTGATCTCGGCGGTCTCGCGGCCCTTGTCGGTGATGACAAAGCCCTCGTCGGTCTCGGCGAGATGGCCCGTTTCCACCATCTGCGGAACCGCCTGCATCACGTCAAAATAACTCAGTTTGTCGTCCTGCAGGCAGAGCTCATAGAGCGTCTGGGTGCTGACGGGATAGAGCAGCTTGTCCGTTACGTAGAGGATCAGAAGCTTGACGTCCAGCATATCGTTGATAAATCCGTGGGGCATGGGACCACCTCCTCGATAAGGTCATTTTATTATACACCGAAACCGCGGGAAATACAAGTACCGCGCGGAAAGAAAACAGGAAAATCCGGGACCGCGTCACAAGGACACGATCCCGGATTCTGTTTAGAGATCAGTTCAGACCGGCTTTCTTGTCAGCCTTGGCCTTGGCTTTCTCTTCCTTCGCCTTCTGCGCGGCTTCTTTGGCCTCGGCGGCGCGCTTGGTCTTTTCCTTTTCCGCGGTCTCGTTGGTCATAACGGCCCACTTCTGGAGTTCCATACGGACCTGATCTTCGCTGGTCTCAATGACGATCTTCTCGTCCTTGATCTCCACGATCTTGCCGATAATGCCGCCGATGGTGATGATCTTGTCGCCCTTGTGCAGGGAGCTGCGCAGTTCCTCAGCTTCCTTCTTCTTTTTCTTCTCGGGGCGGATGATCATAAAATACATGACGGCGAGCATGAGCACCAGCATGACGACCATGGTGCCGCCGCTGCCGAACAGACCGGCGAGGCCGCTGTTATCGGCGGCTTCTGTCATAATAAACTGAAGCATAGGAGTACCTCCAATTAGAATTTTACGTTATTATACATGAAACGCCGGGGTTTTGCAAGATAAAATTGCGGGAATTGACGGGCTTTTCAGATTTTGCGGCTGAGCTTTTCGGAATACTCCGCCCGGAAGGCCGCGAAACGGCCCTCGTCCAGGGCTTCCCGGATCCGTTCCATCAGACGGTTGTAGAAATAGAGATTGTGCATCACGCTCAGGCGCAGAGCCAGGATCTCTTCGGCCTTGAACAGGTGGTGGAGATAGGCCCGGGAGTAGCGGCGGCAGACGGGACAGTCGCACTGCGGGTCGATGGGGCTGTCGTCCAGCTCATATTTCGCGTTTTTCAGGTTGATGGCGCCCTCCCAGGTGAAAAGCCTGGCATGGCGGGCGTTCCGGGCCGGCATCACGCAGTCGAAGAAGTCCACGCCCCGCCAGACCGCTTCAATGATGTTGGAAGGGGTGCCGACTCCCATCAGATAGCGCGTTTTATCCGCGGGCAGCCAGGGCTCCACGGCCTCGATGATCTCGTACATCACTTCCGTCGGTTCGCCCACGGCCAGACCGCCGATGGCGTAGCCGGGCAGATCCAGATCGGCGATCATCCTGGCGTGCTCGATGCGCAGATCCGCGTAGGCCCCGCCCTGGTTGATGCCCCAGAGCATCTGCTGCGGGTTCACGGTGTCGGGCAGGGCGTTGAGCCGGGCGTTTTCCGCCTTGCAGCGCAGGAGCCAGCGGTAGGTAAGGGCCATGGACTTTTTCACGTACTCCCGGGGAGAGGGGTTCTCCACGCACTCGTCGAAGGCCATGCAGATATCGGAGCCCAGGTTGGACTGGATCTGCATGCTCTCCTCCGGCCCCATGAAGATCTTTCGCCCGTCGATGTGGGAGGCGAAGTAGACGCCCTCTTCCTTGATCTTGCGCAGGCTCGCCAGGGAGAAGACCTGGAAGCCGCCGGAGTCGGTGAGGATGGGACCGTCCCAGGTCATAAACCTGTGCAGGCCTCCCAGCTTTTTCACGATCTCGTCGCCGGGCCGCAGATGCAGATGGTAGGTGTTGGACAGCTCCACCTGGCAGCGGATCCGCTTCAGATCCTCGGCGCTGAGTCCGCCCTTGATGGCGGCCTGGGTGCCCACGTTCATAAAGACCGGGGTCTGGACCGTGCCGTGGGCGCAAGTGAAAACGCCCCGCCTGGCCTTGCCCTCGGTTTTCAATACTTCAAACATAGAAAACTCCTTTTTCACAGCGGCCACTGACCTCAGCGGCCATATCTGAACGTCAATGGATGAACATGGCGTCGCCGAAGGAGAAGAAACGGTAGCGCTCTTCCACGGCGATGCGGTAGGCGTTCAGGACGGTTTCCCGGCCCGCGAAGGCGGAAACCAGCATGATGAGGGTGCTTTCCGGGAGATGGAAATTGGTGATGAGCGCGTCCATGGCCTTGAAGCGATACCCGGGATAGATGAAGATGTCGGTCCAGCCGGAGCGCTCGGTGAAGCTGCCGTCCTCGCCCGCGAAGCTCTCAATCGTTCGGCAGGAGGTGGTTCCCACGCAGACGATCCGCCCGCCGTTTTTGCGGGTTTGATTCAGAAGTCCGGCGGTTTCGGCGGAGAGCATGCAGAATTCCGCGTGCATGTGGTGATCCGTGATCTCCTCGGCCTTGACGGGTCGGAAGGTGCCCAGGCCCACGTGGAGGGTCACCCAGGCCAGATTGACGCCCTTGGCCCGGATCGCATCCAACAGCTCCGGCGTGAAGTGCAGGCCCGCCGTGGGCGCGGCGGCGGAGCCGTTGACCTTGGAGTAGACGGTCTGATAGCGCTCCTGATCCTTCAGCTCCTCCTTGATGTAGGGCGGCAGGGGCATTTTGCCCAGCTGCTCCAAAAGCTCCAGAAAGATGCCCCGGTAGTGGAATTGAACCAGCTTGTTTCCGTCCTCCTTCGCGCCTACCACCGTGGCGGTCAGCAGGCCTTCGCCGAAGCTGAGCTCCGCGCCCACGGGAGTTTTGCGGCCGGGCTTGGTGAGACATTCCCAGACGTCGTTTCCCGTGTCCTTCAGCAGCAGGACCTCCACGGCGCCGCCGGTGGCCCGTTTTCCCAGCAGACGGGCGGGCAGGACCCGGGAGTCGTTCAGCACCAGGCAGTCGCCGGGCCTGAGATAGTCTAAAATATCGTGAAAATGCCGGTGCTCCACGGAGCCGTCGGCCTTGTTCAGAACCAGGAGCCGGGAGCTGTCCCGCTGCTGCAGGGGGGTCTGGGCGATCAGCTCCTGGGGAAGGTCATAATAAAAGTCGTGAGTTTTCAACGTGATTACCTCATAAATCAGTTTTATCGTTCCCCCAGCAGGGGGAGCTCGGGCCCGATCAGCTCCGAAATCCGCTCCAGAGCGGGCTGGAAATAGCCGGATTTCAAGCCTTGGTTGTAGGGCTTTGTCAACGGAATGACGGCGTAATCGAACTCGCCGAAGCTTTTGAACACCCGGCAGGGGATATAGCCCCGGTCCGTCAGAACCGCCTTGCCGGAATCGTCGCGGTCAAAGGCCAGGCGCAGGATCAGCGTGTCCTTCGTGACGGTCTTCATTTGGTGCGAGACGAAATTCCCCATGGAGTAGAGGACGGGAACCGTCCGACCGTCGGCGCTTGTCACCGTGTCATAGGGCTGCAGAGCGTGGGGATGGGAGCCAATGATGAAGTCATAGCCCGCGTCGGCCAGCTCCCGGGCGATCCGAAGCTGCTTGTCGGTGGGCGTGTTGACGTATTCTTTCCCCCAGTGGATATAGACCAAAAGGTATTCCGCCCCGGCCTCCCGGGCCGCCGCCGCGTCCCTGGCCGCGGTTTCCGGATCATAGCGATTCAGCAGGGTGCTGACGCCTTCCGCCGTCAGGTGGGCGTCTTTCTTATTGAAGAAGGTAGCGTAACTCATCAGGCCGAAGCGAATGCCCTTGACCTCCACGAGTATGAATCTGGGATCTTCGCGGCTTCGGAAGGTACCCGTATGGATCAGCCCGTATTCCTCCACCCGATCCAATGTGTCGTAGATCCCCCGTACTCCGGCGTCGCAGTTGTGGTTGTTGCTCATGACTACAGCGTCAAAGCCGGCGTCGCGAAGGGCCGCAAGGTAAGAAGCCGGAGCGTTGAGATGGGGCTTTCCTTCCACTTCGGGCTGCTCCGCCATATAGGGAGCTTGTTCGCTGAGAGTCCCCTCCAGATTGCCGATCACAAGATCCGCTTCGGCAAACACAGGCTGAACATAGTGGAAACTCCCGCGAAAATCGTAACCGGACGCTGTCTTTGCCGCCTCCTGCTGCCGGGTCTGGCACAGGAGATCCCCGGTCAGCATCAGGACGGCGGGGCCGTCGCCGCTATCGGCGCTTCGCCAGATCCCGTCCGGGCCGAGGCTGAATCTTGGAGCAGGCACGGAGGAAATGGGCCTTTCCGCTTCCCGTTCAATGGGACTGTAGTCCAGGGGATAGGCTTCGTAGCGTTGGATGGCTTCCTCCATGCAAAGGGGCTCCGAGGGAACTGCCGGTTCGGTTTCTGTTGAAGCGGAGGGTTCCGGTTCGGAAACGACGGAGCTTATCTGCGACTCCGTTGTCAACGCCGGGGCGTCGGTCTGCGGCCGGACGGCGCTGTCGCTTCCGGAGTCGATTACGGGATCCGGCAGTTTTCCGCAGCCGGAGGCAGCAAAGAGCAGGATCAGAACGAGCAGCAGACACAGAAGACGGCACAGCCAGGGGAGAAAGGATCCGTTCGGTTTCATGGCAGTTCTGTTCATCCTTTGTCGTTTGGTTTTTGTGGAAAAGCACTGCATCTTATTTATTATACTCGATTATCCCCGAACAGTCAATCGGAATAATCCTCTGACCGAAAGAATAAAATGCTTTGCGAATAAAGCTGTTCTGCAGTCCATGCGTTCATGGACCGGGAACGGGAAACAGGAGGTACATCCAATGACAAACCCTATTTTTCGCGGGACCTGCACGGCGCTTGTGACGCCGTTTACCGAAAGCGGCATCGATTTCACAGCCCTGGATCGGCTGCTGGAGGGCCAACTGGAGGCCGGTGTGGAAGCCCTGGTCGTGGGCGGCACGACGGGGGAGGCGGCGACTCTGACCCATGAGGAACTGATCGCCCTGATCGCCCACTGCGTCCGTTTTTGCGCCGGTCACACGAAGATCATCGCGGGAACCGGCGGGAACGACACCCGGAAGGCCGCCGAAACCGCCCGCGCAGCCGCGGCGCTGGGGGCCGACGCCCTGCTCTGCGTGACGCCCTACTACAACCGCTGCACCCAGGAAGGCCTTTTGGCCCACTATGAGGCGGTAGCAGGGGCTTCGGAGCTGCCGATCCTGCTCTACAACGTTCCGTCCAGGACCAACGTGCGCATCGAGCCCGAGACCTGCGCGGCCCTGGCAAAGCTGCCGACTGTTGCCGGAATCAAAGAAGCTGACCCGGACGTTGCGCGGGTCCTGAAGCTCCACGCCCTCTGCGGAGCGGAATTTCCGGTGTACTGCGGCTGTGACGACCGGATCCTGCCCTTCATGGCCTGCGGGGCCCTGGGCGTGATCTCCGTTCTGTCCAATCTGCGGCCGAAAGCCGTGAAGGAGCTGACCGACTCCGCTCTCCGGGGAGAATACGCCAGGGCCCTCAACCTCCAGCGGGAGCAGCAGCCGATGATCGAACTTCTGTTCCGCGAGGTGAACCCCATCCCCATCAAAGCCGCGCTGAACCTCGCTGGGTTCCAGGTCGGAAACTGCCGGCTCCCGCTCACGCCCGCCTCGGATCCGCTTCTGTCCCGGATGCGGGAAATCCTGTGCTGAATCCTGCCTGCACAGCTCATTCGGCATGATCCGTCGGATGCGTGTATAATACTGAACTCCCATAGAAACCTTTAATCTGTTTCGGCAGGAATTGTGTCATACTTCGTTGTCGTCCTTGCCGGGCGTCAAGCCCGCCTGCGTCCTCCGCCTCGTCTGACGCAATTCCTGCACGGAACATTTTTCAATCTTTCTATGGGAGTTCAGTATAAAATTGAAGACTTTTCAAATGAAAAAATCGCCCTCAAAAGGCGATTTTTTCATTTGAGAAGCATAGTTCTCACGATACGGTTTCCGGCTGGGTTTCCGGATCCGCCTTTTGCCTGGACGCCAATTCGTCCAGGATCCGCTTTTCGCGGGACTGACAGCTGAAGATCAACACCTGCCGGGTTTTGCTCAGCTCTTTCAAGGTTTCCAGCGCCAGGGCGGCTCGTTGGTCGTCGAAGTAAACCAGCGCGTCGTCCAACAGGATGGGGGCCCTCGGGATCAACAGCTCACAGATCGCCAGCCGAAGAGCCAGATAGAGCTGATCCGCAGCGCCGCCGCTGAGATAGGAAAGGGGACGGAAAACGGCGCTGTCCGTCGGGTGAACCGTAACGCGGAGATCCCGGTCAAGCCGGACCTTGTCGTATCTTCCGCCGCTGAGCCGGAAAAACAGTTCGCCGGTCTTTTCGCAGAGCAGGGGAGCGAAACGGGAGCGTAGGCTTTCGTCCGCGTCCGCAAGGGCCTGTCGGGCCAGTTGGAGCGAGGCCCAGCGATCTTCCAGCGCCTGGATCCGGCGATCCAGTTCCTCCCGCCGGGCTTCCAGCGCCAGAGGCTCGCCCATCTGGCCGATGGCGCCGGAGAGCATATCGGCTTTGGACGCGGCGGCTTCGATCCGCTCCTCCAGGGCGCGCAGGGTCAGACTGACGCTTTCCCGCTCGTACCCGGCAAAGCGCTCGGGGGTTTCGATCTTTTCGGCGGAGGCTTCCGGACTGTCCCGGAGCATATGGAGCCGCTCGCTCCGCGCCTGTTCAAGCAGACGGGCGCGTTCCAGCGCCTGCCTTGAACGCGCAGCCTCCTGAAACAGCGCGGCGGCCTTTTCCGGCGTGCCTGTGCCGGGCATCAGCGCGTCCACCCGGGCGAGGATCCGATCCCGCCGCCCGGCAAGGGTTTCAAGCGCCTCCCGCGTCCGGTGCTGCCCGGCGTTTTCCCGGGCATGAAGGCGTTTGCAATAGTCGTCGGCACGGAGCAGCACGTCCTTCGCTGTCTCGGCTTCGCAGCGTTCCAGGATCGTCTTTGCCTGTCGCTGCATGGACTCATATTCCTCGTTCCGACGCTTGCAGTCGACAAGGAGAAGGATCCGCCAGATCGTTCCGGCCAGGGCAAGAACGATCCCGCCGATCAACAGCGCAAGCTGCGGGATCAGTGCGCCCGCGACTCCCGCGCCCACGCCCAGCAGAAGCAGGACCAGCCAAAACGGGGAAGTTCCAGGCAGCGGACGCTTCGCGGCCTGGGCCTGCCGGACCAGTTCCGCGTCGGCGGCGGCCCGGTCCCGGGCTTCCTGCGCGGACATGCGTCCGAAGAGGGGATCCGGACCGGGATCCGCGGGTTCCGGCGCGTTCAGACCGTCTTCCAAGGCGACGCGCTGGACATCCGACTGGAGCTGCCGCAGCGCGGTTTCCAGCTCCTGCAGGACGGAGGCTTCGGGCAGATCGGCGCAGACGGCTTCCCAGCTCTCCCGATCCTCTCTGGCCTCCCGGAGTTCGGCCTCAGCCCGCTCGACCCGGGCCTGCCGCTCCCGGCGTTCCAGAGCATCGAGCCCGGCAAGGATCTCGCGGCACTCGTCTCGCCGGCGGCGGAGTTCGTGCAGATCGGCTTCCAGCTCCGCAAGCCGACGGCGGCTTTCTTCCAGCTCCCGCAGACGGAGATCCAGCGAGCGGCGTTCCTCCTCCGCCCGGGGCAGGGCGCCGCTTTGATTGTGGCGGATGGCGGTCTGCAGCTTTTTCAGCTTTTCGTCGATCTCGGCATAGGAATAGTCCTCGCTGCCGGAGCTGACAAGACCGCTCAGCCGCTTTTCAAGCTGCGGATCCGAGGAGACCGGCATATGCTGCTGGCGAATCATGCCGCAGCGCGCATAGACGGCGGCCTCAACGCCCAGCAGGGCCTGCCCGCAGCTCTTTCCGGTCAGTTCCCCGATGGGAGAGCCGGAATTCGTATCCCAGGCCCGGAAATCGCCCATGGGGGCCGTCGTGCTGCCGCGTTCCAGGGTCAGCGCACGTCCGTCCGCTTCCAGTTCCATGGTGCCGGACATGGGCATGCCGTTCCAGGGCAGGTATTTCAGCTTGTCGGGAAGGCGGTCGCGCCGGGCCCGATCCTTCGTGTCCACGCCGTAGAGCATGGAGAGGATAAACGCGAGCCAGGTGGATTTCCCGGTTTCGTTTCCGCCGGTGATTACGTTCAATCCGGGCTGAAGCCGCAGCTCCCGCCCGTCAAGCATGCCGTATGAGGCGCGCATCCGACGTATGATCATAGGCCAGGCACCTCCCGCCCTTCCATCAGAGCCAGCCCGATTTCGGCGGCCCGCGCCAGCAGCCTGCGCGCCTCCTCGTTCGTATCCTCCGCGTCATAGCAGTCTTTGATCTTACGCAGGAATTCCCCCTTCAGGCTGTCCTCAGACAGATCCTTCCAGAGCGAGAGGGGCGGCAGCGTCTGATCGACGAGCTCCAGCGCGTAAAAACGCGGCGCAAGGGCCGCTTTCAGCGCATCCAAATCCGGAGGCTGACAGCTTCCGGTGAGGATGATGCGGTAAATATCCCGTTCAGTGTCCTCCGGAAGCATCGCTTCTGCAGCGGCGAGGGGATCCTCCGCCACCCGGACGGTCAGGCTCTGATAGATCCGGCAGCCGAGATCGACGGCCTCTACCCGGCAGTCGCCGCCCTCCAGTTCGAGGTACAAAGCGCCGCCGGGGCCCGTCTCGTCGAAGCCCCGCCCCATGGCGAAGCCCGGATTGCCCACGGTGGTTTTGCCGATCCGGCGGATCTCCCGCCTGTGGACGTGGCCGAGGGCCAGGTAATCCAGGTCGGAGGCGCTGACGGCGGCCTCGGGAATGGGATTATAGACGGAGGGCGCGGCGCCCAGGGTCCCGTGCATCACCATGATCTTCGGCCCCTGGCCGGCTTCCGCCGCAAAGCCGCCGAACAGGCCGCTTTCCCGGGACTCGGTGAAGGCCGCGCCGTAAACCGTAAGCGCCGGGTTATCCAGCCGGACGGCCTGCACGCTGCGGGAGCGAAAAATATGGACGTTATCCGGCCAGGAGAGGGTCGCGTAGGGAGAGCGCGGCGTGTAGGGATCGTGGTTTCCCGGCGCGATGAAAACCCGGGCGTTCAGCTCCTGCAGGGTCTGCCGAAGCAGATCCGCGGTCTCCCGGTAAACCCGGTCGGAGTCAAAGAGGTCTCCGGCCAGAAGCAGGATCTGACAGTTCCGGCGCTCGCATTCCTCCGCCAGGCGGCGCAGCATATCCCGCTGTTCCGCCCGGCGCTGGGCGGCCTGTTCCGGCGCCAGGGCGGCAAAAGGGCTGTCCAGGTGCAGATCAGCCGCGTGCATCATTCGCAGCATCATAGCGGATCCTTTCCGTGTTTGTGCAGACGCCGGTGTCGGCGTCGATGGTAAACAGCACAGCGTCCAGCTTGCAGGGGCCGGGGGCGGTTTCGTAGCGGCTGCTCAGACCGCCCCGGAAGGTGGCGATGGACTGCTCCACCCGGACGCCGATGACCGAATGGATCGGCCCCGTCATCCCCAGATCCGTCACGTAGCCCGTACCCTTGGGGAGGATCTGATCGTCGGCGGTGGGAACGTGGGTGTGGGTGCCCCAGAGGGCGGAGACTTTGCCGTCCAGATGATAGCCCAGAGCCAGCTTTTCAGAGCTGGCCTCGGCGTGGAAGTCCACCAGGACCACCTTTGTCTCAATCTCCTTCAGCAGCCGTTCGGCCAGCAGAAAGGGATTGTCCGGGCCGAAGGCCATGTTGCAGCGTCCGATCAGATTGATTACGGTCACCGGACCGGCCTTGGTGTCGTAGACGCCCAGACCGCGGCCGGGGAAGAGGGGAGAGTCGTTGGCGGGGCGGAGGATGTACCGGCAGTCGTCCAGATAGTCCGCGATCTCCCTGCGGTTATAGCTGTGATTGCCCAGGGTGATCACGTCGGCTCCGGCGTCCAGCAGGGCGTCCGCCTGCCGGGGCGTAATGCCCACGGTGGCGGCGTTTTCCCCGTTGACCACGCAGAAATCCACGCGGTATTCTCTGCGCAGGGCCCGAAGCCGCTGCTGTACGAGCTGAAGGCCGGACGAACCGCAAACGTCGCCCACGGCAAGGACACGAAGCTCCATAAATCATCATCCATTCTGATTTTTTTACGTTTTTTCTGTGCATATTATACTTTACAAACAGGCAAAAAGCAAGGGAAATTCAGATCGGCGGGGGGACGATCCGGCGGAGCCGGGCCCTTCGCGCTGCTTGCGCTTGTTAAAAGAATCGCTCCGAACTTTTTACAAAATGTTCACCGATTTTATGGCTTATGCGCTATAATATTCAAAAGAAATCTGTTTCCGAACGAAAAGAGGAGGATTTGAAATGGCAGTCAAAATTTTGATCGTCGAGGACGACAACAACATCGCCGATCTGCTTCGGCTTTATCTGGAAAAGGAAAACTACGAGGTCGCCATCGCCTCCGACGGCGGCAAGGGAGTGGAGCTGTTTCGCCGCTTCCAGCCCGATCTGGTCCTGCTGGATCTGATGCTGCCCGTGCTGGACGGCTGGGGCGTCTGCCGGACCATCCGCGCCGAATCCCAAACGCCCGTCATCATGCTCACCGCCAAGGGCGAGACCGAGGATAAGGTCACCGGCCTGAAGCAGGGCGCCGACGACTACATCACCAAGCCCTTTGAGATGCGGGAGGTCCTGGCGCGGATCGAAGCCGTGCTGCGCCGCAGCGGAAACGTGCCGGAGAAGAACGAAAGAAGACTGGTCTTCGACAAGCTCATCATCGACATGGATTCCTTCGAGCTCACCGTGGACGGCAAGAAGATCCCCACGCCGCCCAAGGAGATGGAGCTGCTCTACCACCTGGCCTCCACGCCCAACCGGGTTTATCAGCGCAACAAGCTGCTGGACGAGGTCTGGGGCTTCGACTACTTTGGCGATACCCGCACCGTGGACGTTCACATCAAGCGTCTGCGTGAAAAGCTGGAAGGCGTTTCCGATCAGTGGTCCCTCAAAACCGTCTGGGGCGTGGGCTATAAGTTTGAGGTGGTATAAGCCGTGAAACGAAGCTTCGGCGGTCAGATGATCCTGTCTGTCTGCCTGTTGTTGCTGACTCTGATCCTGTTCAGCACCGCAGCCCAGCTGCTCTACGGCCGTCTGATCGAGGATATGCTGTCCGAGGACGTGTGCGCGTCCGCCTCCTCCGCCGCCGATATGACGGTGCTCTTCGGGGCCGACAGCTCCCGCGACCGCCAGCAGCAGCTTTGCATTCAGCTCAATTTTACCGCCCGGGCCTCGGGCAACGACACCGTCGTCTGCGACGAGAGCGGGACCATCATCGCCTGCTCCTGCGGCCCACAGACCTGCGAGCATCTGGGCTACCAGTTCAGCCACGAGCTGCTGGACGGCGCCAGCGCGAAGGGGCCGGTTTTTCGGAAAAACCTGGAGATCGGCTGCTACGGCGAGAAGCGGATCACGGCCATCAGCCTGGCCAAGAACAAAGCCGGGTCGCTGCGATACGTGGTCAGTTCCCGGCCCTCGTCCTCTGTGACGGAACGGCTCAGGGAGGCGAGACGGCTGAATATCCTTGCCGCTCTGGCGGTGCTCGTGCTGGCGATCCCCATTATCTGGATCATTACCCAGCGGCAGATGAAGCCCATCAAACAGATGACCGCGGCTGCCCGCCGCATGGCCCACGGGCAGATGGACGTCCGCGTGGACGTGGACGACACCGACACCGCCGAGCTCAACGAGCTGGCCGTCGCCTTCAACAATATGTCCCAGGCGCTGGCGCAGTCTGAACGCAAACGCCAGGAATTCGTTGCCAACGTCAGCCACGAGCTCAAAACCCCGATGACCACCATCTCCGGCTATATGGAGGGCATGCTCGACGGCACCATCCCGCCCGAGGAGCAGCCAAAGTATATGGAGATCACCGCGGCGGAGGTCAAGCGCCTGTCCCGGCTGGTGCGCTCCATGCTGGAAATTTCCCGTCTCCAGGATCAGGGCGTCCCCGAGGAGCGGAAGCGCAGTTTCGATCTCTGTCAGACCGTGGGCGAGGTCCTGTTGAGCTTCGAGCAGAAGATCAACGACAAAAAGCTGGAGGTCGAGACAGATCTGCCGGATCAGGGCGCCCGCACCAGGGCGGACCCGGACGCCATTACCCAGGTCGTATACAACCTGATCGACAACGCTGTGAAATTCTGCCCGGAAAGCGGCAGACTGGGCTTGAAGATCGCCCAGGCAAAGGGCGGAAAATACCTGGTCTCGGTGTCCAACACCGGACCGACCATTCCGGCGGACGAGCTTTCCCTCATCTTCGACCGCTTCCACAAGACCGATAAAAGCCGCTCCGAGGACCGGGACGGCTGGGGCCTGGGCCTCTATATCGTCAAGACCATTATCCTCAGCCACGGAGAGGATATCTACGTCACCAGCCGGGACGGCGTGACGGAATTCAGCTTCACCCTTCCCAAAGAGACGACGCCCTGACCGCAGACAGGAAAACAGGGCCTGCCGCCGCAAGCGTTTGATTCTTTGATTCTATGTGATTATTCTGTTCATTTAGGAGGCGCCATATGGACGACAAACGGACTCCCATGGAGGCCGAGGTACAGGAGCTGCCGGAGCAGCCCTGCGGCTGCCCGGAGGACTATTATGGCACCGCTGTCCGGCCCAAGCCCAGCCGCAGCTACGTGGGCCTCTGGATCTGCCTGGGGCTTGCCGTGATCGCGATCTGTACGATCAGCGTTGTGACCGCGGTCAAACACGTTCGCCTTGAGAACGGC
This sequence comes from uncultured Clostridia bacterium, assembly GCA_947164825.1. Lineage (GTDB taxonomy): Bacteria > Bacillota > Clostridia > Oscillospirales > Oscillospiraceae > JAFRPC01. Next base: position 27,033 of record CAMUYE010000012.1, read on the forward strand.
GAAGACGGCTGGCGCTTCGCCCTGCAAAACCAGGAGGAAACCGAAGCTTCCACGAATCCGGTGCGGAATCTGGAGCTGCCCGGTTCGGAACAGGCCGCCGCGCCCTACGAGATCGGCTCCGACGATCTCCGCCTTCCCGTGGCCTCCGGCGGCGGGGAGCTTTTAAGCCCCACGGAGATCTATGAGTCCGTTTCCGATGCAGTGGTCTGCGTCGAGCTGAGCGGCTATTACGGCAGCGAGAGCTATACCGGCGTTGTGATCTCCTCCGACGGCTTCATTCTCTCCGCCACCGACGGGCTCAGCGGCGCCGCTTCCATCAGCGTCAGCTTCCCGGACGGCGCCGTGCGCAGCGCGAAACGGATCGGCGAGGACTCGCTCTCCGGCGTCTGTCTTCTGAAAGTGGAGGCGGAGAAGCTGCCCTGCGTTCGCTTCAGCTCCAACGCAGAACCCAGGATCGGCCAGAGCGTCTACTGCATCGGAAATCCCTACGGCTCCCAGTTTCCCAACGTGTTCAGCGAAGGGATGCTGTCGGCCAGCCGTTCCGTGGAAGTGAACGGCAGGAGCTTCCGGCTGATGCAGACCAACGCCCTCCCCGGCGGGACGGAATACGGCTGCCCGCTGCTGGACGAGCGCGGCCTGGTGCTGGGCATCACCACGCCCATCGGGATGCGGTTGGTTTCGGGGACGGACCCCTGCTTCGCCGTTTCCGCGGAGGATCTCGTGGGGATCGTCACCGGGTTTGAACAGGCGGCCTCGGAAAACACCGTCTGGCTCGGGTTTGAGGTCGCGGATATCCCGGAGCAGTACCGGGAGTTCTTCCGGTTCCCGGGCAGCGTTTGGATCGACAGCGTCTCCGCAGGCAGCGCCTCGGACGGGATCCTGTATCAATACGACATCATCACCGCCGTGGATGGGGTCGAGATCTCCGGCACCGACGACTTTGAACGCGTCCTTGCCGCCCACAGCGCGGGAGACCGGGTTCTGCTGACCATCTACCGAAACGGAAGGTTTTCCTATTATCTTCTGCCCATCGTCACAAGATAAGCAAGGGGCGAAGCTTCCAGTCACGAAGCTTCGCCCTTTCGCATAAACTGTGGCGAAAGGTGGTGCGCAATATGGATTTGCAAACCGAACGAGCCGTATGGCAGCGTGTCAAGAGCCCGGGCGGGATCACGGCGGAAGAGGCCGTACTGCCGGAACGGCTGGAAGGGCTGGTTGTCCAGGAACTGTCGGACGCCTCCGCCCTGCGTTCCGCCGCCCGGAGGATCCGCGGGCAGGGGAGCGCCGCCCTCAACCGGGCCGCCGCAAAAACCGACGCCCGCGTGCGGGAACTGACGACCATGCACTATCTGCTGACCGGGAGAAGACTGCGGCTGAAAGCGCCGCCGCACGGCCCCGCCAAGCCCCTGCCGGAAGCCCTGCGGGAGCTGACGCTCCGTTCCCGCCAGAGCGCAAGGGCCTATGAGAGCCTGCAGGCGGAGTTCTCGGAATACGCCCGGGACTTTGCGCGCTTTGCCGCGGACGCACGGGCGCAGACCCAAATCCTGACGCAGACCCTGCAGACCCAGCTTCCGCCGAAGTGATGCGGTTGTATATTGATGAAAGTGAAAAACTTTCTGAAACTGCGATTTTTTCCTTTTATTACGAAGGAAAGTATGATATAATAAACAAGATTGAGCGTATTACGGATGATCGGCGACAGATGCGGCCGATGAACGGGAATCGCACAGGAAGAAAGGAAAAACGATGGGACTCATTACGAAACTCTTTGGCAGCACCTCCGAACGGGAGGTCAAGAAGCTGCGGCCCTTAGTGGATAAAATCGAAGCCCTGGAGCCTGAGATGAAGGCGCTTTCCGACGACGCGCTTCGGGGCAAGACCCTTGAATTCAAACAGCGTTACGCCAAGGGCGAAAGCCTTGACGCCCTGCTGCCCGAGGCCTTTGCCGCCGTCCGGGAGGCCGCGCTGCGGGTGCTCGGTATGCGGCCTTACCGTGTCCAGCTCATCGGCGGCATCATCCTCCACCAGGGCCGGATCGCCGAAATGAAGACCGGCGAAGGCAAGACCCTGGTCGCGATCCTGCCGGCCTATCTGAACGCGCTGACCGGCGAGGGCGTCCACATCGTCACCGTAAACGACTACCTTGCCAAGCGCGACTCCGAGTGGATGGGCAAGGTCTATCGCTTTATGGGGCTGACGGTGGGACTGATCGTGCACGATCTGAGCCCCGACGATCGCCGGAAGGCCTACGCCGCCGACATCACCTACGGCACCAACAACGAACTGGGCTTCGACTACCTGCGGGACAATATGGCCCTGTACAAGAAGGATCAGGTGCAGCGCGGCCACAGCTTCGCCATCGTGGACGAGGTGGACTCCATTCTGATCGACGAGGCCAGAACCCCGCTGATCATCTCCGGCCAGGGCGACGAGAGCTCCAAGCTGTACGAGATGGCGGACTTCTTCGTTTCCCGGCTGAAGCGCAAGGTCTACGCCACCATGGACGACAAGCAGAGCCACGACGACGAAGACTGCGACTACTACGTGGACGAAAAGGACCGCGCCGTCCAGCTCACCGCCACCGGCATCAAGAAGGCCGAGCAGTATTTCAACGTGGAAAACCTGGCCGATCTGGAGAACTCCACGCTGTCCCACCACATCAACCAGGCCATGCGGGCCCGGGGCATTATGAAGCGGGACGTGGACTACGTGGTCAAGGACGGCCAGGTCATCATCGTGGACGAGGCCACGGGCCGTCTGATGTACGGCCGCCGCTACAACGAGGGCCTGCACCAGGCCATCGAAGCCAAGGAAGGCGTCAAGGTCGAGAGCGAGAGCAAGACCCTGGCCACCATCACCTTCCAGAACTTCTTCCGCCTCTACAAAAAGCTCTCCGGCATGACGGGCACCGCCATGACCGAGCAGGAGGAATTCAACGGGATCTACGCCCTGGACGTGGTGGAGATCCCCACCAATAAGCCCGTGATCCGCATCGACAACCCCGACGTGGTCTACAAGACGGAGGCGGGGAAGCTCCGGGCCGTGATCCGGCAGATCGTGGAATGCCATGAGAAGGGCCAGCCGGTCCTGGTTGGCACGATCTCCATCGAGAAATCCGAGCTGCTGTCCAAGCTTCTGAAAAGAGAAGGCATCGCCCACGCGGTGTTGAACGCCAAATTCCACGAGAAGGAAGCGGAAATCGTCGCCCAGGCCGGCAAGTTCGGCGCCGTTACCATCTCCACCAACATGGCAGGCCGCGGCACCGATATCGTGCTGGGCGGCAACCCCGAATACATGGCCCTGGCCGATCTGCGCAAGCGTGAGGATATGACGGAAGAGCTTCTGATGGAGGCCAACGCCTATTCCGAGACCTCGGATCCCGCCATTCTGGCTGTCCGGGCTGATTTTGACGCGCTTTATCACCATTATAAGGAAATGACCGACGCCGAGGCCCAGAAGGTCCGGGCCGTGGGCGGCCTCTTCATCGTGGGCACCGAACGCCACGAGTCCCGACGCATCGACAACCAGCTCCGCGGCCGTTCCGGCCGTCAGGGCGACCCCGGCGAGAGCCGCTTCTATCTGTCCATGCAGGACGACGTCATGCGCCTGTTTGGCTCCGAGCGGGTCATGAACATGATGGAGACCCTGGGCATCGACGAGGACACCCCCATCGACGCCAAGATCCTCTCCGGGGCCATCGAAAACGCGCAAAAGACCGTGGAGAGCCGCAACTATCAGGCCCGTAAAAACGTCCTCGAATACGACGACGTGATGAACACCCAGAGAAAGGTCATCTACGAGCAGCGTATGCAGGTGCTCAACGGCGAGGATCTGCAGAAGAACATTGAGGCCATGATGCGCTACGTGGTGGATTCCGAGGTGGAGAACAGCTTCGGCCAGTCCAATTTCGTGGAGGACGCGGCCCAGATGCGGGAGCTCATCGCCCAGTTCGAGGGCAAGTACTTCGCCCCCGGCGCCTGGATCCCCACCCGGGAGGAGCTGGACAAGCTCGAAAAGAAGGACGTCAAGGATCATCTGCTCCGGCTCATGCGGGAGACCTACGCCGCCAAGGAAGCGGAGTACGGCGCCCCCGCCATGCGCGAGGTGGAACGGGTCATTACGCTGCGGGTCGTGGACGAGTACTGGATGGACAACATCGACGCCATGACCGATCTGCGGCAGGGCATCTCCCTGCGCTCCTACGGACAGGTGGATCCCGTGGTGGAGTACAAGCGCGAGGGCTACCAGATGTTCGAGGGCATGATCAACGCCATCAAGGAGGAGACCGTGCGCCGGCTCTTTGCCGTCCGCATCCGCTCCGATAAGGATATGGAGCGCAAGAAGGTCGCCACCGTCACCGGAACCGGCGGCGGGGACAAGACCGTCAAGCGCCAGCCCGTGGTCAAGAAGGTCAAGGTCGGTCCCAACGACCCCTGCCCCTGCGGCTCCGGCAAGAAGTACAAGAAGTGCTGCCGGGACAAGGACCTGGGACGGACAAGTGACAATTGACAAGGGACAAGGGACAAGTGACAAGTATGCTGCGTGTAGCGGCGCACAGTGTGCGCCATTGCCCCGCTTGCCGATAAAATGAATAATGAATAGTGAATAATGAATAATTGTGGTGTTTTGCAGATTGCTATCTGCAAAACGAAAACAATTTTGGAGGAAAAGCATGACCCGGCATGAAATGGATAAATGGATCAAGCATTGTGATACCTATTTTAAACAAAGTGACTGCATGGTATTGCATCCCACAGTTGAAATGCCGACCCATACTGATATTTTGATTTATGCGCCTACCGAAGAACTTCCGTTCTGGAAACTCGTGACCATGGGAGCCAGCGACTACAAAATGCCGGTGAAAAAAGCGCAGTTGGGTGATCGAAACGAATATGTTGTTTTTGTTGATCCAAAAGAAGATTTGAAGGATCACGCGTTATGCCAACGCTATGCCGCTTATCTTTGGGAAATCGCCCTCTATCCGGTCCAGACAAAGACTTACATCACGTATGGACACAGCACGTATGGACACAGCGTGGAATGGAAACCGGAAGAAGGGGAGCAAATTGTCGGCGCATTTCTGGAATTTCCTCAGATTATCCCGGATACCGGTGTGCTTCGCTGTAAACTTGGGTTCATGAAAACTGTAATCCTTCTGCAAGCCTATCTATTGAACCGGGAGGAGAATGAACGTCTGTTGGAGATCGGCCCGGAGCAATTCAGCCAATATATTTATCCGGACGGGGACGGGGACGGACATTTTTTGAATCGTTTGAGCTTGAATACGGGTGAATGATATGGATTACCGTGAAATCGACATGACCGCCGATCCCCGCAAGGCCCATTTTGATCACTTTCGGCACGCGCCGAATCCCCACGTCGGCCTGACGGTGGACGTAGACGTGACGGAGTTCGTACAACTCTGCAGGGAAAAGGGCTGGTCCTTCTATCCGGCCTTCATCCGGGCTGCGGCCATGGCTGCCAACGCCGTGCCGGAGCTGCGCCGCCGGATCCGGGGAGATCGTGTCGTGGAATACGAACGCTGCGATACCTCTCACATCGAGCTGCTGGAAAATGGCGCCTACTGCTACTGCACCCTGCGGCATGATCCAGCGCAAAGCTGGGACGACTATATGGCATACGCTGCTTTCCAGCGAGGGCGTGCAAAGGCCGGCGCCTCCATCGAGGAGGAGGACGACGTAGAGGGGATGTTTTTCATCTCTACGGTGCCATGGCTGCATTATCGGGCGATCTCGCAGCCCAATTTCGGTCCGGACGCCAGCAATCCCGCCATCACCTGGGGAAAGTACGAGCCGGACTACCGCGGCAGACTGATGATGCCGGTCTCTCTGCTGGTCCACCACAGCCTTGTGGACGGCCTGCAGATCGCGGCCTTCTACCGGGAGCTTGAAACGCTATTGAAGGAAATCAGGTAACGATTACTTATTACTTATTACCTGTTACTTCTTACTTCGTTTGAACAGGAGCCGCCATGTTTCACACCCACACGCCACCTGAATATTTGACCTCCGACGCCATTACGGGAAACGTGGTCCACTGCTTTTCCACCCGGCACGGCGGCGTTTCGAGCGGATACCTTTCCTCTCTGAACCTCGGCGTCCACCGGGGGGACGACTGGAAGAACGTCTATGAGAACTACCGCCGCCTCGGAGCCGCCGTGGGCTTCACGCCGGAGCAGACCGTCTTCACCCACCAGACCCACACGGATCTCGTGGCCCGGGTCGGGGCAGGGGATCGGGGCTATGGCTTATTCCGGGAAGTGGAGCCGGAGCGGGACGGGATCTATACCAACGAGCCCGGCGTGGCGCTGGTCTGCTTCTCCGCCGACTGCACGCCGATCCTGCTGCACGATCCGGTCCGGCACGCCGCGGCCGCGGTCCACGCGGGCTGGCGGGGGACCGCCAAGGGCATCGCCGCCCGCTGTGTGGAGGCCATGAGCCGGGACTTCGGCACGGATCCCGCGGATCTGCAGGCGGCCATCGGCCCCTGCATCGGCCCCTGCTGCTTTGAGACCGGGCCGGAGGTCCGGGACGCCATGCTCTCCTCCCTGGGCGAGGAGGCGGCGCAGTTCATCCGGCAGGAAGGGGAGAAGTTCTTCCCGGATCTGAAGCAGCTCAATGCCCTCTGGCTTCGGCGCTCCGGCGTCAAAACCATTGATATCTCCCGCGACTGTACCCGCTGTCAGCCGGACCGGTTCTGGTCGCATCGGCTGACCGGACAGGCAAGAGGCTCTCTTGCCGCGATCATCATGCTGAAATAAATGGAAATGGGGGCCGTTTTCTTGAAGCGCCTGCTATGTATTCTGCTTGTTTGCTCTCTGTTGCTTTCCGGCTGTACGCTGAACCTGCCCTGGCAGCAGGAGGAGGAAACGACCGTGGAGACGGAATCCCACGAGAACAATCTCAATCAGCAAAACGAAATCCCAAAGGGCTTTGGCCTGGCCTACGTGCCCGCATACGGATTCAACCCCTATTCCTGCAACTGCATCACCAACAGGCCCGTTTTCTCCCTGGTCTACGAACCCCTGTTCGTGCTTGGCAGCGGCTTTCAGCCTGAGCCCGTGCTCTGCGAATGCTTCGCTGTGTCGGAGAGCGGAAAGACCTACGTCATCACCCTCTGCGACGGTGTGCGCTTTTCAGACGGCAGCGCTTTAAGCGCCCGGGACGCCGTGGCCTCGCTGGAAGCTGCCCGGGGCTCTGCATATTACGGCTCCCGCTTCTCGAAGGTCGACTCCATTTCCGTCCTGGATGAGCGGTCCCTGGAGATCCGTCTGAACAAGGCCTATGAGAATCTGCCCCTGCTGTTGGACGTGCCCATCGTGAAGGCCGGCACCGAGGAGAGCGACCGTCCCGTCGGAACCGGGGCTTACGCCTTCTCGGAGGAGGCCGGGACCCTCTGCCTGCGCAGGAATCGGAGCTGGTGGCAGGACAGCCGCGCTCCCGTGGAATACGACAGGATCGAGCTCTCCGCCTGCAAGGATCCGACCGAAGTGCGGGACAGCTTTGAATTCGGCAAGACCTCTCTGGTCTGCGCGGATCTGAACGCGCCGAACGCCGTGGGCTACCGCTGCGACTATGAGCTTTGGGACGAGCCCACCACCACCCTGCAGTATCTCGGCTTCAACCTGACAAAAGGGATCTTCTACAAGCAGGGTCTGCGCTCCGCCGTGACCCATATCATCGACCGGGAGACGCTGATCGCCTCCGTCTACAAGGGCTTTGCCGAGGCGGCCTATCTGCCCTGCGCCCCCGCAAGCCCGCTCTACGACGCGGAACTGGCTGAAACGTACAGCTATGACGAGGAGGCCTTTGCCGAAGCCCTGCGGGACGCCGCCGTTTCTCCCGAATACGTTGCCGCGCTGCTGGTCTGTTCCTCAGATCCCTCCCGGGTGGAGCTCGCCGGCCGGATCGCGGAGGCGCTGACGAAGGCCGGATTGAAGACGGAGCTCAAAACCGTCGACTATGATACCTACCGCTATCGGCTGAGCGCCGGGCAGTTCGATCTCTTCCTCGGGGAAGCGCGGCTTTCCGGGAATTTTGATCTGACAGAGTTTTTCCGGGCTTACGGCAGCCTGAGCTACGGCGGGATCCGCAGCGCGGGCATGGAGCAGCTTTGCTACGACTCCCTGGAAAATTCCGGCAACTGCTACGATCTCTATCGCGGCGTCATGGAAAACGGCTATTTCTGCCCGCTGCTCTTTAAGTCCTACGCCGTCATGGCCAACCGCGGCGTCATCGGCAGCCTTCAGCCGGCGGTGGACAGCGCCTTCCATATGGCAGGCGGCAGGACCCTGGCTGACGCCAGCGCGACCTATGAGGAACTGACGGAGGAACCGACGGAGGAACCCACCGAAGAAACCCAGACAACGGAGGTATCGGAACCATGAGTTACGCCGATCAAGTTTACATCGAAACCTGCAAAAAGATCCTGACTGAGGGCTTCCGCGACGACGATCTGCCGGTCCGCCCCCGCTGGGAGGACGGCACGCCCGCCCATACCGTAAAAATTTTCGGCGTGGTGAACCGCTACGATCTGCAGAAGGAATTCCCTTTGATGACTCTGCGGCGCACCTACTGGAAGTGCGCCATCGACGAACTGCTCTGGATCTGGCAGAAGAAGTCCAACCGGGTAGCGGAGCTCGGCTCTCACATCTGGGACGCCTGGGCCGACGAGAACGGCACCATCGGAAAGGCCTACGGGTATCAGCTCGGCATCCGGCATCACTATCCGGAAGGGGACTTCGACCAGGTGGACCGGGTGCTCTACGACCTGAAACACAACCCCCAGAGCCGCCGCATCCTCACCAGTATGTACAATTTCGCGGACCTGCACGAGATGGGCCTGTATCCCTGCGCCTATTCCATGACCTTCAACGTCACAGGAAACAAACTGAACGCCATCCTCAATCAGCGCTCCCAGGACATGCTGACCGCCAACAACTGGAACGTGGTGCAGTACGCGGCGCTGGTCTGCATGATGGCGCAGGTCTCCGGGCTGGAGCCCGGCGAGCTGGTCCACGTCATCGCCGACTGCCACATCTACGACCGCCATATCCCCATGGTGGAGGAGATGATCGAAAAAGAGCCGCTTCCGGCTCCGCGGGTCACGCTGGATCCGAAAGTCACGGACTTCTACGCCTTCACCAAAGACAGCTTTACCGTGGAGAACTACCGATTCCATCCCTTTGAACACCAAATCCCCGTCGCCATTTAGGAGAGATATACATGAACGCCATTGTCAACGTCACCCCCAACTGGGGCATCGGAAAAAACGGGAAGCTGCTGGTTTCCATTCCTTCGGATCTCCATCGCTTCCGCGAGCTCACCATCCACAAAACCGTCATCTACGGGCGCAAGACCCTGGAGACCTTTCCCAACGCCGCCCCGCTGCGGGACCGGGAGAATATCATCCTGACCAGGGACAAAAACTTCAGCGTTGAAAATGCCGTCATCTGCCACGATCTGGACGAGCTGAAAAGCGTACTTCGGGACCGCTACAGCGAAAACCTCTGGGTCATCGGCGGGGAGAGCGTGTACAAGCTGTTGGTGCCCCACTGCGAGAAGGCCTACGTCACCTTCAGCTATACCGATCTGAAGGCGGACAGGTTCTTTCCCAACCTGAACCGGAACGAAAACTGGTACGTCACCGCCATCCAGCCCACCCAGATCGAAGGCCGAACCCCTTTCCGCTTCGTGGAATATACCAACACCAAACCGCTGCCGCTGCTGTAAAATACGAGATACAAAAAAGCAGAATAAGGTTGCAAAATTTTTGGCAATAGGATATAATTATGTTGAACGTCGTACTGGTGGAGCCGGAGATCCCGCAGAACACCGGCAATATCTCCCGGACCTGCGCCGCCACCGGCAGCCGCCTCCATCTGATCAAGCCCCTGGGCTTCGATATTTCAGACCGTCAGCTCAAACGGGCCGGGCTGGACTACTGGCATCTGCTGGACGTGCGGGTCTATGAAAACTTAGCGGAATTCTTCGCCGAAAACCAGGTGCGACAGATGCGCCTGTTCTCCACTAAAGCGCCCAGATGCTACACCGAAGCCGCCTATGAGGACGAGTGCTATCTGATCTTCGGCAAAGAGACGAAGGGGCTGCCCGAACCCTTTCTGAAGGCCCACGCCGAGGACTGCGTGAAGCTCCCCATGATCGAGGAGGCCCGCTCTCTCAATCTCTCCAACGCCGTGGCCGTGGGGGTCTTCGAGGCCCTGCGGCAGCTGGGCTTTCCCCATTTGAAGCAGTGGGGAAAAATGAAGCAGTAAACCCATCCGCGCCTGCGGATCATCATACTATAAATCGGAGGTCACTATGAATTACAACAAAAAATCCGTAGAAGACGTCGACGTAAAGGGCAAGCGGGTTTTGTGCCGCTGCGACTTTAACGTACCCACCAAGGAAGGCAAGATTACCTCTGACAAGCGCATCGTCGCGGCGCTTCCCACCATCAACTACCTGCGCGAGCACGGCGCCAAGGTGATTCTCTGCTCCCACATGGGCAAGCCCAAGGGCGAGTTCAAGCCTGAGCTCAGCCTAAAGGTCGTGGCCGACCGTCTCAGCGAACTGCTGGGCGTGGAGGTTAAAATGTCCAAGGACGTGGCAGGGGAGGACGCCAAGCGTCTGGCCGCCGAACTGAAAGACGGCGACGTGATGCTCCTGGAGAACACCCGTTTCATCAAGGGCGAGACCAAGAACGACCCCGAACTCAGCAAGGCCCTGGCCGATCTGGCTGATATCTTCGTCAACGACGCCTTCGGCTCCGCCCACCGGGCCCATTCCTCCACCGCCGGCGTAGCCGACTATCTGCCCGCTGTATGCGGTTTCCTGATCGCCAAGGAGGTCGGCATCATGGGCAAGGCCCTGGCCGATCCCGAACGCCCCTTCGTCGCCATTCTGGGCGGCGCCAAGGTCTCCGACAAGCTGAACGTCATCAACAACCTGCTGGAAAAGGTCGACACCCTGATCATCGGCGGCGGCA